>USIA01000105.1 GCA_900554535.1 uncultured Oscillospiraceae bacterium | reverse complement strand
CGCGGGGCCGTCAATGGCGTCCGGCGTTGTTGGGTATTTTCTGTTTCATCTGAGAAGCCAAGGCTCATGTGCCATAAAGTAACATTAAAGAATTGATAGATAGCAGCCCTATATTCCGTAAAATAACATCATGCCACTTATGTTATGAAAATGACCGTCTATCGAAAAATAGTAGAAATCTTTATTTGCTTTTCTTATACTGTATTTGAAGTTAGGAGGTGAGAGAAAATGCAAATTGAAATCAAGATTGATAGTAGTTGCAAGGAAACCAAAATTATTGTGGTTACTGACAAGATAACCGATGAAATAAACACACTTGCCAAAAAACTTGCCCAGGATACTCCACAGCTTCTTGCAGGGCTTCAAGGAGATATATTGAAAGTATTAGACCAACATGATATTATCCGCCTTTATGCAACAAATGGAAAAGTGTACGCAGAAACAGAAGATGGAGAGTATCAGCTTCGATTGCGGTTATATGAACTTGAGGAACGCCTTGACAAAGACGATTTTGTCCGTATTTCTAACTCGGAAATTATAAATCTAAAAAGAGTTAAAGGGTTTGATTTGAGTTATACTGGAACAATTTGTGTTTCCTTTCAGAATGATACTGTTACATATGTATCAAGGCGATATATCAAGAAAATCAAGCAAGTATTAGGAATATGAGGTGATATTATGAAGAAAAAAGTAGCTACTCGATGCCTAATTGGTGCGCTAATTGGATTAGCAATTAGCAACCTTATTGCCATCGTTATTTCTTTGATCGTGGGAGATGGGCGCTTTTATGCGGTTGTTCCTGAATTGATTGCAGATTGCGGGACAGAAATCAATGCAGTTTTGTTGCAAACAATCTGTTCGTTATTATATGGTGCGGCATGGGCAGGTGCTTCGATTGTTTGGGAAGTGGATAATTGGAGTATTCTTCGCCAAACAATAACACATTTAATTATATGTTCTCTTTGCACATTCCCGATTGCGTATTTTATGCGTTGGATGAATCACAGTGTTTTCGGTACTTTAAGTTATTTTGGGAGCTTCTTTGCAATTTACTTTATCATTTGGATGTCGCAATATATAGCTATTAAAAAGCGTATTCAGCAGATAAACAATGAGGTTCAGAAGAACAACCATATGGATAAGTAAGTGTCCAAAACAATAGCAAACCTAGCCGAGCCAGTCAACGGTCAAGATGAACGGTTTGCGCCCGCCGTTGATAGTCCCATCTGTCTTTGCTAGTAAGCAGACAAGGGGCGACAGCAAGGGGTGCTGCCGCCCCGCACTATTATTCAGAGAGGGGGAATTTCCATGACCGAGATTGAAGACTATCAAGAGTATATCCGGCACAGACACAACGCCTTTTGTAAAACCGTCATTCGGTATGCCGCCATAGGGAAAATTATACGGCTGCGACAGAAATGGAACGGGAATTTTCCCTTGATTATCTGACGAATGAGCAGTTTATTCAATTTGCCGAGCCGGAGCCAGACGAGGAATACCCCTTTACCGTCTGCGGCCAGACCGTCCTATTGAGCAACGCCGCCCTTGCCGACGCGATCTCTGTTTTGCCGGAGCAGACACAGGAAGAAATCCTGCGCTATTACTTTCTGCGCCAGCCGCAGCGAGTGATCGGCGCGTACATTGGCCGGTCACGCAGCACAGCAGGGCGGCAGATCCAGCTTGCCTTGCGGCGGTTGCGCGAGGAAATGGGGGTGAGCCGGCATGAGTAAACTTCTCCCCTATGAAACAATCCTCAAAGCACATGAGGGCGACCCGGAAGCCGTGAGCGCCGTCCTGCTCCACTACGACAGATATATCTGCTATTTCTCCAAAGTGAATGGACAGGTCAATGCCGAGGTGGAGGACTATGTGAAACAGCGGTTAATTGACTGTCAATTCAAGTTCCGGCTTGACTATCCGCCGGACAAACCATAAAAACTCAATACCAGCCGCCCACCGGCGCGGCCAGCGAAAGCAGTAAGTCTTGAAAAAGATTTGCTGCTTTTTTTGCGCCCATTTTTGGCAGAACAGGCAAGGCGGTGGTGTTTAGAGTGAACAGGAAAATTTTCTGTCTGCCCGGTTGCCATTTCCCCGTTTCCTGTATTACAAAGAATGGAAAGGATTTTTCCCGGTATCGGGTAAAAACCGCTGTGTCCGGTGTCATTTTAGCGAAAACGGGCAGAAATGCCCTTTGCAGGATTATTAGTAGCAGAAAAAGAGAAACAGATTGCCAAAACCGGCTCCCGATGGACGAGTAGTTGGCAAAAGAGAATTTTCAGAAAAGCATTTATACAAACCGGGAAAAAGTGGCGGACGGAAGTGAGGGGAAGTTTGCAGTCACGAAGAGCAAGTTCCTACCACGGTGCCAAAATCCGCAATTCTGCGGTTTTTGCCCCCCGCGGGAAACTTGTTGGGGAGTGCCTTCCCCAAACCCTGCTATGCGGCTTGCGCCGCAAAAATATTTCCGTCCGGCACAAACGGTCATTTACGCTTCCCCTCTCAAGTACAGGGAATCCAAAAAGTGCAGGCCGGTTGTGGAGCGAAAAATGGTTGTACGAATTTTTTCCACGGATTCCCGCGATAACTGGTCTTCCTCAATATTGACGAAAAAATCTGCCTCGATCAACAGCTGACAATCCATGCCGTCGATACCGGTATAGGTGTGATGGCGGCCAATCAGCGTACAGACGCGGTCCGTCACTGCTGCGGGAACCTCTCGTTTTTCCAGCAAAGCGCGGGCAATGGCCGGCCCCTCCTGCTCCTGATATTTCCCGGCGCTGGAGCCGTGCTTTTTCTCGGCAGCATGAATGCCGATGTCGTGCAGCGCTGCGGCGACCTGCAAAATGTACTGCTGGTCCGCCGGCAAGCCCTCCTCCCTGCCTAGAATAGAAGCCCAGGCATAGACCTTCATCGCATGGCTGATACGCCGCACATCTGGCGCGTTATAGGCGGCCATATCCGCCAAAATGGTTTCCGGCGCCGTATTCATGGTTTTTTCCTCCTTTATCGTTTTGCAAACCAGGCTTCGAGCGTTTCGGGGTCAGATTGCAGGCTGCCCTGTACAAGGCCAGGCTTGCCGCCGCCGCGCCCCTGGAACGCCGCGTTCATCTCTTTGCAGACGGCGCGCAGGTCGCCGTCCTTGGTGGCGAGTGCATATTGCCAGTGCTGTCCGTCTCCACTCAAAACAGCCGCATTTGGCGCCTTTTCCGCCAGGCTGAGTGCAAACCGCCGCAACGCATCCGGCGCCAGGCCCTCTGCAAACGCGCAGGCCCAGCCATTGGGCAAGGGCTGCACACTTTCCGCCAACACGGTGACCAGATGGTCCTGGGCCGCGTGAAGCTGCTGCTGCAAATGCTCCTTTTCTTCCAGCAGGTGTGTGACCGCATCCGCGACTGCCTCCGGCTTTGCGGAAAGCTGCCCGGAGATGGCGGATACTGCCGCAAGCTTCTGACCATAATCCGCAAATGCACGCCTGCCACAGACCATGGAAATGCGAACACCGCCTTTATAATGCATGCTGTCGAGCACTTTCACCATGCCGATCTCCCCGGTATGCGCCACATGCGTGCCGCAGCAGGCGCAAACATCGTAACCGGGGATGGTTACGATTCGTACCTGGCCCGCGATCTCCTTTTTACTGCGGTAATCGAGCGTTTCCAATTCCGCCTGGGTCGGGTAAGACACCAGGACCGGCAAATCGCGCCAGACCGCCTCATTGGCCAGACGCTCCCCCAGGGCGATCTGACGCGGCTCCAGGGGCTTATCCAAATCCAGCGTCACGCAGGCGCTGCCCATATGGAAACCAACGTTTGTCACGCCGAAAAAGCGATGCAGCACGCCGGAAAGAATGTGCTCGCCTGTGTGTTCCTGCATATGCTGGTGGCGCAGCGGCCAATGGATGCCGCCGGTGACCTGGCTGCCCACGGGAAGCGGCGCATCTGTCAGATGCACCACCTCGTCCCCACGCTCGCGCGTATCCAGCACATTGACCCGATCCAGGACACCCTGGTCACCAGGCTGGCCGCCCCCTTCCGGGAAAAATGCCGTCCGGTCCAGCACGACCGCCCATCCATGCTTTTCCCGCTCGCAGGAGAGCACCCGCGCGCGGAAAGTGCGCAGATAGGGATCTTCTTCATATAATTTCTGCGTTTCCAACATACTTTCACCTGATTTGCTCGTTAGATTTCTATTCTTTCATTATATACTGGAAAGCCCTCTGTAATTGTTCCCGTAAAGAATATAAACGAAGGCTGTCTTTCCTGTGAACGATGTGTAAATCTTTTCCGTTCATTCTTGCAAATAGCCGGGCTGTGCGTTACAATTTAGTTACAATAAGACCCGCAAAAGCGGAAATTTGAGAAAGGGGCCAAGCAATGAACTGGCTTCAGAAATTTATGTATGGACGGCACGGCGTCGATCAGCTCAGTTTGACCTTGATGGGCTGTGCGATCGTTCTGGCAATCGTGCAAGGCTTTGTGCATGGGCCTGTCTATTGGATCCTGGCGATTCTGTGGCTGGCCTGCTTTGTTCTGGCGCTTTTCCGCATGTATTCCCGCAATCACGAAAAGCGGACAGCGGAAAACCAGCGCTTCCTGACGGTGGTGCGGCCGCTGACACGGTTGTTTTCGGACTGGCATGCACGCTGGCGCGACCGAAAGGTGAGCCGCTATTTTCGCTGTCCCAAGTGTAAGGCCACGCTGCGTGTGCCGCGCGGGAAGGGAAAGATTCAAATCAAATGTCCCGTTTGCCATACCGAATTCGTCAAAAAAACCTGAATGTTCTGTATCAGATATCCCCCGCCGCAGGCTAGACAGTCTGATTGGCGGGGGATTTTTTGTGCAGACAGCTCAGTCCGCCAGCGTGCCCATGGGATCCCAGGGCTGCAGGTGGATCGGCTCCGAGGCCGCTTCGGCCAGCTGAGCTTGCGTGAGGTATTTTTTGTGGATGACCGCCTGATACACAAACTGGTCGAACCAGTCGGCGCTCATCTGATAGTAACCCTTTTCGCCGTGTTCATCGCTCCAGCTGTTTTCAATTTTCCATTTCATTGGCTGGCCGTTTTCGTCCAGATCCACGCCCGTAATGACCATCGCATGGTTCATTGCACTCTCGCGGTAATCCAGGCGCTCACCCTTGGTCATGGTGAAATCCATACCAAAGGTGCCGGCATAGTCGTAGCACTCCGTGCTCCACAGGCCCTTTTCCCTTTCGCCGCGTTTGCCGACGTCGCTGCCAAACCAGACCAGTTCGCCATCAGAAAGCTGGCGGACGATGAGCGCGCGCATCGTGTCCATGGGCAGGTTATAGTAGCGGATAGGCGCGCCCTCGGCCACATTGCCGATAAAGTCGACTGTGTAGGACTTGCCAAACGGCTTGTCCGCTGTCGGGGAATTGATGATGCTCACATAGTCTTCGCGCAGCTTCAGGCCGATATACTGGCTGTAAAAAGCATGGGGCGTCAGATCGCGCACGCGATGGTACTGCTTATCGCGATCGACGTATGTAAAATCAAAGGTCCGGGGCGGCTGACCAAAGCACATACACAAAAAGCGGTAAATTTCGGCCAGCATCTCCTGCTTTTGTGCCTCTGCGTCGCCGCCGGCCTGCACCGTGCTCCGCAGCCTTGCAGCGCACTGGCGCAGCTTTGCATTGAGCAGGGCGTTCATATCGCGGGTGTTGCTGCTCTGATACGTCTCCTCCATCGCGGCCTTGGGCACGACGCCGTATTTTTCCACGAGGTTGACGAACATATCCCACTGGCCGCCATCCTGCACGCCAGTCGTGAGCACCTGGCACAGCACCCGATCATCGATCGGACGGTCCGCCAGGGCAATCACACTTTCGAGCATATAATTGGATTTTTCAAACTTGTCCCAGAAAGCGATATAGTTCTGGGAAAGCTCAAACTGCTGGAGATTGCACTTCTTGGCCACGACTTCGCGCAGCACGTTGAGCGCAGAGAAAATCCAGCAGCGCCCGCTGGATTTCTGGTCGGTCACTGGCAGGGTGGGCAGGTCTATAGAAAAGGCAAACTGCGACTGCGCCAATGCAGCGGGGTGGAAAGAAACATCTTTGACCGAAGTCTTATAAAGCGCGTTGGTCATCGCGCGGCACAGCGGGCTTTCCGCATAGCTTTTGTCAAATGCGGCGAGCTGCTCTGTTGAGATTCCTTTAAAGGCAGGCATCGTTTGCATCCTTTCTGCCACAGGCGGCAAAGAAAATTTGGTGCATTTCATCTTGGAATGCAAGTTTAGTTTATCACAAATGCATGATGGATGCAAACGCTGTCGCATCCTGTCAATTCTCCCGTTTCTCTGTGCCTTTTTTCCCATTTCAAAAAGGTGCTGCGCGCCACACCGATCTGCCCGGCCGCGGCGCGTCCAACGCCACTGATTCCGGATGACTTCGTAATTGCGTCTCAGGCCGTCGATCGATTTCACTGCCTTTGCAATTTGCGCAGGAATCCGGTATAATTTGATGGAATTCCAGCGAGGGAGGGAAAAGCATGCAGAAATACCGGCTGGCCGTAATTGGCGGCGGCGCGGCGGGGCTTTTGGGCGCTGTCCGTGCGGGGCAGTTGATCGGCGGGCGCCACGTGGTGGTGCTGGAG
>USIA01000104.1 GCA_900554535.1 uncultured Oscillospiraceae bacterium | reverse complement strand
GTGCGTCGGCGCACCTCCAGCTCCAGCGGCGTCACGGTCCGCAGCTCCACGTCCTTTAGTGAGGCGTTATAAAGCGCGGCCAAGCGCCCATCCTGCACCACCATCTCCCCGACTGCATTGCCAAAGGTCAAAAGCTGGTCGAGATACGTCTGTAAAAACGTCATCACCCCGCAGCCCGCAGGCCCGGCCTGCACGGTCTCCAAAAATGTTTTCAGCTTCTTTTCGATTGCGTTGTCCGGGCACAAAACGTCAAATTTGCCCACCAGCCGCACAATCTTGTCCAGCGCCGCGTCGATGATTGGCACTGCACGGCGCAGCTGTGCATAAAGCCGCAGCTCAGCCGCTTCCAGCGGGACATACTGCCGCACCGCCGCAAATGGCATTTCCTGTGCGCCCGTCTGTACGGCGCAGGCGGCCTCGCCTTTCTTTTCTTTGTTTTTGCGAAAAATCATGCGTCCCTCCTTTCCTTACCCGCTTGCCCGCGCGACAGAAAGTGCGCAAAACCGGTCCCTCCGGTCCAGCACCGTCGTCACAAAATACCGCAGGTCGTCCATCGCGTGGTCATCCTCTTTGCGCGGCGCTTCCTTGCCATCCATCCACCGGTAATGCGCGAATTCCCGCCAAATGTCCCGGCAGTTGCGGCAGATGCGCACGCGCCCTTCCTTGAGCGCCATCCCGGTCTTGCGAATGCCGGTCAACACCTCGTTGACGGCCGGTATCGCACGATATTCCCCGTGTCTGTGGATCACCTCCAGAAAGCTCGCAGCCGAGGGGTCCACCACCACGCAGGAAATGGACCGCCCGGCGCACAGCGCCCGCAGGCCCTGATAATGCTCCTCGTCCGTCCGCGCGCCATTCTTCCGCCCATCGTAGTAGTACTCGTCAATTCGGTACCAGGTTTCCCCCTGACACGCCCACAGGCCAAAGGAACTCGGGTTGCGCGTGCCATAATCGCAGCTGACCACATAGTTCGAAAACGGCCCGGCCGGCGGGTCGCAGCCCATTTTATCCGCCTCCATGAATGGATAGATCAGCCCCTGCGCCGCTACCCAGCGTCCCTCGACAAAGCGCTCATAAAATGTGCCCGTATAAAGCCGCTCGTATCGCGCGCGCATGGCAGGCGAAAGCCCGGGGTTATCCGCCATCGTAAAGTGCAGGTAGAGCGCGCGCCGCTGTTTTGTCCTGCAAATCCATTCCCGGTAAAACCAGTGGTCCGGCCCCTCCGGGTTGCAGTTAAACCAGAACCGGCTTCCCGTCACACTGCACCGCGCCAGCGCCTGCTCCACGAATGAGCGCGGCATCAGCGCCACTTCGTCAAAGAGCACGCCCGCCAGTGTCAGCCCCTGGATCAGCGCCGCGCTGCCTTCGTCTTTGCCGCCAAAAAGATAAAAGCGGTTCTCGGCCTTGCCCGCGCGCACGAGCAGCTCCGCGCCTTTCAGCACACAGGAAAAGCCCGCCTCGTGCAGCAGCGGCAAAAGCGTGGTCACCAGGTTGCGCCGCAGGGATCGCACCGTTTTTCCGCACAGCGCCAAGCTTTTTCCGGAAAAGCTCGCCATGGCCCAGCACACAAAGCCAAGCCCCAGGCAAAGCGTCTTGCCGCTGCGCACCGCCCCGTCACAGATGATGGCGTCAAGCCTGGCTCCCACTCCGCCGGGACACCACCAGGTCAGCGCTTGCAGCTGCTTTTTACTGAACCGCATCGTCTGCTTCCCCGCTTTCCTGCAGAGCTGCCGCGCTCTCACCCAACGCACGGTAAAGCGGCTCTGCGCCGTTCTCGCTTTCCAGCGCCTGCAAAAGTTCCGCCGCCTTCAGCCGGTCAAAAAATTTGATCTCAATTCCCTTCTCCCCGCGCTTAATCTCCGCCACATTGTATAGATCCAGCTTGGCCAGATCGGGCGGCGCTTCGCTGCCGTACAGCAGCCGCACCGCATCATTGATCCGGCCGCGCGCCAGTTTGCGGCAAACCTGCGCCGCGCAGTTCGTTTTCTGCATTTTTCCAGCACCTCCTTTCATCCCTCCTGCAAACGCCTCGTAAAATTCGCCCTAAAAGGCGAATTTCCAAAAAATTTTTGAAATGTTCCACTAAATGTTCCACTATAAAAAAACAGCCCCGCCGCACCCTTTCGATTTTGGATGCGGCGGAGCTGTTCCTCCGGGCAAATGATCAGGAAAATATGAAGTTTATGGAATCCCATTCTTTATGCTTCCGGCTTCAGCGGGCCATAGAAGGAAGCGGCGTTCGCGCGCCGTCGATCAAAAAGTCCACGCCGGTAATAAAGGCACCTACCCTCAACCTTCCGCTTTCAGCGTAATGGTCACGGTCCGGTCTCTCTTCTGGCCCGGCATATACAGCGCCGCCTTGACCGTATCTCCCGGCTTGTGCCGCTGCAGCACGGCGTCCACGTCATCAATCGAAGTGACGGGATTGCCGTCAAGCTGATAAAGAATATCCCCCTTTTGGACGCCAGTGCCCTCAAAGGCGCTGTCCTCGGCGATGGAGACCAGCTCCATGCCGCCCTGCAATCCATAGGCAGCCGCCTGATACGTCGAAATCGGCCGGCACGTGATGCCCAGCTTGACGCGGCCCTGCACATGACCCGTCCGGATCAATTGGTTGAGGATATCCACCGATTTGCTCACCGGGATGGAAAAGCCGATGCCCTCGTACCCCGAGGTCACGATCTTGCTGGAATTGATCCCCACCACCTGGCCGTACAGGTTGCACAACGGCCCACCGGAATTGCCCGGGTTAATGGCCGCATCTGTCTGTATATACGTCATACCGTTGCCGCTGTGCCCGGCAATCGGCCGGTCCAGCGCCGAGACAAGCCCTCCGGTCAGCGAATCCGCGTAGTTGAGCCCATCCGCGTTGCCGATCGCCACCACGCTTTCGCCGACCTTCAGTTCCGCCGCATCGCCAAACTGCGCGGGCGTCAGCCCCGTCGCGCTGATTTTCAGTGCCGCCAGATCCGTCGTCCGGTCAATCCCCAGGATATGCGCCTTGAACTGCCGCTTGTCGTGCAGGATCACGACCACCTCGGCCTCTGTCGAATCCGCCACCACATGTGCGTTCGTCAGGATCACCCCGTCCGTGCTCGCGAGGATGCCGGTCGCCTGGCTGTTGCTCTGCTCTCCGTCCGAATCGGTCAGACGGGCGACAATGCCCACCACGCTGGGACAGACCTTTGTGAAAACCGCGTCCGCCGCAAGTGGCGTTCCGCTTTTTTTCTGAATGGACAGCGTAAAATCCGTCTTTTCGCCTTTATAAGGCAGAATCTCCTGGCTGGGCAGCATGGACCACGGGTTTTCACTGGACGCGCTGCTGGCGGGCCGGCGCTCCACCGGTCTTTCCAGCTGCTCCCGCGTCAGCAGAACGCCCGTCGCACTGCCAAATGCAACCACCAGCACCACCAGCACAGCAATCAGCGCCTTGACGCTACGGCGCAAAGGCGGCTTGCGCGGCGGCGGATATGGAAAATAGCCCCCCGGTCCTGCCGGCGCGGGGAAATCGGGCGGCGCCCCCTCTGGCGTCCAGCGGTTGGGAGATTCCGGGTATTGCTGCTGGTCCGTCATTTTTTCGGGTCCTCCTGTTTTTTGAATTTCACCTGCAATTTCTGGCGATCATCATAGCGTTTGCCGCGGGACGGCTCCTCCACCGCTTCCGCCACCACAACCGGTTTATTGCGGGGCAGCCAGAAGGAGAACTGGCAGTATTCGCCCTGCACCGAGCTGGCCGTGATTTCGCCGCCGTGCAGCTTGACAATCGTCCGTACAATGTAAAGTCCCAGCCCCATGCCGGTTTTATCCTTGGACCGCGACTTGTCGGTCTTATAAAAGCGGTCAAAAATCTGCGTGATCTCTTCCGGAGAGACGCCCTCGCCGCTGTTCTTGATCGTGACGGTGGTCCGATCCGCCTGATCTTCCAGCGACAGCTGGATGTAACCGCCCTCATTCGTGAACTTGACCGCATTCTCCACCAGATTGTACACCACCTGGTGGATCATGTCCGGATCTCCATCCACATAAATGGACTGCACGTCCTCCAGCCCGCGCACATCGATGTGTTTGTCCTCAATCGGCTTTTCAAAGCTGAGCATCGTCGTCAGCACCGTCTCGGTCAGGTCAAAGCGGGAAACGTTGAGCTTTAACTCCCCGTTGTCTATGCGCGACAAATCGAGCATGGTGCGCACCAGCCGCGACAAGCGCTTGACCTCCTGCGAAACGATCTTCAAATAGTGCGTCTGCTTTTCCGGCGGAATGGTCCCATCCAAAATCCCATCAATAAAGCCCGCAATCGTGGTCATGGGCGTTTTCAGCTCATGGGACACGTTTGCAATAAAGCTGCGGCGCGTGCGCTCGCTGATGGAAAGAGAATCCGCCATGTTATTAAAAGCCACCGCCAGTTCGCCGATCTCGTCCCGGTTCGTCACCGGCACCCGCACGCTGAAGTTTCCTTCGCCAAAGCTGCGCGCCGCGCTGGCCATAATGCGCAAAGGCTTAACCAGATTATAAGAAAAGATCCAGATCATGCAGAAGCTGACCACAAACGCCGCCAACGCCGCAATGCCGAAAATCTTGAGCATATTGGTGCGGTATTCCGTCAGTCCGTGCGCCGTTAAGCAGGCAAAGACCGCAGCCACCGGCGTGTTTCTGCCCGAAATTTCCATCTGCACCGGGATGCCCACCACAAAGTACGGCACGCTGTAAATGCCGCCCAGCATGCTCTTGGCATTATAATTGCCCGCCAGCACAAGATCCATGACCTCTTTGGGGAGCTTTTTGCGCGTAAAGCCCGCTTCCGTTCCCCGCGACATCATCAGGATATTCCCCGCCGTATCGGTCAAAAGCAAGTCGCAGTTGTTGTTCTTGCTCAAAGAAGGCAGCACGACCTCCAGCTTATCGGTATCCAGCGCCAGCGAGCCGTCGCTTTCGATCATCCCATCCGCAACGATCTCCGTCACGCTGCGCGCAATACGCCCCATGCTGCTCTGCTGATCTTCGCGCCAGTCGTTGCCGGTGAATGCCACCATCACCACGCCCAAAATGCAAAAGCTCGCCACAATGGTCAGCATCGTCATGCGCAGGTATTTTTTAAACAGGGTCTTTTTCATGCGCAGGTTCACTCTTTAACTTCAAATTTATAGCCGACGCCCCACACCGTCTTGAGCGACCATTTGTCCGATACACCCTCCAGTTTCTCGCGCAAACGCTTTACATGGACGTCCACCGTGCGGCTGTCGCCGTAATAGTCAAATCCCCACACTTCGTCGAGCAGCTGGTCGCGGGTAAAGACGCGGTTGGGGTTGCTCGCCAGATGATAGATCAATTCCATCTCCTTCGGCGGCGTGTCCACCACCTTGCCGTTGACCTTTAATTCATAATTCGTCAGGTTGATCGACAGCTTGTCGTAATGGACCTCCTTGACCGCGTCGCTGCCCGTCTTGCCCATGCGGCGCAGCACCGCCTTAATGCGCGCCACCACTTCCTTGGCTTCAAAAGGCTTGACTACGTAATCGTCCGCCCCCAGCTCCAGACCGAGCACCTTGTCAAAGACCTCGCCCTTTGCGGTCAGCATGATGATCGGGCACTGGCTCTTTTTGCGGATTTCCCGGCAGACCTGCCAGCCGTCCAGCTCCGGCAGCATGATGTCCAGCATAATCAGATCCGGCGATTCGGTGTCAAACATCTTCAACGCCTGGCGGCCATCGTTGGCAATGACGACTTCAAATCCTTCTTTTTCAATATAAAGCCGTAATAATTCACAAATATTCTGATCATCATCCACAACCAGGATCTTTCCCTGTGCCATGGAATCCCTCCTTTTTCCATACAGTCTGCTACTAGCATTATACCGCACTTTGCTCTTGAGTGGTGAATTTTCTTTTAACGAGACCCATTCCCCCTCTCGTATCCAGCATCTTTTGGGCCTGATTTTCAAAATATCCGTATAAAATTCACAAATTTTTTCGTATTATCGTGAATAGAATGTTCACTTTTTCTGTTCAATATGATATACTGAATATACAGAAAAAGGGAACGCAAAAGGAGGCGGCAGCCATGGTGACAATCAAAGACATCGCCCGGGAAGCAGGCGTCAGTTTCACGACTGTTTCAAACGTGATCCATGGTAACTACGGACACGTGTCGCAGGCTACCGTCCAGCGGGTGCGTGCGGTGATGGAACGCATGCAGTATGTGCCCAATATGAGTGCGCGGGGGCTCGTGAGCCGGTCCTCGCGGCTGATTGCATTGGCATATGGACATGACGACCGCAGCGAGCGCACCATGCTGGAGGATGCGTTTGCCAGTACGCTTGTCGGCGCTGTGGAACGGGAAGTACGCGCACGGAAATATTACTTACTGCTGACGGCTGTGCAGGACCCGGATGACCTGGTGCAGCTATTAAACACCTGGAACGTGGATGGGCTTCTTGCGTTCGGTCTGTCCCCAAAGGGCGCGCAGGTGCTGCGGCAGAACACACAAAAGCCGCTGGTCTTCATCGACGGGGTCTTCCTGCCGGGCGAAGAATCACAGTGCATCAACGTGGGGCTGGAAGACCGCGCGGCTGGCGCGGAAATGACGGAATATCTCCTGGCGCGCGGGCACAGGCAGATCGCGTTCTGCTGTGGTCCGGCGCAAGACCTGGAGTCGCTCGGTCCTACCCGTGAGCGCATGTTGGGCTGGGAAGCGGCCCTGCGCCGGGCG
>USIA01000103.1 GCA_900554535.1 uncultured Oscillospiraceae bacterium | reverse complement strand
AAGCCTGAATTGCTCGCGGCCATTGAAAAGGCGCTGCCCGTTACCATTCATAAAGTTTCCCTGTTGCTGCCATTTACCCAAAACAGCCTGGCGGCAAAAATCCGCCAGGAAGGCACGCTGCTTTCGGAACAGTATACGGCAGACGGACTGGCGGTGACGGCGTATGTCGGCGACGCTCTCTTTGCGAGGGTGCTGCCATATTTGCAAAATTAAATCGGGTAAGGCCCGGTCATATCCCAAGCAAATTGGGGACAGACCGGGCCTTTTTCTTTTTATAGAAAAGAGGGTGCGCACCAAGACTGCATTTACCGGAGAGATAGGGCAAATTTTCAAAAAACCGTCAGCTGCTTTTCACAGGCTTTCCTGCTGGCCGTCAGATACGTGGCGATAATGAAGATATGCGGAAACGCAAATCTAATTTAAAGCGAGGAATCCATCTATGAAACGCAATTCTGCCATTGCTCTGGCCCTGCTCTCGTTATTTGCCGTTGGCGCACTCGCCGGTTGCAGCGACACATCCACTTCTTCGGCGGACGACACCACAACGTATAGTACGGAGGAGACCTCCAGCGAAGATACGTACAGCACCGAGGATACCTATAGTACCGATACGGACAGCACCTATACTGCCGAGGACAGCACGTCCAGCACAGAAGAGGATACTGATAGTACTACAGATAGTACAAACACGACGAATAATACGGAAAGTATAGACGCGGATACTTCCAGTGCTGCTGACTAAAAGAAGACGTCAATGGGGCATCATTCGATCTGGTGAAAGCCGGCATCTGCAATGAAACGGATCACCAAATAGCCCAGAAATTGCCAAATGGCTTTACTGAAAGAATGCAGCCTTTTCTGAGGACGGTCAAGAAGCAGGCCCCTGCCTTTTTTGCGAAGGGCAGGGGCCTGTTCCATTTTGTTTACTGGGCCGCCGGAGGATGGCCATTTATCCTTTCAGGCTGTTGAGCAGGCCGCCCTTGTCGATGATATTCTGGATAAAGGGCGGGAAGGGCTGCGCCTGAAATGTCTTGCCGGTTGTCTCGTCGGTGATCACGCCGGTCGAAAAGTCCACGCTGACCGTGTCGCCGTTTTGGATCGACATGGCGGCCTCCGGGCATTCGAGGATCGGCAAGCCGATGTTGATGCTGTTGCGGTAAAAAATGCGCGCAAATGTGCAGGCAATTACGCACGAAACCCCGCTGGCCTTGATGGCAATCGGCGCGTGCTCGCGCGAAGAACCGCAGCCAAAGTTCTTTTCCGCGACGATGATGTCGCCCGGCTTCACATTTTTGACGAAGTCTTTGTCGATGTCCTCCATGCAGTGCTGCGCCAGTTCCGCATGAGAGGAGGTGTTCAGGTACCGTGCCGGGATGATCACGTCGGTGTCCACATTGTCGCCGTATTTGTGTACTGTGCCTTTTGCAAGCATGAAAAAGCCTCCTTTACAGTTTGGCCGGATCGGTCAGGACGCCGGTCACAGCGCTGGCTGCCGCAACAGCAGGACTCGCCAGATAAACTTCGCTCTCCACATGGCCCATGCGACCGACAAAATTGCGGTTCGTCGTGGAGACGGCCCGCTCGCCTTTGCCGAGAATTCCCATGTAACCACCCAGGCACGGCCCGCACGTCGGCGTGCTGACCACAGCGCCTGCCTCAATGAAGATTTCGGCTAGGCCCTCGCGGATGCATTGCAGATAGATGTTCTGTGTGGCCGGAATCACAATGCAGCGTACGCCGTCTTTGACCTTGCGGCCCTTGAGAATGGAAGCGGCGACGCGCATATCTTCGATGCGGCCGTTTGTGCAGGAACCGATGACCGCCTGGTCGATTTTGACGCCGGCCGCCTCGTCGATGGTTTTGGTGTTTTCCGGCAGATGCGGGAAGCTGACCGTGGGCCGCAGGGTGGACAGATCGATCTCCACAACACGGGTATAGTCAGCGTCCGGGTCGGCGGTATACCCCTTCGGCTCGCGCTGGAAGCGGCCCTTTTCATAAGCCAGCGTCTTGTCGTCCACCGGGAAGATGCCGTTTTTCGCGCCCGCTTCGATCGCCATGTTTGCGATGCAGAGCCGGTCCTCAATTGAGAGGTCGGAAACGCCTTCCCCCGTGAATTCCAGACTCTGGTATAAAGCGCCGTCCACACCGATTTCACCGATCAGGTGCAAAATGACGTCCTTGCCACTGACAAAACCCGTCTTTTTGCCCTTGAGCACCACTTTGATCGCGGAAGGAACCTTGAACCACGCTTTGCCGGAGATCATGCCCGCAGCCATATCCGTGCTGCCCACGCCGGTTGAAAACGCGCCCAAAGCGCCATAGGTGCAGGTGTGACTGTCCGCGCCGATGATGCAGTCGCCCGGACCGACAAGGCCCTGCTCCGGCAGCAGCGCATGCTCGATGCCCATTTTGCCCACATCAAAGAAGTTTTTGATGTCGTATTTGCCCGCAAAGCCGCGCGTCTGGCGGCACTGCTCAGCGGCTTTGATGTCTTTATTCGGCACAAAGTGATCCAGCACGAGTGCGATGCGGTTTTTGTCAAAAACAGAGTTTGCACCGCACTTCTCAAATTCATTGATGGCGACCGGACTGGTGATGTCGTTGCCCAAAACCAGGTCGAGCTTGGCCTCGATGAGCTGCCCCGCTTCCACGTGGTCGAGTCCCGCGTGCGCGGCGAGAATTTTTTGGGTCATGGTCATTCCCATACGAAAAAGCCTCCTTTACTTTCTTCCGAAAATTATTTCGCGTCTATTATGCCATAAATGCTGGACAAAAAATGTAAAGTATATTACAATTTACTTGTACCGTCGCACGTGGATGGGCGCATAGGCCGTTGCATTCGATTTGACAGGGAGGCTGACTTTGATGGCGCACGAACCCTTTTACTTTTCCGAGTCTGCGGGATGGGAAATCCTCGCGGAGGGCCAGGCGGTGCGGCGTGTGCCGCGCGGCACCATGCTCTATTTTCAGGATGAGACGGACAGCCGGTTTTATTATCTGAAAAAAGGCCGCGTGCGGATTTTTTTGAATTCCGACGACGGGGCGGAGCGGACGCTTGTCCTGCGCGAGAGCGGGTCCATCTTCGGCGAGGCCGCTTTCTTCGACGGCCAGCCGCGGATGAGTTCAGCCCGTACGGTGACAGACTGCGAGATCGTGGCCGTGGGGCGTGCGGAACTGATGGCGGTTTTTCGCCGGGAGCCGGGGATCGCCATGCAGATGCTGCAATTTTTGGCCAAAACCGTGCGCATGCTCTCGGCCCAGGTGGATACGATGACCTTTTTTCCTGCGGACCGGCGATTGGCTGGCGTGCTTGTCTCGCTGTGCGGCAGGGATGACGCCGTGCATGCTTCTCAGGAGGAGCTGGGCAGTCTCACCGGCGTGACGCGCGTCACAGTCAGCCGCGTTTTGCAGATGTTCGTCAAACGCGGCTGGGTCCGGCTGGGCTACCGAACCGTGCAGGTGTTGGAGAAAAAGGCGCTGGAAGATTTTGCAAAATAACATTCCAAAAAGCGCGCCCGCGGGTTTGATATGCTCCCTTTAAAGCGAACAGTGAAAAAGCACTGAACGCTTTAAAGGGAGCATATCAGGATAGCTCCGCGAGCGCGCTTTTGAATCGAAAACTTTCGAAAATTACCTTTGGAATCAGTTTTGCAGCACCTTGATGATCTCGCCGACAAACAGGATGTGGTAGTCGTGGTCCGCATACCAGGTCCCGTCGATGTTCGGATCAATCAGACAGGCCGGGTCCATCGGCTGGCGATAGAGCTTTTTGCAGACAAATGTCAATTGCGCTTCCTGAAACACGGGTGCGTCGGTGTCGGGAACAAGCGTCAACCCCGCTGCGGCGATCTTCTGGTTTTCGCCGCCCGAGTGGCTGCCGCAGTAATTGAGTGCCGCGCGGTGCGATTCTTCAAAGAAGCTGAGCGTGTACGTATCGTTGCTGTCCAAAAACTGCAGCGTATGGCGCTGCGGCCGTATGACGCAGGCCGCGACGTTTTTTCCCCACATCACGCCCATGCCGCCCCAGCTGGCGGTCATGGCATTGCATTTTTCCGGCTTTCCAGCCGCCACGAGCATCCACTGCTTGCCGATGGTTGTGAATGGGTTAAAATGCAGCGACTCCAATGCGATTTCCTGCATACCAAAAATCCCTCCTAAAAATTCCTACTGCGTAAAAACGTATTTATTTTTCTATTATAACACGAAATCCATACGCGGAAAAGGGAGAAACTGGGTTCCGGCTGAGAGACAAATTCGTATTTTAATGAATATTTATGCAAAAAGGGCTTGCTTTTTTGCACATCGGGTGTATAATAAGCGTACAAACAAAAAACGGAGGCACACCGATTATGGATAAGAAAAAGATCAAGAAAGTCGTGCTGGCGTATTCCGGCGGCCTGGATACGTCCATCATCATCCCGTGGCTGAAGGAAAATTACAACAACTGCGAGGTTATCGCCGTGGCGGCCGACGTGGGCCAGGGCGCGGGCGAGCTGGACGGCCTGGAGGAAAAGGCGAAGAAGACCGGCGCAAGCAAGCTCTATATTGCGGACCTGAAAAAGCAGTTTGTCGAGGATTACATCTGGCCGACGCTGCAGGCGGACGCAGTGTATGAAAACAAGTACCTGCTCGGCACCAGCTTTGCCCGCCCGCTGATTGCGAAGCGCCTGGTGGAGATTGCCGAGGCCGAGGGCGCGGACGCCATCTGCCACGGCTGCACCGGCAAGGGCAACGACCAGGTGCGTTTTGAACTGTCCATCAAGGCGTTTGCTCCGAATATGCCTATCATTGCGCCGTGGCGCGAATGGGATCTCAAGTCTCGCGACGAGGAGATTGACTATGCGGAAGCGCACAATGTGCCTTTGAAGATCACCCGCGAGACCAACTACAGCAAAGACAAGAACCTGTGGCATCTGTCTCATGAGGGCCTGGACTTGGAGGACCCCAAGAACGAGCCGCAGTACAATAAACCGGGCTTTTTGGAGCTGGGCGTTTCCCCGGAGCAGGCCCCGGACAAGCCGACCTATGTGACCATTCATTTTGAAAAGGGAATCCCGACCGAACTCGACGGCCAGAAGCTCTGCGCAGTCGATCTGTTGAGCCAGCTCAACAAACTCGGCGGCGAGAACGGCATCGGCATCGCGGACATCGTGGAAAACCGCTTGGTTGGCATGAAGAGCCGCGGCGTTTATGAAACCCCCGGCGGTTCCATCCTCTATCATGCGCACGAGAAGCTGGAAGAAATCTGCCTGGATAAGGACACCTTCCACTACAAGCAGGGCCTTTCCATCAAGTTCGCGGAGCTGGTCTATGACGGCAAGTGGTTCACCCCGCTGCGCGAGGCGCTCTCCGCGTTTGTCAGCAAGACGCAGGAGACAGTCACGGGCGATGTGAAGCTCAAACTCTATAAGGGCAACATCATCGACGCCGGCGTTTCCAGTCCCTACAGCCTCTATGACGAGGACATTGCCACGTTCAGCGAGGACGAGGTCTATAACCAGGCCGATTCGGCTGGCTTCATCAACCTGTTTGGCCTGCCCATCAAGGTTCAGGCCCAGAAGAGACTGGCCAACAAAAACAAGTAAGGCATACACAATTCAATCAGCATGTGGGCGGACGCTTGTCCGCCCTTTTGCGGTAGAAAGAGGGACTTTTTCCATGAAGATTCGAGCGGGCGTGATCGGTGCGACCGGGTATGCGGGCGCGGAACTGTGCCGCATTTTGTCTGGGCATCCGCAGGCAGAGCTTGCGGCCATCAGCTCTGTGAGCTTTACCGGCCAGCCGTTAAGCGACGTTTATCCGGCCTATTTTGGCCTGTGCGATATGCCATGCGGCACGGAAGAGGACGTCATCGCGGCAAGCGATGTGATCTTTGCGGCATTGCCGCACGGCCTTTCGCAGGAGACCGCCAAAAAATGCCACGACGCGGGCAAGGTCTTTATCGACCTCGGCGCGGATTTCCGGCTGGAAAGCGCAGAAGAATATGAGCAGTGGTATCAGAACAAATTCATCTATCCGGAGCTGCACGCGGAGGCGGTCTATGGCCTGCCGGAGCTTTTCCGCGACCAGATCCGCGGCAAGCGCCTGATCGCAAATCCCGGCTGCTATACGACAGCCGTGCCGCTGGCGCTGGCGCCCGCTCTGCGGGCTGGGATGATCGAAAAAGAGGGCATCATTGCGGACTGCAAGTCCGGCGTGACCGGCGCCGGCCGCAAGATGACGCAGGATACCCATTATCCGGAGCTCAACGAGGGCATGCACGCCTATAAGGTGGCGGGCCACCGACATACGCCGGAGATCGAACAGAGCCTGCGGCGTGTTTGCGGGGAGCCGGTGCGGATTGTCTTTACGCCTCATCTGCTGCCCGTCAACCGCGGGATTCTGGCCACGTGCTATGCGCGCCTCAAACCCGGTGTGACGCTGGAAGAGTTGCGCGGCCTTTATGCGGCTGCCTATGAAAACGAGTATTTTGTCCATGTCCTGCCGCAGGGCAGGGAAGCGGATATCCATGACGTCCGGTACAGCAATTTTTGCGAGATTTCCCTGCATGTGGACACGCGCACGAATACGTTTATCGCGATTTCTGCGATCGACAACATGGTTAAGGGCGCGGCCGGCCAGGCGGTGCAGAACATGAACCTGGCGTTTGGCATTGAGGAGACAGCCGGCCTGACCGCATGGCCGCCGGCGTTTTAACGGACTAAGGCGGATGAGCAGCACAGAAGCGGGCAAAAATGGCGTTGCCTGACGGAGATTGTTCCGCTTCATTTTGATAAAGGAGGGTTTACCATGCAGTTTATCGACGGCGGCGTATGTGCGCCGCAGGGATTCCGCGCGGCTGGCGTTTATGCGGGCGTGAAAGCGGCGGCCGGTATGACCGCAGCGGAAGCGGCCAAATTTTCGGAAGAGATCCGTTCCGGCAAACGACCGGCGGAATCCAAGAGCGACGCGGCACTCATTGCGGCGGATGGGCCCTGCGGGGCGGCCGGGGGGGTTGGGCAGCGG
>USIA01000102.1 GCA_900554535.1 uncultured Oscillospiraceae bacterium | reverse complement strand
TGCGCCCGCAGGCCTGTTGATTTGGGTGATGGCGAATGTTTCCGTGGGCGGTGAAACGCTGCTGGCACACTGCGCCGGTTTTCTGGATCCCTTTGCGCGGTTGATGGGCCTGGATGGCGTCATCCTGTTGGCGTTTATCCTGGGCTTTCCAGCCAACGAGATTGTCATTCCGATCGTTTTGATGGCCTATACTGCCCAGGGCGGGCTGTTTTCCATCGACAACCTCGCGGTGCTCCGGGACCTGCTCGTCAGCAATGGATGGACCTGGACCACAGCGGTCAGCGTCATCCTGTTTTCCCTGATGCACTGGCCCTGCGCCACCACCTGCCTGACCATCCGGCGGGAGACGGGGAGTTGGAAATGGACTCTGCTGGCCATCGCACTGCCGACGGCGATCGGCATCGGTGCCTGCATGCTGTTCCATCTGGTCGTGTGCCTGTTTTCGCTGGCATGAGCTGCCACGGCAAAGCGCAGGCAGAGCGGTTTGCACCCTCTGTCTGCGCTTTGCCGTTTCCCTCCGATTTGACCGGGCTTGCCTTTCCCGATATAATAAAATTATGATATGTGATGAAAAGGGATGGCCGGCCTTCCTATCAATTTTCAATCGAAGAGGAAGCCCTGCCTGCCGCGCTGCGGACAGGCTTCCGGACGGCATGGACAAAAAAGAGGAGTGGGAGACGTTGAGGGATATTCCGGAAAAATTGCGGGGCGGTCTGCGAAGTATCCGCAATAAATTTTTAAAAGCGTGGCCGCCCATCTTCGTTTTTCTGTTTCTCTTTTGTACAATTGCGCTCCTGTTTGGCGTCAATTATATTTTGGTCGTTTCAGTGGCCACGGTCGTATTCAATTCGCAAAGACGGAAAACGCACACAATTCCACAAGTATTCCTGGTCATCGTGACGCAGCTCGTTCTGACGGTGGTTGCGCACTTGGCCACGTTGAATCTGCCGTTGTGTATCCTATTGAATATGGCGGTCCCGTTTTTCCTGGTTTTGTGGAAATCCTCGCAGTTTAATCAGGTCGGTTATTTTTCCTATGTGATGTGCTTTGTGTTCATGCAGCTGATGCCCAGGCCGTTTCCCCAATTCTGTACGCAACTGTTGGCAATGGCGTATGCAATGGCGGTTTTTGCAGTGGCACTGTTGCTTTACGATCTGAAAAAGAAGAAAACGAAGGATGACAGCCTTGCCCAAAAGGGGCTGCACCTGTTGGCAGAAGCGGTCGGAGCCATGGCGGATGGTGAGCGCAAGGAAGAAACTGCGGACAGCGTGTTTGGCGTCCAGCAGGAACTTTATAAGGGCGCCTATCAAAGCGGCGGCCTGACTCATCTGGTCAGCGGCGAAGGGAAGATTCATTACATGTTTGCCCTGCTTTTTCAGCGGGCCGTTTATTTTCTCCGCGACCCCTATCGGGTCCGCACATACACCGAGGAGCCCCTCCGCAATTTTCTGCGGGAGCTCGCCACCTATATGGAAAAGGCATCCAATAGCAGCTTCAGGCAGGAAAAGGACCGCGAGACGCTGCTGAAAGAGGGCGAAACGCTGCTGGAGCGTGCAGAGTGCCGGAAAATTGAAATTGCGGTGTTTGCCCAGAACTTCCTGCGGCTTTTCCTGTTGATTCTCCGCGAAATCGGCCAGGGAAAGACAAAAAAATTACAGCGCAGCTGGCAGCTGCGGGAGCAGCGGCGGCCAATCCGCTACTTTCTGTCCCGCCTGCATTTAAACGCCTTTGAATTCCGCTTTGCCATGCGTCTGAGCGTGGTGCTCACGGTTTCCTTTGTCTATAATGTCGCGTTCCCCACGGAGCATAGCTACTGGCTTGCGCTCAATGCGTTTATTCTGCTGCGCCCCATGTATGAGGACAGCGCCAACCGGCTGAAAACCCGGTTCCTGGGTACGGTGGTGGGCTGCGTGATCATTCACTTCTTCCTGTTGGCGGTCCATGGGACAGGCGCGCATTTTTTGGTTGGCGCGATCATGTCCATGGGGATCTATATGGAGAAGCCGGGGTCTTTCAGCCAGGCCATTTTTGTGACCAGCTTTGCCCTGATGATGACGACGCTGGCCATCCCGCAGCCGGTGGCGATTGACCTGCGGCTGTTGTATGTGGCGGCATCCGTGGCGCTCGTCTTTGTGGTCAACCGCTTCTTTTTCCCGACCAGCATGCGCAATCAGTTTCAATATAATCTCCAGATTCTGTTCCAGATGGAGCACCGCTATCTACATATGCTGGAGCAAAGCCTGCGCAAACCGGTTGACTATGGAAACATCTGCGATTTGCAGATTCAATTTCACATGGTGTATGACCAGCTGCTGCAATATCTGGAGAAACTCTCAGACGAGGACAAACGGTTTTTTCAAAAGCTGTTGTCCGTGTGCTGGATGCTGTTGTCGGATGCGGAACAGATGCTGTTCCTCATTAACAGCAGGCGGGTTCAGACTTTGAACGCTGCACAGATGGAACGGTATCTGGATTTGACGGGGTATGTCCTCGGGGAAGTCCAAAAAGCGATGAATGTTCGTCCCAGCGGCCACCGGGAAAACGTCTCGATGGCCGGCTATCAGCCGACAATGGAAGGAGAACCCGCCCTTTCTATGCTGATGGAACGCTACGCCAAGCAGATTTCCCGGCTGTACCGGATGGTGCTGCTGCGCCGGCGCATGACAACCAAACAGCATGTGGCATAGGATCCGATGCAAAAAGTGCTGGCGGATGGTTGACAAATCGCACAAGATGCGCTATAATCGACCTTGCTTGTAAAGCAAAGTTCCTTTACAGAAAGAGAGGGGGCGCCTGTGGCAAAGGATTTGCGGATAGCGTTGCTGCTGGATTATTACGGTGAGTTGCTCACGCCAAAGCAGCAGCAGGTCATTTCCTTTTACTATAATGACGATCTCTCCCTGTCGGAAATCGCGCAGAACGAAGGCATCACCCGCCAAGGTGTGCGCGACGCCATCAAGCGCGGGGAAGCGCAGCTTGTGGAGATGGAGGAGAAACTCGGCCTGCTGCGCCATACCCGCGCGCTGCAGGACGCTTTGGCGGATATCCGCAAGCGCGCCGAAAATGTACGAGACTACAACAGCCGCTTCGTCTATGACAAGGCCATCAGCGAACAGATGGAAAAGCTGGTCGCGGCCATTTCGAAAGTGCAGGAAACGGTGGGATGAAAGCGGCACGCTTCAAAAGTCCAATGGTATGAAGTCAAGTAGGTGATGTAAGAAAATTTTAAGCAAAACAGAGTAAAAAGCGCGATGTAGGCAGCAAAAAGGCAACAGCAACCAAAGCCCTGCCCTTGAGAATTTTTGAAACAGGGCTTGGGCGTCAGAGGGGCAAGTAGTCAGCTCAGCCCTCCGGCGGGATATACAGGCGGTTGTCTTTCAGCAGTCGAAAGACCAACCGGACCAGTTTTCTGGCAGTTAAAGCGAGTGCTCGTTTGTGCTGGTACTTGTTGACCTCTTTGAATTTGAGGTCATAGTAGCGCCGGAACTCGGAGTCGCATCTTCTCACAGAGTTGGCGGCTTCCAGCAGATAGTAGCGGAGATAGCGGTTGCCGGATTTAATCATCCGGGAGTGTTCCGCCTCAAACTCACCGGACTGGTCTTTGTGCCAGACAAGGCCGGCAAACTTGGCGACAGAGGCTTGGGATTTGAAGCGGCGGATGTCACCGAGTTCGGCGATGATCCCAGCAGAGTAGACCTTGCCAATGCCGGGGATGGAGGTCAAGGTGTTAGGGATGATCTCAAACTGCTGTTCAATGGCTTTGTCGAGAACCTTGACCTGCTCCTTCAGTGCCCGCATGGAGGCAATAGAGACGGCCATGGCCTGGTTCACGGTGTCGTTCACTGTCTTGGGCAGACGATAAGAGCCTCTGGCCGCAGCCTGTACCGCTTTGGCGGCAGCATCTGGGTCGGCAAATCTGCCGCGGCCTGTTTCGGTGATAAAGGCTGTCAGTTCTTCCAGGTCAGCATTTGCCAGGTCATCCACAGTTTCAAACCGCTCCATGAGCGCGATGGTGGTGGCGCTGGTGTTTTGAATGTCCTTGTCCTGTGCTATGCCGGAGCATTTCAAAAATAAGTAGTTGGCAAACCGCTGCTTTTCACGGGTCAGGTTCTGAATGACATCAAATCTGGCCCTGGTAAGGGTTTTGAGTGCCTGGTAGCGATAGTCGTCCATATAGACCTCCTTGGCGATTCTGCCGAAGCGGAGATGGTCGGCAATCACAAAGGCGTCCACAAAGTCATTTTTGGGCAAGTCAGGATAGGCTTCCTTGAACTTCCGTACCTGCTTTGGATTGAGGACATGGATTTTCCGCTGGAATCGGCCAAGACTGCCATCTTCACGGAGTGCGTAGACAAGACTGTCCCCGTAGATGGAGGTGGCCTCCAGACCAATCACCACATTGCTGAGCTGCATAGAACACAGCGCCGACACGATTCTCTCTGACAATAGTTTAGCACCACCCAGGTTGTTCTGCACGGAAAAGCTGGAGTGTTTGCTGCCATCCGGCTTCATCAGGTAAGCCACATTGTTTTTGCTGCTCACATCAATGCCAACGAATAGTGGGTTCACAATTTCACCTCCCCGCATGGAGATTTCAGGCCAGCAGGCTTTGAGATACCCATGATAACCGGAGCATCCGCAACCTCGCGTATCAGAATCATTCCAGAGACGGCCAATGCGATATCCCTCACTGCGAAAAGGGCGGCCTTGCCTCTAGCAAACAGCCAATGAGTTTGCAGCTAACTTCCGGCTCAGGGGAACGGACTTTCTTTGAAGCAGCCTTTTGGCTCAACTGGAGGACAAAGAACTTGACCCTGCTGTCCTACAGCTATTGTATCACGGGCATCTCTAAGCCTGCTGATATTCTAAAGTGAACTAAGCAGACTCACTTAAAACTGTCTGCAAATCTTATTATACGAGGAGGACAGCGCATGGCATTTGAAAGTCTTTCGGATAAACTGGCGGCCGCCTTTAAACGGCTGAAAAGCAAGGGAAAGCTGACAGAGGCGGACGTCAAAACCGCCATGCGTGAGGTGCGCCTGGCGCTGTTGGAAGCGGACGTCAATTATAAGGTTGCCAAGGAGTTCACCAAGCGCATCAGCGAGCGCGCGGTGGGCAGCGAAGTAATGGAGAGTCTGACGCCCGGCCAGATGGTCGTCAAGATTGTCAATGAAGAATTGACGGCTTTGATGGGCGGCGGCGAAGCGCGGCTGAAGAGCCCTTCTTCCGGTCCGTGCATCATCCTGCTGTGTGGCCTGCAGGGCGCCGGCAAAACCACACATGCCGCCAAGCTCGGCCGCCTGCTCAAAAAGCAGGGCCACCGTCCGTTGCTGGTCGCCTGTGACGTCTATCGCCCGGCGGCCATCAAACAGCTGCAGATCGTCGGGGAACAGGCGGGCGTGCCCGTCTTTGCAGAGGGGCAGGGAAACCCCGTGAAGATAAGCGAGCACGCCGTCCACCACGCAAAGGACTACGGCTATGATATGGTGCTGATCGATACGGCGGGCCGCTTGCAGATTGATGATACGCTGATGCAGGAGCTGCGCGACATCAAGGATGCGGTGCATCCTTCGGAAATCCTGCTCGTGGTGGACAGCATGACCGGCCAGGAAGCCGTCAATGTTGCCAAGACCTTTGACGAGAAGCTGGACATCACAGGCGTGATTCTCACAAAGCTCGACGGCGACACCCGCGGCGGCGCAGCCTTATCTGTTAAGGCCGTGACCGGCAAGCCCATTAAATTTGCGGGCACCGGCGAAAAGCTCGACGACATTGAGGTGTTCCACCCGGACCGCATGGCTTCGCGTATCCTCGGCATGGGCGATGTGCTCACGCTGATCGAAGAGGCGCAGGCGAAAATCGACGAAAAGGAAGCGCGCAAGACCGCCGAGCGCATGATGCACAACAAACTCGATTTTAACGACCTGCTCGCCCAGTTTAAGGAAGTCCGCAAGATGGGCCCGATGCGCAGTATCCTCGAAAAATTTGGTATGGATACACGCAAGTTGAGCGACAGTCAGCTCGACGACCGCCTGATCGACCGGGAGACCGCCATCATCCTCTCCATGACCCCAGCCGAGCGCGAGAAACCCTCGCTCATTAACCCAAGCCGTAAGCGCCGCATCGCTGCGGGCAGCGGCACCAGGGTCGAAGATGTCAATAAGCTTTTGCGCTCCATGGAGCAGATGCAAAAGATGATGAAGATGATGAAGGGCAAAAAAGGCAAACGCCTGCGCGGCATGATGCCGCCGGGCAGGATGCCGTTTTAAAATTCGTTTGACCGGGGCGCGGGAACAACCGCCGCCCCTGGCATGATAAGTTTGATGATAGAAATTCGGAGGTAACAAGTAATTATGGCAGTCAAAATTCGTCTGCGCCGCATGGGCGCAAAGAAAAACCCCTTTTATCGGATTGTTGTTGCGGATTCCCGCTATCCCCGCGATGGCCGTTTCATCGAGGAGCTGGGCTATTACAATCCGCTGACCGAGCCTGTTGAGGTCAAGGTCGACGCGGAAAAGGCCAAAAAGTGGATCGGCAACGGCGCACAGCCGACGGATACCGTCAAGCGTCTGTTCAAGCAGAACGGTGTTCTGTAATTGTAACAGAAAAGGAGGGCCCTTTCATGGAAGAACTCCTCATTGCGATTGCACAGGGCCTGGTGTCTGACCCATCCGCCGTTTCGGTGACAAAAGACGAACCCGCTGAGGACGGCACGGTGACGTATCACCTGCATGTTGCAGAGGACGATATGGGCCGCGTGATCGGCAAGCAGGGCCGCATTGCGAAAGCAATCCGTGTGGTCGCGCGCGCGGCGGCCAGCCGGCAGGGGGGCACTGTCTCTGTGGAGATCGACTGACACGACTCTGATGCGCTGCGCCGCGGTCCTCTTCGCGGCGCAGCGTTTCTTTCGCCCGATTTGCAAAAGGAGGCACAACATGCAGGCAGAGTATTTGGATGCCGGCCGCATCGTGGGTACGCACGGGGTGCGTGGGGGGCTGCGGCTGCAGGCCGATC
>USIA01000101.1 GCA_900554535.1 uncultured Oscillospiraceae bacterium | reverse complement strand
CCAAGCAGCGCCGCTTGCTGCGGGTGCGCATCTTTGTACAAGCGCAGGAGAGGCGGCCGCAGCTTTGTGCCGAACCATGGGGAATATCCTGCTGACGACTGGCAGTAAGGAATTGTCCGCGTTTGCAGCCTTGCCACGTGAGCGTCTCTATGTGCGAGTCCTTCCCACACAGGCGGCCATTCGGCTTTGTGAGAAGGCGCAGATTCCGCACAGCCACATCATCGCGATGCAGGGGCCGTTCGGAGAGGAACTGAACCGGGCATTGATCGGCCAATTTTCCATTGCCCATTTGGTCACAAAGGATGGCGGCACAGCGGGCGGCTTTTTGGAAAAACAGCGGGCAGCTGCGGCGTGTGGGACTGCACTATGGGTGATCCGCCGCCCGTCGGAAGCCGGTTTGTCTTATGAAAAGGTGTTGCGCATTTTGCGACGGGAAAGCGAGGAAACAGCATGCAGGTGACATTAATCGGCGCAGGTCCGGGCGGACCAGGCGGACTGACAGCAGATGGGTGGAAGACTCTGCGCCACGCGGATGCGGTGTTTGGCGCGCCGCGGCTTCTGAAAAGCATCGGCGACGCCTGCTATGGCATTCAGGTTCCAGAATATCTTCCGGATCCGGTATTAGCAGCTTTGACTGCTCACCCGTTGTGGCAAAGCCCCTGCATCCTACTTAGCGGGGATGTTGGCTTTTACAGCGGCGCAACGCGTCTGCGTGCCACGTTGGAGGACGCGGGCTATTCGGTCCGTTCGATTGCCGGGTTACCGACCGTCGCCTGCTTTGCCGCTGCATTGGGTCGTCCGTGGCAGGATTGGCGCCTTGTTACGGCACACGGTGTGGCCTGCGATCCGGCCGCGGAGCTGCGTGCGCATCCGACTGTATTTTTCCTGACCGGTGGCGACGGCGGCGTGAACAAATTGCTGCACGGCCTGTGCGCAGGCGGTTTTCCCGATGCCCGCGTCGCGGTGGGGGAGAACCTCTCTTATCCGGAAGAAAAGCTGACGCTCGGAAAGGCCGAAACGTTGTGCGATCGATCCTTTGCGCCGCTGAGCGTGCTGTTGACGGAGCGCCCGGAGTTGGTACCCAATGAGTAAGTCAAGGCTGCTTTTTTCGGCTATGAGTAGTGGAGTAGGGAAGACGACGGTCACCTGCGCGGTGCTGCGGGCGTTGCGGCAGCAGGGACTTTCTGTGGCTGCCTGCAAATGCGGGCCGGACTTTATTGACCCCATGTTCCACCGCGCGGTGTTGCAAATCCCCAGCGTCAATCTCGATCTTTATTTGTCCTCGAAGAATGCCGTCCGTCAGGTGCTCGGCGCGCAGCTGCGTCAAGCCGATCTCACAGTGTTGGAAGGCGTCATGGGCCTTTATGATGGCGTGGGAATGTCGGATGAGGCCAGCACATGGGCGGTGGCGGATGTGACGCAGACGCCGGTCGTGCTGATCGTGAAGCCGACCGGGGCGGCGCTTTCTCTGGCCGCGCAGGTGCGCGGTATCTGCCAATTTCGCAAGCCTAGCCACGTGCGGGCGTTGCTGCTGAATCCATGTTCCCAGGCACTGTATGCCCGGCTGGCGCCAATGCTGACGGCAGAAACCGGACTGCCGGTGGCCGGGTATCTGCCTCCCATGCCGGAAAACACCTTTCAAAGCCGCCATCCGCCCATGTCCAAGGCCCCGTTTTGGGCTTGGTGCCGCCGCAGGAACGGGCGGGCATGTGCGAAACGCTCGACGATTTGGGGCGCCAGTGTGCGCAGACGGTGGACCTTGCCCTGCTGCTTTGTTTGGCGGATAGTGCGCCGCCGCTTGATGCGCCGGAGCTGCCCAATCCGGCCCGCATGATGGCTGGCGCACGGATTGCCGTGGCACGCGACGAGGCGTTTTGCTTTTACTATGCGGAAAATCTGTCACTGTTGGAACGCAGCGGCGCGCAGCTGTGTCCATTTAGCCCGCTGCGGGATGCAGCGCTGCCGTCCGGCTGCAGCGGACTTTATCTGGGGGGCGGGTGGCCAGAACTGTTTGCCGCGCCTCTGTCACAGAACATTGCCATGCGCACAGCCGTGCAAAGAGCAGTGCAGGGCGGGATGCCGACGCTTGCAGAATGCGGCGGGTATTTGTACCTGCTTGCGTCGTTGCAAGACGAGGCGGGCTCTTCTTTTCCGATGGCGGGCGTTCTGCCGGGCGGGAGTGCGCGTAAGGGGCTGCGGCGTTTTGGCTATGCGGAACTTGTACCGCAGAAGGATTCCTTTCTGCTGGCGCGTGGCGATTCTTTGCGCGTCCACTGCTTCCATTACTGGGATAGCGACAGGCGTGGGTCGGATTGCATTGTCACAAAGCCGGATGGCCGCATGTGGGCCTGCGGCTTTGCGCGGGATACTCTTTTTGCCAGCTTTGCCCATCTGTATTTCCCCGGAAAACCAGAACTGGCGCGCGCGTTCGTGGAGGCTGCTGACGCTTATGGAAAACAATGCAAAGCCGGTGGAGCAAAAAAGGAGCTGACAATATGAGTAGGGAGCTTGCGCTTTACCAGCAAATTGAGCGGAGTATTATCACAAAATATCGGAAGAAGCTTTGGATTCCATTCGTCAATGCCATCACGCAGTATGATCTGATTCAAGCAGGAGATCGGATTGCAGTATGCATTTCTGGCGGAAAAGATTCCATGCTGATGGCCAAGCTGATGCAGGAACTGCACCGCCACACAAAGGTACCATTTGAGCTGCTCTTTTTGGTGATGGACCCTGGCTATAATGAGATGAACCGCCAGAAAATCGAGGACAATGCACAGTTGCTGCACATCCCGATCACCATTTTCGAGACCAATATTTTTTCCGTCGCCAACCAAAGCGAGCATTCGCCCTGCTATCTCTGCGCGCGTATGCGTCGAGGCTATTTGTACCGGAAGGCGCAGAATTTGGGCTGCAATAAGATTGCATTGGGCCATCACTTCAATGACGTGATTGAAACAACCATTATGTCCATGTTTTATGGCGGACAGCTCCAGGCCATGCTCCCGAAACTGCACAGCAAGCATTTCGCAGGGATGCAGCTGATTCGCCCTTTATATTGCGTGCATGAGGAGGCGATTCTGGCCTGGAAGCGGTATAACGGGCTGGAGTTTATCCAGTGCGCATGCCGGTTTACGGAAAATTGTGCCATGCATGACGATCGCGGCGGTTCCAAACGGCAGGAAGTGAAAATGCTGCTGCGCCGTCTCAAACGGGACAACCCAAATATTGAAAAAAGCATCTTCAACAGCATCCATGCCGTTTGCCTGGACACGATGCCCGGATACAAATCAAAAGGCATTCGTCACTCCTTTTTGGAAACGTACGACACAGATGGACCAGGACAAACCTGAAAGATCCTTTTCATAGAAAAACCGGCCTAGGGAGGCAGCGTCGCCTCTCAGGCCGGTTTTTTGCAGGCATATTTTAAACATAATATTTTCGCAGGGATTCCAGGGCCTTTTTCTCAATCCGCGATACATCCCGACGCGGGTATTGAAAGCGTTTGGTCCTAAGATGCAGGGATTTTTACGAGACAAGAATCCATCATGCGCCAAGCAAACCCGGTTTTGAAAATCGGAACCGAAGGATAATTTGCTTTTCTTTGGTCAGTTCCACCCGCTCGATGAGGCTGCAAAGCAGTTCCCGGTTTGTAAAGGCGCTGTCGAGAAATCGCTTTACCAATTCTCTAGCCGTGTCTCCGGTACAAACAGATGACTCCGTCTGACGCTTGAGTACATCCAGCTGTTCTTTGAAAGCATTGCGCGCCAATTGGGTTTGCTGGTAGATGCGCTGAAAATCCGCTTCCGGTAGTAGCCCGCTCAGACGGTCCATGTACATTTGATCCAGCTGCATGGTCAGCCGGTCGATTTTATCCTGCAAGTCCTGCGCTTCATCTCCCGGGCAGTGGGTCCTGTTCGTTTCCTTTATGGCAGACTTTGCCACAGGCAGCAGCCATTCCGGTGTCAGATAGGCCGCGCAGATCGCCCGTACCTTTCCCATCACCGCTTCCGTGACGGTTTTCTCCTGAATACAGTGGCTGGTGCAGAGACCTGCCTTGGTAAATCGCTGGTAGGTACGGCATACAAAATAGAGCACGTCTTCCCCTTTGGCATTTTTCCGGTTGAGCACAGCCAGTGGGCTTCCACATTCCCGGCAGAAAATGAGCCCCTTGAGCAAAAAATCATAGGTACGGCTGCGCATGTGGCGGCGTTTTTGCAGGAGCCGCTGTACGGCTGAGAATGTGGCCTGGCTGACAAGCGGCTCATGTGTGCCCGGAACCACAATCCAATCTTCCCGGGGTTGGTGGATACATTTTTTAGATTTATAACTGACCTTGCGGGTGCGCCCCTGTACCATATTTCCGAGGTATGTTTCGTTTTGCAGCATCGCGGAAATGCGCTCGCTGCTCCACAGCCCGCTGTAGGGACCGCGTCTGGCGATCGGCAGATTCGCATAGATGGCTGGCGGCGGTATCTTTTCTGCATTGAGCTGGCAGGCAATCTGCCGGCAGGACACTCCTTCCAGCGCCATGCCGAAGATGCGGCGCACAATAGGGACCACTGCTTCGTCGGGAATGATGCGGTTTTTTTCCGTTGGGTGCATTTTGTAGCCATAAACCGGTTTGCCGCCGATAAAAAGCCCCCTGCGCTGTTTGTCGTGCTTGACGCTGGAAATCTTCTTGGAAATGTCTTTGGCATACATGTCATTTAAAATCGCACGAAACGGGGTGATGTCATTTGCTGTGGAATCCACGCCCGTATCGATGCCGTCCAATAAGGAAATGTACCGCACCCGGTGCTCTGGAAAATAGCGCTCCATGTAATGGCCGGTCAGAATATAGTCGCGGCCAAGACGCGACAGGTCTTTGGTGATGACCAGATTCACTTTCCCAGCCTCGATGTCTTCTAGCAGTCGGTTGAAATTTGGCCGGTCAAAGTTGGTGCCTGACCATCCGTCGTCGATGTAGGTATCATACACGTCCAGCTGGTTTTGCTTCGCGAATGCTTCCAAAAGGGACTTTTGATTGCGGATGCTTTCGGACGGTCCTTCTCTTTCGTCTTCCTTGGAAAGCCGGATATAAAGTCCCGCGTGATACGCGGCAGGATTGTCAACTCGCAGCATGTGTATCCCTCCGTGCCGGCATGTTTAGTGCGGTCTGCGCGCTGCCGGATTGCCGGGTCCAGCGGCTTTTCGGTGCAGGTCGCGTTGCAGGAACAAGACCAAGGAGCGGCGCAAAATATCGGGTAACGGTTCGCCTTGTTGGGGGAACATGCATTGCACATGGACTTTTTTGGCCATTAAAAACCCTCCTGTTTTCTATAAGAGTGAAGTTTCATAGAAACATATGCATCCGCCCTGTTCTATATTGCCGTTTTATGCCGCACTTTTTTACCATAGGTTTTACTGGATCTCTCGTTGTTCGATGGCAGGAAACTGAACAGAATGTCTGGAAAGCGAATAAACATTCAAAATCCAGAAAAAAGTCGGTGTCATTCTGCCTAAATTTATCTTGTTTTCTATACAAATGCTGCGAAATTTTTTCAAGACACGGATTGACTTCCTCTCTAAAGCTGACAAATTATCAGTAGAAGTTCCAATAACTGTTGATTTTTTTACCATAAATGATTTATAATAAAAATGAAACAATTAGAAAGGGTAAAAGCCAAGGCTCCACTTCACACCCGTGCAACCAAAGCTTAACAGATAATTTATGGAACGTATTAGCGGGACTTCCCAAGGAATTGAAAACAAAATAAAGAAAGCAACCTCAGAAATGTTGGCCCTGTTTTTGATGAGCCGCCGCCCCATGTACGCGAATGAAATCGCGACAGAACTCAAGCGCCTGAGCGGCGGCGCCTTTGCGATTGTATTTCCCTACAATATCATTCATCGCATGGAGGAAAGGGGACATATCAGACGTGAGGAAAAACAAATTGCCGCGGATGGCCGCCTGCGCCAGTTTTACAGCATCACAGAAGAGGGCAGGGCCTATTTGCACGATTTGATCGGTTCTTATCGTAAGATGGAAAAGGGAATTTCCCAAATATTAAATTCACGGGAGGAAACATAGCAGTGGCCTTTTTCCGGTTAGAAGTCTGCTACAGACTTACAGTAGCCGTGCTGGAATACATAGCTGCGCGAAATACCCAGGAGACCAGCGACCTCCCGTTGAGTTAACGGCTTACGTCCATTTAGGCCATACCGCAGTGATAAGATGGCACGCTCCCTTTTCGGGAGCTTGCCCAAATAACTGCGCAGCTGTTCCAGCTTGATTTTTCGGTCTAGATTTTCACAAATGTTGTCTTCCGCTGCGAGGACATCCATCAGAGTCAGTGCACTGCCGTCTTTGCCGCTGTCAATGGGCTCGTTTATTGACACGTCTTGGGCGGTTTTTTTGGCGCTGCGAAAGTGCATCAGGATTTCATTTTCAATGCACCGCGCTGCATAGCTGGAGAGGCGGATTCCTTTGCTTTGATCGAAGGTGTTGACCGCTTTGATGAGGCCAATGGTGCCAATTGAAATCAAATCCTCCTGGTCGGCTGCGCTGGCATAGTATTTTTTGATGATATGTGCGACTAGGCGTAGATTGTGCGCGATCAGCGTGTCGCGTGCCTCGGCATCGCCTCGGGCAAGTCTTTCCAGGCATGCCCGCTCCTGCGTGGCTGTCAACGCGCGTGGGAATGAGCCTGGTTCGGTGACATGTAGAATGAAGAAAAGAAATCCCGATAGAATTCCAGATAGCAGCGATTCCAGCATGGCATCGTCTCCTCTTTTGAAGTTACTTTCCTATATTGTATGCCGAAAGGGTGATTTGTGTTGCAAGTCCAGAATGCGATTGAAGCGTTGAAGCGAAAATCATGAATATTTTGAAAACTTTTTGTGACAAACCATCGTCTTTTTGTGCCGGGTGTGTTATAATAGCAATGCTTACAATTTTGTAACCTATAGGTGCAGCACAGAAGAATGCGGTGCATTTCTGGGTTAAAGGGGTGCAAGTGATGTCACAAAAGCATACATACAAATACCGCGCGATCGCGGCTGTAGCCGCGGCCGGGGTTGCGGGTTCCGGTTTTACTATGCTGCTTCCG
>USIA01000100.1 GCA_900554535.1 uncultured Oscillospiraceae bacterium | reverse complement strand
GTCGGCGGAAGAGGTCCTGTTTCCGTTTTCCCCCCCTCCCCCCGCCATAGCGGCGGGCATCGATGCAGTTACCAAGGCAGCGGCGCATAAAAGAGTTACGGCAGCTTTCCAAAGGCGTCTTTGTTTCATCATCAATCTCTCCTTTCCCGGCAAGTATTCCCTGCCAGCCCTTCTACAGAACACGGGCTTTTTCTAGTTCCATCATACCGAACATATGGCGGGATATAATTCCAAAACTGAATCATAAAAAAGCAAATTTTTAGCGAGCTGCAATGTATTTGCTTGCGCGAAGCGAGAAGCTACGTATATAATAATGGAAAATGGTCGGACAAAGGAGTGTTGGCATATGAAACGGTATGCAGCCACCATTACGGGTATTGTACAGGGGGTGGGGTTTCGCTGGAACGTGCTGCATCTGGCAGAGTCACTCGGCGTGACTGGCTGGGTGCGCAACGAGTTGGACGGAAGTGTAGTCCTAGAGGCGCAGGGCAATTCTCTGGCGCTGCTGCGCTTCTTTGATAAGCTGCCTCACTGCGCACGTTGGGCGCAGGTGGAACACATCGCCCGGACTACCCTGCCGCCGGTTGAAAGTGAGCACGCATTTCAAATACGCGGTTAACACCGCGGCAAGTCGACAATTGTCGGGACATGTCCAACGGCGGGTAGAAATTTCTGTAAGACATCGGCAGTCCTCAGCCGTAAACTTGTCGTGTTCTTACAGGGATGACAGCCAAGGAATTCACTTTTCTCCACCTCCCGGTCTATCAGCAGCCGGACGCGGTTTTCCCGGTCGTTCATCAGGCCCAGAATGCTTACGGAGCCTGGCGTCACATGGAGAAACGCCCACATATGCGTCGGGTCCGCAAAGGAAAGTCGGGAAGCCCCGATCTGTGCGGAAAGGTCCTTGGTGTGAAAGGGCTTGTCGCCCGGCATCATCAGCAGGTAAAAAGCTGTCTTTTGCCGGTTGCAAAGGAACAGATTTTTGCAGATATGGATCCCCAGAATCTGCTCGACTTCCGCACACTCCTCAATGGTAGCGGCCTCTGTATGATCTACTCGCCAAAAGGGGATTTGCAGGTGTTCCAGCAGATCATAGCATGCCATCTCCTGCGGTAGGCGCGCGTCCGTCGGGCGTTTTGTGGAGACATGCGGATCAATCTGCACGGCTCATGCCTCCTCCCAGGTGTAAAAGGCCTCTATGCGAGGAATAAACTCGTGGAAATATACATTTTTGTCCTCCGGAGACACGAGGAAATGCCCCTCGACCCGGTAAACGCCGCTGTGATATACCTGGTTTGCAAGCCGGGCCGTTCCGCATGCGCCGCAGTTTTCGCAGCTTGCTGAATCAGCGCTCTGAAATTCCACCCAAACCAATTTCCCCTCCTGGCCGGAAAGTGTTTGCAATTTCTGCCCTTTCATTAGAATCCCTCCTGAATTCAATACCCGATCACTTTGCGATCGTTATACATCGATTCCAATAAAAAGGAACGCCTGGTTTCCTGCAACGACGCAAAATCCAGGCATTCCTTGCATTCAGCGTAAAAAGGTAAAACTGGTATCATTGACGAGGTCATCGACGCCATAGCAGGCCAGAATCTCCGTGAGTCCGCGCTCCTTGACCAACTCGGACACAGGCTTTTTGTTGTAATAGCGCAAATCCACCAAATCGATTTCCCGGTAATGCGCCGCCAGAAACGGCGCCAGGCAATGCGAGAAGGAGTCTTTGAGCACAAGCAGCTTGCCGCCGGATGCCCGGGGATTTGTGATACGCACCAGACTGTGATTGCCGTCGAGAAAAACGGTATACTGGTCGCTGCCTTGCAGCTGCTGGCGGAAAAATGGGCTGTTATTGCGGACGACGTCTTTTTTATTGTCATCCATCACTTCTACCTGCACCTGCAAATTCGGATTCTGCCAGAGTTCAATGGTGTCCGGCTTTGTCGCCCAATAGCCGCTTTTGGCATAAGCGGTGCCATAAAATCCACCGGCACGCTCGATCTGAAAAGCGCTTTTCAGAACAGGGGTAAAGCCTTTGGCCTTTGCTAATGCGCAATACGCCTGGTAAGCGCCCTGGGTCGTCCAATGATGGTCGGTGCGGTAATAGGTGGCCCCTTCCGTTGGCTGCACCGCCTCTTGCAAATCTACCCACTGCCAGATGCCCTGCGTATCTTTCTGCGCCTGTGCCAGCACCGCAGCATCTGGATAAGGCGCATGGTTTGCTGGCAGCTCTTTGGCCATCACAAAGCCGGTTGAAGGGACGGCCAGCATGGTCGCCGGCAGGCCGGTTTTCTGCACGAAAGCATTCAATTGCTGCAAATTGCTTTGCAGGCTAGCCGCACTGTATGCAATCGGCGTGTTCATCAACCAGCCATCTTTGCCATGATAAACGCCATTTTGGCCGTTGCGCCCTGTCAAAAGGCCAAAATAGGCATTGAGACCCACCATGCTCTGGCGTAGGGGGAAATGATCAGAAAGATAGGTCTCTGTCTGATCCGCGAAGCTGCCATCCATCAGGTTTTCCAGGGAAAACTTTGGCGGCGAAGCCAGCGCGTGCTTCTCACGTGGAGAATAATCCTGCTTTGGCAGGGCATAAATCAAAACCGCACCCGCCACCAGCAGGGCACAGAAGGCCACCGTCAACGGCAGTGCCCGCGTGTGGCACTTTTTTTGCTTCTGTTTTGGATCCACAGCGTGCATTTCCCCCTTTCACAATCGGCTCAAAAGTGCGCATAAAGGTCCGGATTGTAGCCCTGACTGACCAACGACGCCGTACACAGAACCAGTACCGCAACGCAGCCAATCGTCTCCGGCAGCCACGCCATGCGGCCCCCGGCAACTTTTCGCCACAAATTGCGCAAAACAGGCACACTGCCGAATGTTGCAAACGCCAGCAGCGGCAGATAAGACAGCAGCGTGCTGGCAATGTCCGCGCCCGCGGCAAAGCCGCCTGCGCCGAATAAAAGGCCAAAATAGTGTCCCAGGCTGCTCAGATCCTCAATGCCGAAGAGAACCCAGCCGAGTACAAATATCAAGATCGTATATAAATGCGCGACGAACGCAGGCGCACGGTCGAGCCATTTTTTCAGAAAAAGCTTTTCCAATGCCAAAAAGACAAAATAAAACAGGCCCCACAGAATAAAATTCCAGTTGGCGCCGTGCCACATGCCGGTCAAGAGCCACACAACAAACAGATTGACAATGGTGTGCGGCAATCCACGGCGGCTTCCGCCCATCGGAATATAGACATAATCGCGGAACCACTGGGACAGCGTGATGTGCCAGCGCCGCCAGAATTCCGTGGCGCTCCGCGCAATGTATGGATAGTTAAAATTGATTGGCAATTCAAAGCCCAGCATACGGCCAAGCCCGCGGGCCATATCGGAATAACCGCTGAAATCAAAATAAATCTGAAAGGTAAACGCCAGCGCGCCGCCCCATGCGCCGACCATACCCAGCTGTGCTCCTGGCTGTTGCAGCGTGTCCCAAAGTCGGCCCATCTGGTTGGCAATCAGCACTTTTTTGCCAAGCCCAATGGCAAAAAGTTTGATGCCGCTGGCAAAACGCTCCAGGTTCTCGTGCCGGATGCCAAGCTGGTCCTGAATTTCTTTGTAGCGAACAATCGGGCCAGCCACCATTTGAGGAAAAAGTGACATATACGTGCCAAAACGAACGAGGCTTTTTTGCGACTGGACGTCGCCGCGATAGACATCGATCAGATAAGAAAGCACATGGAACGTATAAAAAGAAATGCCCAGCGGCAGCGGAATCCGCGACACAGGCAGCGCCGGGATGATGTTATGCAGGATGCCGGTGACAAAATTGGTGTATTTGAATACTGCCAACAGGGCCACGTCGACCATCACAGCCATGACGAAAATCTGTTTGGCTTTTGCCTTGTCTGCGCGGTGGTGTTCAATGGCCCGGCCAAAGAAATAGTTGAACACGCAGGCAAACGCGATGACAATTAAGAAACGGGGCTCTCCCCAGCCGTAAAATACAATATTGGCCAACAGCAGGAAGCCATTCCGGCATCGATGCGGTAGAATATAATAGATTCCCATCACCACTGGCAGGAATCCATACAGAAAAACGAGGCTGGCAAAGGTCATGGTTTATCCTTTCAGTGCCTGTGACACAGCCGTCTTTGCTTTATCGTTGTCAGCGGAAATGCACAAAACGACGGTTTTGCCGCTCTCCTCCAGCACCGCGCTTTCGATCTTGGGCATCTGCTCAGGGTTATAATCGGTGAAGCGCTGCTTTTGCGTATCCAGACGGCCCTGCGCCGCTTCCTTCAACTTAGCTGCGCCGTTGTCGTCCTTTGCTTTCCAGACGGCGATTTCCTCCGGCGTTGCACCCGTACCGATATAGACGCACACGTCCTGCACTAAAGACGCATCCACCTGATAAAGCTTTTCTGCATTTTCGGTATCTGTTTTTGTCAGCTCATCCGTAAACGTTGTGCCGGATTTGATGGCATCCGCCGCTTTGTTGACATCCACATCCGCGGCACTGCCCCCACAAGCTGCCACACTCATACACAGTGCAATTGCCGCCAACGCAGCAATCCATTTTCCACCCATCTTGATTTTCATACATAAATTCCCCTTTTCCATTTCTCTTCTCAACAGCAAACAGACCGCTAAAGGGCCTGGATGATCTGATCTTAGCAGTGCGCACGCAAATAGTCGGCCCACTTCTGGCAGCCATCTTTATTAAAATGAATGCCGTCTGTGGAAATTCCGTCGATCAGGCTGCCATCGGGTTTCACAAACTGGCTGTGCACATCCACATACGTCGCGTTCTGCTCCTTGCAGATCTGCTTGATCATCTCATTGAACTGATTGATTCGTTTATTATTGATATTGTTTTTATTCCTGTCGGAAACCGCTTTGGAAACCGGCAAAATTGACTGAACATACACTTTGGCTTTTGGCTGAGAGGCATGCACGGACTGAATCACCTTGGCATACCCCTCCGTAAAAGCATTGTCTGTAGACCATCCCAACTCGTTTTCACCAAACAGCAAAAAGACTTTGGGATACGTCTTGCCCTGTTTGAGCTCATCCAAAACTGGCACCTTGCCATTAATAACTGGCTTTTCAAAAGCTTCCTTCACGGTCAGACCTGTACGCGCAAAAAAAGTGGCTTCCCGAATGACACCGTAATTGTCCAGTGCATCCACACAAGAGTTACCGATGAATGCCGCACCCTTCAGCGCATCCGGGTTCACAGGCTCTGACGGTACGGAGACAGCACTCTCTACGCCGTGCGCAAGTGCAGCGGAAGACACAGGCGCATAGCCGGGGGTTGTAGGAGCACTTGTGCGGACAATAATTGACCGCATAATCAGCCAAATCCCCGCACACAGTGCCACAACCACCACAATCGAGCTGATGCGGAACATCCACATCCTCATTTTCCGGGAAAATCGGTGCGGTTTTGCTCTTGGAAAAGGAGCGCTTCTCCGCTTTCGCGGCACATACGGCCGCCGCGTCACACCGCCATTGTCTCTATAATCAAATGCGCCCTCGTCTACCTCCGGCCGCCTGGGCGGACGCGATCGTGTCGGGGGACGCTTCCTGTTCTGTTGGTTCATTCGTCCAAACTTCCCTTCGAACACGGAGTGCCCTTACCGGAAAACCTGCTTTCTCTGCTTTGGCGCATCGGCAAGTGGCAGCCCTCTTTTAATAGAGTATCCTCCTTGTCAATAAAAGTCAACAGTATTTGCAAATCTTTAAATAAGTTTACATAATTGTAATCATTTCTTTCATCATTTTACGATTCAGTATATCCATAATCCTGAAAGTCAGCTTCATATTGCGGCTGTCACAAGCTGTATGCGGTCTGCCTGCGTAAAAATGCTTGGATATTTTGGGAGTTCTGCACAGAAAAGCAGAAATCGGTCACAGATCCGGATTGTGATGCAGCAGATTTTATGTTATAATAAAAATGTTTGTCTAAGCCAAGTTTTCGGTCATAAAGGAGCGCATGTTGAAACTATGAAAAAACTGTTTGCAGCAATGACTACTGCCATTCTCTGTGTGGCCATCGGACTCCTGCCCGCGGCCGCGTCCTCTGCCGCTGTGTCGTCCGCTCAGACATCGTCGAGTGCAGGAACAGTCGGGCACATGGAAGAGGACTTTCTGGAATTCACGGTACCTGCTGGCATGTATGCATTTAATAAAAGTACAAGCCCAACCGACCCCAATCTAGCAAAGGTCGGTCTTGCTGAAACATGGCATCAAAAGCAACAAGATCTAAGCAGGATGGGAGATAATACCACGCTGATTCTGCCGGAAGGCGGCGCCTATACGATCAATATCACCGCAAAAGCCAGCACATTTTCAAGCGATTATTACGATATGCGCAGTTTATCCGACGCACAGTTTCAAACGCTCTTATCGGATTTGGCGAAGCCGGAAAAGCTATCGGACGGTTCGGAAACGCAAAACACCACAAAACGGTATGATTCCCCCACCCTACCTTTTATACACATCGTGTCCCGCGCAACGGTTAATGGAAAAAATGTTGTGGACGAAGGGTATTTTACCATTATGAACGGCAAGGGGTACACGGTAGAAACCTATCGGGAAAATGGCGAACTGACCGCTGAGCAAAGTGCAGCCCTTAAATCGATAGCGGACTCCATACGCTTCACCAAAATTGTTCCGAAACCGAGCGCCGCGCAGACGCAGGCGGACAATATAAAAATCATTCTGCTTCTCTTATCGCCCGTTATAATCATTGTGCTCATTATTGTGGCTGTCGTTGTCAGCTCCAAGGTACGCCGGCGCAAAAACCGCCGCCGCCAGGCGATGGTCCTGGAAAAACTGAGCGCTTACCGGCAGGCACAAAACGCGTTGGAAGAAAAGGCTGCTGCCAGCGGCACCACCGTCCCTGAGCCGGAAACGCTCCTAGAGAACACGACAAAGTGCACCACCAAGGTCCTGAAAAAATTTGGCTGGATGGATTTGCTGCTCAACCGGCGTTCCAGCTGGATTCCATTGTCAATCGCTTGTATTGTGCTGATCGTGCTCGGCATCGTGGCTGCGCCAAGGAGTCCTTTGGTCTGTGTTATCTGCCTGGTGGCCGCAGTGATCTGCTTAATTCCGCCGTTGCGGCTTTCCCCCCAAACCCTCCAGACAGAAAACGGCCTTTTAAAAG
>USIA01000099.1 GCA_900554535.1 uncultured Oscillospiraceae bacterium | reverse complement strand
TCAAAATGATACGGTAGCCGCGCGCCGCTGCGACACTCGCCAAGCCGATGCCGGTGTTGCCGCTGGTCGGCTCAATGATGACAGATCCGGGCTTGAGCTTACCGGTTTTTTCCGCGTCATCGATCATTGCCAGTGCGATACGATCTTTGACGCTGCCAGCCGGGTTGAAGTATTCCAGCTTCGCGACGATCCTTGCCTTGAGGTTGTGTTCCTTCTCGTAATTCTTCAGTTCCAGTAACGGAGTGTTGCCGATCAGTTCCGTCAGACTTTGATGAATATTGGCCATCGCATAATTCCCTCCACGTCTCAAGTTTGTTCGCATATAAATCATATATATTTAATATGCTTTACATTATAAGCCGCCCCTATCCAAAAGTCAATGGGACAGATCTCGATTTTTTAAAAAATTTTCGACATTGCGGCAAGCGACGATGCTTGTAATTGTCTGAGATTGATGCTATAATAGCATCGTTTACTGCAGATTAGGGGCCATTAGCTCAGTTGGTCAGAGCAGCCGGCTCATAACCGGTCGGTCCGGGGTTCGAGTCCCTGATGGCCCACCAAAGTTGGACGCATGAAAAGCGTTGGGAGTTTGCCGCGAGCCTGCTTCCGACGCTTTTCGCTCTATTTCTTTTATTCAAAAGGAAGCGTGGCGTGTTTATTTTCCGAAAAGGCCTGAAAAGTCGGAATTTTTTTGCAAAGTACTTGACATGCCTTTTAAAAATATGGTAGAATAAGTCTCGCGTTCATGTGATATGGAGAGGTGTCCGAGTGGTTTATGGAGCTGGTCTTGAAAACCAGTGATCCCGCAAGGGACCAAGAGTTCGAATCTCTTCCTCTCCGCCAGCCAATCATTTATATTTTTGATATATTCACCTATGGAGAAGTACCCAAGTGGTGAAGGGGCTCCCCTGCTAAGGGAGTAGGTCGGGAAACCGGCGCGAGGGTTCAAATCCCTCCTTCTCCGCCAGACTGAGTCTGGACGCCAATCGCGTTCCAGACTCAGTTTTTTTGTCTTTTCTTTTGTGCTTTCAGTGGGTATCTATTTTGTAATGGTGAGACAAAACATGGTGACAAAATTCGATGTCCAAGTGGCTTGTTCAGCAAAATAAAAAGCAAACGTGCTTTTCGGGTAAAATTCCGAAAGGCCCGTTTGCCGCAGATGGCGAAGTTTTTATTCGATGTGCATCGCGCCTGCTTAACGACGAAACTTTATCTATGTTGTCTGATTGTGCTATTCCTTGCGGGATGGTTTTTCTTTACTGGCTAGTCACGCCAAATAGCTTATAGGTATTACCTAGATATTGCCGTTAATGTTGCGGTAAACGCCGATCGTGCCGCCGGAACCCGTGACGGTCAGGCGGCAGTCATACAGTCCTTGGGCTTCTGGATAGGCATCTTTGACGATGCTCGTTTGCAGCATCTCGCCGTCTGCCGTGTTAAACGTAAACGTGGCGTTCGGGTCGTCAGGTTTGACCCAGAAGATGTAACTGTCGCCGACTTTCCGGTCAATGCCGACTATCGTATCGCAAGTCAATGAACGCGGGACAGCCTTCATCGTGAAGAACTTGACGCCATTTACATAGACGCCTGTGGTTTCGTTTTCACTGCCCGGCACGCCCAGACCATAGAGCGTATAGATGCCGCAATGCTCAAAAATCTGACGGCCAGTAGTTTTCTACCGTCAACGGGCGTACCAGAAAAGGATTGATTGTAAAAGAAAACTGGCTGTAATCATTTCGTTGCGGCAGCGAAAGAAATTAATTCTTTTCAAAAACGCTCTCCAGCGTTATTATAAGGATGTACTTGAGCTTGCAAAGACGCAGCGTGTGTTTTTGCAGGCTCTTTTTCTCTTGCAAGAGATATTCCTTATATCATGAACTTAAAAGTGAGGGCAAATCGTATGGCAAAAATAAGTACTGTTAAACCGGATAAGAAGCTGTTGGGCGGCCATGAAATGATTAAAGTCGCTGCGATTCAGGCGCCGCAGATTGTTTTTAATAAAGAGAAGTCCATTGATATTGCATGTAAGAAAATCAAAGAAGCTGCCGAAAACGGTGCAAAACTGGTTGCTTTTTCTGAAAGCTATATTCCTGTATTTGCCGCTTATTATTCCAGCACATATAACAGCAAGGCGGATGAGTGGGCATTGTGGAATATTGGATTGCAGAAGAATTCCATTGTGATTCCCAGCGATGATACAGACAGGATCTGCCAGGCATGCAAAGAGGCTGGCGTTTACTGCGTGATGGGCGTCAATGAACTGGATGATGAAGAAGGTGTAAGAACTTACTATAACACGCAGATTATTTTTGGCGCTGACGGAAAGATTCTTGGAAGGCACAGAAAAATTAAACCTACTTACAATGAAAGAGTTTACTGGGGAGAAGGCGATGGAAGCGATCTTGGCGTGTATAAGACCGATATCGGACGTATCGGGTCTTTAATCTGCTGGGAGCATCATACAGCCTTGATTCGCGTTGCCCAGATGCTCTTTGGAGAAGAATTTCACATTTCCAACTGGCCGGGAACCTGGAAATTCCATGGCGAAAGAATGGCGATGGCCAATTATGACCCGCAAGCCTACGGCTGTGACGGGACCCTGGCGGCAAGGGAATATGCCTTTGAAGCTGGATGCTTTGTCATCAGCGTTCACGGCCTACTGCGGGAGCAGGATTTTGAGCCGGAATATAAAAACCTGATTGGCAGCCCCGATCTGCAGTTTGATTATGCAAACGGCGGCAGCTGCATTATCAATCCTTTCGGTGAATTTATTGCGGCACCTGTTTTTGATGAGGATACCATCATCTATGCGGACTGTTACGCCAATGAAATTCGGGCCGCCAAGGCATTCTTCGATGGTCTCGGCCATTATTCCAAGCCATCGGTTGCCAAACTGCTGGTGAATACAGAGCATGATAAAAACCTGAATCTTGTCACCAATGCAAATTATATTGTTCCCGATTATCAGCAGTTAAAACAAATTTCCGAACAGTATGAGGTAAAACTCGAAAAGCTCGAAAAGCTCGCGGATAATCTCGAAAAAGCAAATAAATAAAAACAAATAAATCCTGAATTTGTACAGAGGCAGCTCCCCAGGGGGCTGTCTCTGTACGAGCATTTAAACAGGTCCTGAGGTTAAGCATGAATGTAAAATATTTAAGTTATTTTTTGATCGTATATAAGTTTTGTAATTTAAGTAAAGCCGCAGAAGAAATTCATATTTCCCGCCAGGCGCTGGGTAAAATTATAGCTGAGGTGGAAAACACTTTAGGAAAGCAGCTTTTTACCCGGACCACAAACGGGCTGATTCCAACACCGACGGCTAAAGAAATCGTTCCACATGTGCAGAAGCTTCTTGATGAATATTCCAGTATGTTTAACAGTAATCTTATGGAGAATTTGAAAGAGCGCAAAGTGACAGTCTGCACATTCGATGCTTTAACCCAGGTTTTTTCCAATGATTTTTTCGATCAGTTTATCGGAAGCCATCCAGATATTGTTATCAATATGGAAGAGACGACTGATAAGGCTGCTAAAGAACAGTTACTTCTTCATAATTGTGATTTTTCCATTGTCAGTGATGCTGTTGATTATACTGCGTTTAATTATACATGGCTTTTTTATGCTCCTTACGGTATTTATATCAGCAAGGATCACCCTTTGGCTCAAAAAGAAAGCATTTCATGCAGGGACATTTTAACTGAAAAGATCATCGGAAAAACACAGAAGCTCAGTTACTATATGCGCGATCTTGATTTAGTATTTCGAAAGGGGCAGTCTTTCAATTTTATTCTGGAATTAACCAATAATGGCGTAACCAGGAACCTCATTAAAACCGGAAAATATATCGCAGTTGCCTGGGATTACACATTATTTGCCGATCTTGATGATTCGATCATTTTCCGTTCAGTTCCAGATATGGGGAGCGGTGGAATGAATGTTTATCTGATCGAAAACCCCAACACACGATTAACCGATAAACAGGCCATTTTTAAAAATTATCTGATTGACTGGTTTGAAGGACAGCGGGCTGACAAAAATCATCAAATATAAAACTTGAAGCTTGCGTTTCTGGCTATTTGGCTGACAGCAAAACAGTCACCTGTTCAATAGACAACATGCTCCGCCATCATTGTAAAAACGCTTGGCAGCGAAAAGGACCCGTCTCAGAATTCTCGTTCTGCGACAGGTCCTTTTCCTATTTATTTTTCCGATTTATTTCGATTCAAAGAAAGCCTTGATGCCCTGATAAGTCATATATTCGTCGATCTTGCTCGTGACTTCAAACGGCGCGTGCATCGAAAGCACCGGCACGCCGACGTCAATGACATCCACGTTCAGATTGGCAATATACATGGCCACTGTACCGCCGCCGCCGGCATCCACACGGCCCAGTTCGCCGGTCTGCCACAGCACGTCGTTTTCATCGAACAGCCGGCGGATTTCGGCGACAAACTCCGCTGTGGCCTCGCTGGTGCCTGCCTTGCCGCGGGCACCTGTATATTTACAGACACCCACGCCGCCATTGAGGTAGGTCGAATTGTTGGCTTCATAGACATCCGGATAGTTCGGATCATAAGCCGCCGTCACATCCGCGGAAAGGCAGCGTGACCGGCTAAGTACATGGCGTACCGCCACACCGTCCGCCTCTGCAAGGTCTTCAATAAAGTAGCGCATAAAGGCGGAATGCAGGCCGGTGTTGCCGTCACTGCCAATCTCCTCGCGATCCGCCAAAACGGTCAGCGTTGTGCGGTAAGGCGTCTTGGTTTTCACGGCAGCCATCAGTGCAGCATAAGCGCAGGAGCGGTCATCCTGACCATAAGCGCCAACCATGCTGCGGTCAAAGCCGATATCCACCGGCTGCGCCGCAGGGACAAATGCGATGTCCGCGCTGACGAAATCTTCCTCTGTGATGCCGAATTGCTCGTTGAGGATCTGAAGCACATGCAGCTTGACAAGGTCTTTTCCATCCTCCGAACCCGGCAGCGGCCGGCTTCCGGCCAGAATGTTGAGCTTTTCTCCCTCAACGCCTGTGCCAAGGGATTTTTTGACCTGCTCCGATGCCAGATGCGGCAGCAAATCCGTCACCGTGAACTGCGGCTCGCCAGGGCGCTCGCCCAGGGTAATATCCACTTCAGAGCCGTCCTTCCGGCAGATGCGGCCGTGCATGGAAAGCGGAATCGTCGTCCACTGATACTTCTTGATGCCGCCGTAATAATGCGTCTTGAGCTCAGCCAAGCCGTCCTGTTCATATACTGGATGGGGCTTTAAATCCAGGCGCGGATTGTCGATATGCGCGGCCGCAATGTGCAGGCCCAGCCGGCAGCCCTCCGTCCCAATTACCGCCAGCATTAAAGCCTTGCCGCGGTTATTGACATAAACGCGGTCGCCCGGCTGATAGGTGGCGTCGCGGTTATAGGGCTCAAAGCCCGCCTCCTCCGCAATGCGGATCGCCGCCCGCACCGCTTCGCGCTCCGTTTTGGCCTCAGCCAAAAATGCCTTGTAGCCCTCACAGAACGCGTCTGCCTTTTTGATCTTTGCGGCACTGAGCTTGCCGGCTCCGTTTGAACGGTCAATCATCAACTTTTCTGTCAGCTTTTTGACGTCAGGACACTCTTCCTTTTTTGCCATTGTTTTTCTTCCTCCTTATACCGAAAGCCGCCCTCAGGAAGACGACACGTCGGATGCATTATAAAGCGTCTGGTATTTTGCATAATTTTGCAACACCTTTTCCGCATACGTACGGGTTTCTCCAATAGGGATCTCGGACAGCGCTTTTCCATCCTTCGAGTAGGCGCTGTTTTTCAGCCACTGATCTACATTGCCCATGCCAGCGTTATAAGCTGCCAAGGCGGTCTTCAGATTCTCATACCGTCCGGTCAGGATTGACAGCAGTTTGCAGCCAAAGCGGATGTTGGTCTCCGGGTCATAGAGGTCCTGCTCCGTATATTCCCGGTGGTCCTGGGCGTCCATCTTCGTCTGTAGCCAGGAAAATGTATCGGGCATAATCTGCATCAAGCCAATTGCGCCCGCATGGGAAACTGCATTCGCATCGAAACCGCTCTCCTGGCGGATGACTGCATAGACCAGGTTCGGGTCCACGCCAGCCTGCTCCGCTTCCTTGTCCACCAATTCCGAATAGGTGCGCGGATAGGAGGCGTACTCCATTTTCAGTTTGGCATATTGGAGCAGCTTGACGCAGCCGACAGCTGCAACCACCACCAGGACTATAACCAAGAAAACCACCGCCGGGCGGCGTTTACGCTTTTGATATCTCATGGCACACCCCCTGTCCACGCTTTGAGGAGCTGTTCCGTCTGGTCTTTTATCTGGGCAGTGGTAAGCGTTCCATCCAAAATCACATCTGCACGCGCACGGAAATAGGAATCATCATGCTGGCTGCGCATGCGGTTTGCAGCCTCGGCTTCCGTGATGCTGTCGCGCGCCATGATCCGTGTCCGGCGGACATCCGGCGGCGCCAGCACCGCAGCCTTGACGTTGCACAGGCCATCGATTCCGCCCTCAAACAAAAGCGGCGCATCAATCAACACCACCCGCGCGCCGTCCGCCTGCGCCTGATCCAGCTGCTGCTGCAACTGGCTGCGGATTGCGGGATGCGTGATGGCGTTGAGCCGCTTTACCGACGATGCGTCCACAAAGGCGCGCGCCGCGAGCAGGCGGCGGTCCAATTGTCCGTTACACATGATGTCGGCGCCAAATTCCGCGCACAGTGCTTTCTGCACTGCGGGGAGCTCTGTCACGCGGCGCGCCAGCGCGTCACAGTCGATGACCGTGCAACCCAATGCCTGGAATGCCTTGGCCCACGTGCTTTTTCCGGCCCCTGTCGGGCCGGTCAGACCCACAACCACACTAGGCAAGGTCGATCACCTCGAATCCCGCGGCGCGCATCAGGCGGTTGCAAACTGCCAAACCGACGCCAACCGGCTGCGGGCAGCGCGCATACACGGTCTTTGCGCCACGCACGTCTACTTCGCGCAGCGCATCGAACAGCGCATGTGCCAGCGTGCTGTCATCCTGCCGGTTGCCATAGCACAGCGCGGGGACTGCGAGCCCCGCTTCGTCGCCATCGTAACACAACGCCATCACGCCGGGACCCGCGTGGGCGTTGACATAGGCCTTGTACTGCGCGTCCGTACCATTGAGAATGATAACGTCTG
>USIA01000098.1 GCA_900554535.1 uncultured Oscillospiraceae bacterium | reverse complement strand
GGCTCCAGATGCCGCCCTCGGCGATGACGGGGACGCCCGCCTGCTGGGCGAGCACACGCATCATCTCGAAGTTTGGCAGCGGCGTTCCCTTGGTATATGGCGTATACCCGCTCAACGTTGTGCCGACCAGGTCAAACCCCAACTTGGCAGCGTGCAGGCCTTCCTCTACGTTCGAGCAGTCCGCCATAAACAGCTGGTCCGGGTACTTCGCGCGCACCTGCGGGAAAAAATCATCCAGTGTAACACCGCCCGGCCGCAGCCGGTTCGTTGCGTCCAGCGCGATGATTTCCGGATGCTTGGGCATCGTCGCCAGTGCGTCGACCTCTTTCATCGTCGGCGTGATATACACGTCACTGTCCGCATAGACCGCCTTGATGATGCCGATCACTGGCAGGCTTGTGCGTGCGCGGATCTCGGTAATATCCTCCACGGTGTTCGCCCGGATGCCCGCCGCACCGCCCTCCTGGGCCGCGTAAGCCATCCGTCCCATGATATAGGAACTGTGCAGCGGCTCTTCCGGCAGCGCCTGACAGGAGACGATCAGCCCCCCGCGCAGGGATTGGACCACTTCTATGTTGCTTTTCATGCGCGCTCCTCCCTTCTGACAGGCGTTTGGGGTCCGGCATAGGACACTTGCAGGCCGATTTCAAACATCCGCCGCCACGGCATCCAGACGCGTTCCAGCTTGATATTGGCGGCCACAGAGGACATGTAATCCTTGATGAAAAACAGCAGACCGTCATAGACCAGATTGCTGACCGTGCCGCGTTGCTCCCGGACATCGAAATAATTCATGCCGTATTTTTCGAGCATGTCGTTGACCTGCCAGCGCACCAGCGAGCAGTAGCCGGCGTCCTCCACATACCGCTCCATGAGAAAATCGTTGTGGGCAGGTGTACAGCCGTTGTGATAGGCATCCACGCCTTCGGCGATCGCAGTCCCCAGCGTGTTGGCTGAGGTGTTCCAGCCCGCATACCCCGCCACACGGTTCAACAGCCCGCTTTGGTCGAGCATGCGAATCAACTGCAGTTCGCCGCCGTTGCCGTAGGCATTGTCGGCGATGGTGACGATTTTCCCTTCGTTGACGCGTTCCACAAGAAAATCCAAAAGCTCCGGCATACACCGCTCCACGCAGTATCCCTTTGCTTCCGAAGGCTGATGGACCGCCTCCTCAATATGCTCCGCTGGGGCCGTCACTGCAAGCAGAATATCCGCGGCTTCGTAGGAATCCGTCAGCTGGCAGCCCGCGGCCATGATCTGGTAGCGCACGGTAATGTCCAGCGTATTGCCCTCGTAGATGGGCAGCACGCTCTTGGCGCCTTCGCTGGCATATTTGACATAAACCTTCGGCTTTTTGCCGTTCATCGTGTTGATCATGCGGGCCATCAGCGTCATGCCGGCTTCGTCCGCGCCGGGATACATCAGGATTTTGGCCTGCAGGTTTTCCTTCATGATCTTTTCGCGGACAGCCTGCTGGTCCATCGCCGCATAACCGTAAGCTGCTGAATCGTCCTGCGGGATAACCATCATATCGATCAGCCCTTCCTTGACGTAGCTGATCATCAGGTAATTCAGCGCACGGTTGCATTCCCGGCGGGAAACGTAGTCAGTCAGGTCCTTTTCGTCGATCTTTTTCAGGATGGACTTCAACTGCTGCTCCTGGCACAGCCCCAAACGGCTGCGGTGCAGTGCTTCGCCCGCCTTGTGAATCAATTCGCCGCTGTGTTCGTAATAATCCGGTTCCTCGTCGCTGCTCGAATAGCTCGGGCAGCGCATAATGCACTGGAACGCATAGATGAGAATCTTGGGGTTTTGCTGGCGCACTTCACGGATGGTCAGCGCCAGCCGTTTGAGCTCAGCGATGTCGCTGTGATGCAGCCGGGAGGGCACCAAGCCCCCGTAAAGCAGCATATCCACGGAAAGCACCAGTCCGTCCGCATCCGCGCACTCCCGCCGCAGGAAAGCGGCGATTTCGTGCACGTCGGCGGGTTCTTTTTTGTTGCCGAGCTTTTCGGGCTTGACAATCTGATAATCGCCGTGTGCAAAGAGTTTGCCGGGGAAATCATAGTTGCATGGGCGCTCGTCGAGCGGCAAAAATACGATTTTCTTTTTCATTTTTTAAGCACCTGCTTATAGCTTCCGCGGTAAGTTCTTACCGGCTGAAAGCCAAACCTTCCATAAAAATCTTTCAGTATCGTCCAGTCGATGCAGACTTCCCGCGCGCCTATGCGCCGCAGGTGCAGCAAGGACTGCCTGAGGAGATAATCTCCCACGCGGTGACCGCGCACAGTCTGTGCGATGCCGATGGGACCAAGCCCCCCGTTGCCGTCTTCGGCGACGGAAACATGGCAAAAGCCCTGCACTGCGCCCGTTTTGTCCTTCAACACAACAAAAAAGCGTTCCTGATCTGCCTGTGAAAGCTGCGTCCGCGCTTCCAGCGCCCACCGGCCGGGGAATTCCCGGTCCAAAAACGCGTAAAGCGCGTCTTTTTCCCCGGATTGCAGCGGCGCTGTGGAAAACTGCGCGTCAAACGGGGCGGTGTTAAAGCCGTCGATCAGCGCATTGTGCACGACGTCCGCCGTCAGATCGTAATGATCTTCCGTGTTGTTGGTGCAGCCCAAGTCTGCAAAAAAGTGCACTTTTTCCGGCGTGGGATCGGGGATGCCCGAAAAGAAGTTTTGGAACTCCTGCCCCAGGAAGATTTTCTCCGCGCCAATTTGCTGCAGCGCACGCTCACAGGCGTCGAAGAGCTGGGTACCAAAGCCACGCCCCTGCAGGGCAGGGTCCACGACCAAAGCGCTCAGGCATCCGGCGTGCCGGTAGGTGTCAACCTCCTCGTGAAAGACTTTCCCGACCACCGCGCCGATCAGCGTGCCGTCCGATGTCTTCAGTGTAAAGGAAGCCTCCCCGCAGAAATCGGGGTCCTCGAAAATGCGGCGGTGCAATTCCTCTTGCGTATAGTGGAATTCGGGCGGGAACGATTTTTCCCACAGTGCTTCCAATGCCTCCAGGTCGCTTTCCCGCAACAGCGCACGCTGCGGGACGCTGCCAGCGTCCATGCCCACCAGCGGCCACCAGTGGTTTTGCTCCAGATAAGAAAGGTCAAACAGCATGCAGCCCGCAGAGCGCGCAAAGCACATGTGCACGGCGTCCGTCATGGCGGGCAGGTTTTCGGTGTACTGCTGCAAAAACAGGCTGCCCGTTACCGGGACGACGCCCTTTGTCACCTGTTTTGCCATGCGCGCGGAGCCCTCCACGCTGTACCACCACGCCGGTTGTCCGGAAGATGCTGCGTCAGACTCGGTTACGTCCGGATAATAGAACCCTGAAAGCAGCCCGTCGAGCAGCTCCGCATAGCCTGTTTTGGCGTAGGTCTGCGCATCCACCCACGGATACTCCGATGGCAGATACTGCGTGGACGCCCAGTTGGCACCGACCTGGTGGTAGAGCGGGTACCAGGAGCCGGTGTAGTCGAGGAAGCGGATGCGCCCGCCGCGCTGGTCCACATGCGCCCGCACCTGCTCGATAAAACGTTTGACCGTTTGAGCGCGCAGCTCCAAAAAGCTGCCGAAATCCGGACCGGGGTGCAGCACAGGGCCATCTGCCCCCGGTTCCAGCGTGTAGACAGACGTGGGCCATCCGGCGCTGGAACGGCCGGTATATGCCTCCCAGGTCCGGCGGGTTTCCGGACCAAAGTCAGAGCTCAGGCCCACATAACGTACACGGTCCAGCGCAATGCCGTCAATCTCATAATGGTCCATCAATTCGTCCAACAGGGAGAGCGCATAAGCGCACACCTCCGCGTTCGCCGGATTGACAAACACCTCGCCGAAGTCGTCGATGCTGCCGCAGGTTTTAAGCGGCGTACTGTCCGTGACCGGCTGGGTGCGGGGCCGGCCCGCTTCGTCGAGCCCATAGACCACCGTCTGCCATGCCGGATGCTGCAGCCCATGCATCAGCGGGTGCGGGTGCATCTTATTCCCCTCCGCGAACACGTCGATGGAAGCGTAGCACCGCATGCCGAGCTGGTGTATAATCTCCAGGCACTGCGCCAGGTAATCTTTTCCCGCTTCAAAAGCGGGGTCATAAGCGGCGTAATGGGGCGCGTAACGGCTGTTGTAAATGGCAAAGCCGCTGGTGTCTTTCACACTCAGAATGACCGAACCGATGCCCGCGCGAACGCAGTGTTCCATCTGGCGCCGAAACGCAGCCGGGTCGCAAATTGTCTGTTTGTTTGCCTGAATCTCTACCCATACAAAATACTGTGGATACATACAAAGCCTCTTTCTGTTTTAACCTTTTACTGCGCCACTGACAGCCTCAATATAATTTTTCTGGCAAAGGACAAACACAATGATAACAGGGATAATGGAGATGATGGCGCCTGCGGCGATATAGCCGAACTTGTAGTTAAAGGAGCCGTTCAAGTATTGCAGGGCCGTGGCCAGCGGGTATTTGGCCGGGTCCTGCAAGACGATGACAGGCCACAGAAATTCATTCCACTTGCTGATAAAATCGAAAATCACAACCGTGCTGATGGTCGGGATGATGCCGGGGACCATGATCTGCCCCCAGATACGCATCTCGCCCGCGCCATCGATGCGGGCGGCTTCGATCAGCTCCCGCGGAACGCCCAGGTATGCCTGCCGCAGCAGAATGATGCTGAACACCTTGACAGCGCCGGGCAGGATTGCGCCGGTCAGCGTGTCGAGCAGATTCATCGCGGAAATGGTCAGGTAATTAATGACCATGCCGGCCGCGGCGGGGATAATCATCGAGGCGATGAGGATGCTCATGACCACGTTCTTACCGCGGAAATTCATGCGGGCCAGCGGGTAAGCGCACAGCGCGGAAAATACCACGTCGATCACGATGCTGGCAACCGTCATGATGACGGTGTTGAGCAGGTACTGCGGCACGGAGAGAAAGTTCCAAACGCCGATGTAATTGTCAAAAGTCGGGTGTGCGGGAATGAAGCTCAGGTCGTAGATGTTCTGCCCTGACTTGAAGGAGGCACTCAGCATCCAGACAAACGGGCCGGCACACACGATGGCAACCAGAGCCAGAACAATATAAATGAGCACCTTGCGGACAATTTTCTTTGAGTTGTGCCGCCGGGGGATCACAACGGAACTTGCATTGTTTTTCATAGCGCTTAATCCTCCTCTGCTTTTTTGCCGTACAGGAACACGAAAATGCTGAGAACGCCGGTGATGAGCGCCTGTACAAAGCCAACAGCAGCCGAATATCCAAACCGGAAATCCTGGAATGCCTTGACGTAAGAATAGTAGTTGATCACCATGGTAGCGTTGTCCGGCCCGCCTTTGGTCAGCACATATACCGCGTCGAAGACCGCGATCGCGGAGATGACGGAATTGAGCGTGCAAAACCAGATGTAGGGCTTTAAAAGGGGCAGCTTGACCTTAAAGAAGGCCAGCGCCGGCGTTGCGCCGTCCACCATGGCGGCCTCTTCCATGTCGTGCGGAATGGATTGCAGCCCGGCCAAATACATCATCATGTAGTACCCAAGGCCCTGCCAGATGGTGATGAACATGATGCACGGCATCGCGGTCTTGCTGTCGTTTAAAAAGCCGAGCGGCGACTTGATCCATCCCAAATCCATCAACACCGTGTTGATCAGGCCGTTCTGGTCAAAGAGAAAGCCCCACATGATGGAGACAGCGACCATCGAGGTGACGACCGGGATATAAAACAGTGTACGGAAGGCGGTGATGCCGTGCATCTTCCGGTTGACGAGCACAGCCAGCAAAATGGAGAGGATCTGGATGATTGGCACAACCACCACAAAGAGGATTGTGTTGACCAAAGCGATCTGAAAGTCGCGGTCGGCAAAGGCCTCTTGGAAATTCTGCAGGCCGACAAATTTGGTTTCGCCCAGCACGGAATAGTCCATAAACATCAATGGCAGACTGCCGACGATCGGCGCAAACACGAAGATGGCCAACATAATCAGCGCGGGCGCCATAAAAAGATATGCACGCAGGGTCTCATTGCCGCCGGGCTTTCTTTGCAGCCGGCGGGAAGCTTTTGGCGGGGTTACAGCTGCTGCGCGTCCTGTAGTCCTCATAGAAAATACCTCCTGACAAAACAATCTGTTTCAGGCCAGGGAAAGCGCCCGAAACAGATTGCCAAATGCTTTCCTGTGCGTTCGTTTGCTGCACAAGATCTTTTGTTTATTTCAACAGGGAATTGACCTTTGTTTCTGCGTTTTTCAGGGATGTGCTGATGTCCTGGCCGTTGATGATCGAAGCCTCATAGGCCTTATTGATCGCGTCCTGAATGTCGTTTTGACCATCCACGCCGAGGGAGTAATCCTCAGAAGTCTCGCTGACCTGTGCAGAAATATTGCGCGCCTGGCCCTCAAGCGAAGAGGTGTCGGAAGTAAAGTAGCTGTCCTCACTGGCCTTGGTCGTGGAGGGGAAGACTGCAGTCTGCTTGCAGAAGGCAAGCTGGTTTTCGTCATTCGTCAGCCAGGCGGCAAACTTGATGGCTTCCTCGTGGTTTTTGCTCTTGGAGGGAACGACCAGATCCATCAACGCGTTATGACTGAGGCCCTTGCTGCCGGTCAGCGGCTTTGCAACGCCAATCTTGTTGTAGACGTCGGGCGCCTCGTCCTTGATGCGGGACAGGGAGGAGCCGGAGGAGCTGACAATTGCGAGCTTTTCAGTTTCAAAGAGTTTGAGTTCCTGGTCCCACTGACCCCAATTCGTCTTGGGCAAAATGTCCTGGTCCGTCATGGTTTTGAAGTTGCTCAGCAGCTTAACGGTGTCCTCGTTATTAAAGGCAGCTGCGGTCTTGTCGTCGTTGAGGATCGGGATGCCCTCTTCAAACAACAGGTTAAAGAGTTCCGGGGGGTTATACAGGTAAGCGCCGGTCTTCTCTTTCATGGTCTTGGCGTCGTCAAACGCTTTCTGGTATTCGGTGGGGATATCTTTGATGCCCGCTTTTTCAAACAGGTCCTTGTTGTAGAACATGATGTTCGGGGAAGCGTACCACGGGAAGGCGTAGGCGGAGTCGCCGATGCGCGTAGAGTCATACAGGCTCTTGATGTAGATGCTGCGCTGTTCCTCGGTGGCCTCTTTTTCCAGATCAACCAGCGCGCCCTTGCCGGCAAGAGTCAGGGTAAGCTGCGTGTTCAGATTGACAACGTCCGGCGAAGTACCGCCGGCGGTCGCCGTCACCAGCTTCT
>USIA01000097.1 GCA_900554535.1 uncultured Oscillospiraceae bacterium | reverse complement strand
GAAGCGATCCGCACACCACAGGTGAGTATGGCGGCGTCGGGGGTTTCGGCCATTCCGGCGGTGCGGCGGTTCCTGTTTTCCCAGCAGCAGGATATTGCCCGGTCAAACAATGTAATTATGGATGGCCGCGACATCGGCACTGTAGTGCTGCCGGACGCGCAGCTGAAGCTATTTTTGACTGCTTCGCCGGAAGACCGCGCCCAACGCCGTTTTGCGCAGCTGCAGGAAAAAGGCCAGAAAGCCGATTACGAAGCGGTTTTAGCGGATATCCGCCAACGGGACTATCAAGACAGCCACCGCGCAGTGGCGCCGCTCAAGCCGGCGCCGGACGCACGCGTGGTGGATACAAGCGGCAATACGCTGGAGCAGAGCGTGGCTTTGCTGCGGGGGATTGTGCGCGATACCCTAGGCATCTAAGCGCTGCGGCGTAGAGAGGAAGGAAAATCAATGACACCCTTATATGCTGTGGCTAAGGCGATCCCGCAGTGGGTCGCACGATTTGTGCTGCCAAATCATGTCCGCGGAAAAGAGAATATTCCGAAAAGAGGCGCCGCCATCCTGTGCATCAACCACCAGCGCTATTCGGATCCGATCCGCCTATTTCTTTCCTGTCACCGGCAGATTTATTTCCTGGCAAAAGAGGAACTGTTTACGAACCCATTTGTCAGTTGGGTGCTGCACAGCTTGGGCGTGATCTCAATTGCACGCGGCAAGGGCGATGTGGGGGCGATGAATCTGGCGGGCGAGCATCTGAAAAAGGGCGGCCTGCTCGGCGTCTTCATTGAGGGCACCCGCAGCAAAGACGGCTCACTGGGCAGGCCGAAGGCCGGCGCAGCCATGATGGCGTGGCGCTATCATGTTCCGGTCATCCCCTGCTGTATTACCGCGAAGGGCGGCCATCTGCCGGAGACATTCCACTGGACTTATGTTTCCTACGGGAAACCGATAACGCCGGAAGAACTTGGCTTGGAGACAGGAAAGGCCGCGGAGTTTCGGACTGCCAGCCGACTGATTATGGAGCAGATTGCGGCCCTGCGCGAGCGGGACCTGAAAGCGTTTGACAAATGAAGCGGCCGCTGCTGTTTTTCCGGATGCTCTATCAAGTTGTGCTGCGCGTGTTTGCGGTGCCCTATGCGCTGGTGTTACGCGTGCATTATCATGGCATTCGCAACATTCCAAAGCGGGGGCCATTCATCGTCTGCGCAAATCACCGAAGCGTGCTGGATCCGGTGACCGTTGCCGCGGCATTTCGCCAGCACATTTATTTTATGGCCAAGCGCGAATTGTTTACGGACCATGGCGCTTTTGCGGCCGGCGTCATCACGGTGCTCGGTGCTTTTCCCGTACAGCGGGACAAGGCGGACCTGCAAAGCCTGCGCAATGCGCTGCGCATTCTGCGGCGCGGGGATGTACTGGGAGTCTTCGCCCAGGGAAGGGTTCAGTTTGACAACGCGCCTTTTCGGCCCAAAGCCGGAACCGTGCTTTTGGCGGCAAAGGCGGGGGTGCCCATTGTGCCGGTTTCTATTTTTTGTGAGGGCGCCTGGCGCTTTGGCAAATGCGTGACCGTGCGCATCGGCAAGCCGTTGCCCGCGTCCGCCTTTGAAAATGCTGCGCGCGATCATAAGCAATTGCGCAGTGGTACAGCTTTGCTTGCCAGCACTATCAACCGTCAACTGGAGGAAGGACATTGAAAATTCTTGTCGCCAAATCCGCAGGCTTTTGCTTCGGCGTAAACCGCGCGGTTACTATGGTCGAACAACTGCTGGAGGAGGGCCGTCAGGTTTGTACGCTCGGACCCATTATTCATAACCCGCAAACCCTGCAGCAGCTTGCAGAGCGTGGATGCCGCATTGTGGAAACCCCTGAACAGGCGCCTGCGGGCAGCACACTGGTCATCCGCAGCCATGGTGTTCCCCGCGCGGTCCGCGAACAGATCGATGCGCTGCCCCTGACCTGCGCGGATGCCACCTGCCCGTTTGTTGCCAAGATCCACCGGATTGTGGCCGAAGAGGGGAAAAAAGGCCGGATTGTCCTAATTGCAGGAGATCCGGATCACCCAGAAGTGCAGGGAATTGTCGGCCATTGCACGGGTCCGTGCTTTGTTTTCCGAACAGCCGAGGAACTCGAAACGCTTTTGCAAAATGAGCCTCTTTTGCAAAAAAGCGACATATCTGCTGTTGCACAGACGACATTTCGTGTGGCAGAATGGCGAAATTGTCTAAAAAGCCTCCAGAGGGTATATACAAACGCAAATATTTTTGATACAATATGTAATGCTACTGCAAGTCGACAATCCGAGGCAGAAGCGCTTGCGCGTACTTGCGACGCCATGATTGTGCTCGGCGGCAGGCAGAGCTCCAATACGGCCAAGCTTTATGATGTGTGCCGCAAGCGCACGCGGACCCTCTTCGCACAGTCCGCGGCCGAAATCCCACCGACGTTTGTCAGTGGTGTGCGAAAATTGGGCATTACTGCCGGTGCCTCCACACCGGCAAGCATTATAAAGGAGGTACTTGTTACCATGTCAGAAATCAATGAGGGCGTGCAGAGCCCGGAGACCGCAGAAGGCGGTGAAAACTTTGCGGAGATGCTTGAGGAGTCTCTGAAAAGTTTAAATACAGACGAGAAGGTCCGCGGCGTCGTTGTGGGCATCACCCCGACCGAGGTGCAGGTGGATGTCGGACGTAAGCAGGCTGGTTTCGTTCCGCTCTCCGAGCTCACGACCGACCCCAGCGCCAAAACCGAGGACCTCGTCAAGATCGGCGACGAACTGGATCTGCTCATCATGCGGACAAACGACCAGGAAGGCACCATCATGCTTTCCAAGCGCCGTCTGGACGCGGCCAAGGGCTGGGATGAAGTGGTAGCCGCCGAGGAGAGCCAGGAAGTCCTGACGGGCACGGTCGTTGAGGTCGTGAAGGGTGGCGTCATCGCCATGACAAAGGGCGTACGCGTCTTCATTCCGGCTTCTCAGGCAACCGCCTCCCGCAATGACCCGCTCGATGACCTGCTCAAGAAAGAGGTCAAATTCCGCATTATTGAAACGAACCGTGGCCGCCGCCGTGCGGTCGGGTCCATCCGCTCTGTTCTGAAGGACGAGCAGAAGAAACTGGCAGAAAAGTTTTGGGAAACCGCAGAGGAAGGCAAGGAATACGACGGCGTTGTCAAGTCCCTTACGTCTTATGGCGCATTTGTGGACTTGGGCGGCATCGACGGCATGATTCACATCAGCGAACTTTCCTGGACGCGCATCAAGCATCCCAGCGAAGTTGTGAATGTCGGCGACAAAGTGCATGTGTACATCAAGGGGCTTGACCGCGAGAAGGGAAAGATTTCCTTGGGCTACAAGCGTCCGGAGGACAACCCGTGGGAGATTCTCAAGCGTGATTATCCGGTTGGCTCTGTCGTGGAAGTCACGATTGTCGGTATGACGACCTTTGGCGCGTTCGCACGCATCATTCCGGGCATTGATGGATTGATCCATATTTCTCAAATTGCGGATCACCGAATCGAAAAGCCGCAGGACGAGTTGCAGATGGGCCAGGTTGTCAAGGCTTTGATTACGGACATCGACTTTGACCGCCACCGCGTCAGCCTTTCCATTCGCCAGTTGCTGGAGAATGCAGAAAACGGCGCCTCTGATGCCGAATAAGTTTTAACAAATGAAGCGCGCCAGGAGGCCCTCGGGTGTTCTGCGCGCTTTTTTCGTTTGTAACATTTTTTCCGCCGCCCGCTATACTGGAAACTAGAGAAATAAAAAGGCGGTGGGACAATGCGGCGGTATCGACGCGGAAAACGGGGCAGACCCTTTGCCTGGGGACCTTTGGCGCTTGTCGGCGTGCTGGTCGCGCTTTTCATCGGGATCGACCTGCACATGAAGCCCTATGTGGCGTCAATCTCTGAAAATGCGGCAAAGGCATTTGTGGTGGAGACGGTCAATGATGCTGTGCTCCAGGAGCTCGATGGAGAAAAGATATCCTTTGAACAGATGATACAGGTGCAGCGCGCGCAAGACGGCAGCGTCCAGTCTGTGTCAGCGGATACGGAGCAGTTCAACCGGTTGCAGGCGCGATTGGTGCAGGCTGTGCAGAAGGCCGCCGACGGTCAAGCGCACACGGAGGTATCCATCCCCATCGGCACGCTGACTGGAAGCACGCTGTTGCACGGGCGCGGGCCTGGTGTGCCGCTCAAGCTGACCTTTATGAACGCGGTCGAGGCGCAGCTGCAAAGCAGCTTTGACAGCGCAGGCATCAACCAGACGCGCCACCGGCTTGTGCTGCATGTCACGGCGTCCGTCTACACGTATCTGCCCGGCAGCAGCGGAAAGCAGGCCGTTTCGGTCGATGTTCCAGTCGCGGAAACGGTGATTGTCGGCGATGTACCCAGCGTCTCGCTGCAGGGTAGTACCGGCACATAAAGAGCCGTTCTGTCTCAAACACTAGAGTAAAAACGAGGTCATTTGGATGAATGAGGAAGCAGCAAAGGCACGTGCCGCAGAACTGCGCGAGCAAATCCGGTTTTATAATCGCAAATATTACGAAGAAGATGCCCCGGTGGTCGACGACTATACGTACGACATGCTGTACCGGGAACTGCAAAATTTAGAGGCAGAATTCCCCAACTTGCAATCACCGGATTCCCCGACGCAACAAATCGGCGGCGCGCCGGCCGCGCAGTTTTCCAAGGTCCGTCATGAGGTGGTCATGGAAAGCCTGCACGATTCCTTCAGTGAAGAGGAGCTGCGCGCATTTGATGCACGCGTCCGTGAAGTGGCACCGGATGTGACCTATGTTGTGGAACCGAAGTTCGACGGGCTATCGGTTTCGCTGGAATATCGTGACGGCCAATTTGTGCGCGGTTCTACCCGCGGCGACGGCACTGTCGGCGAGGATGTGACCGCCAACCTGTGCACTGTGCGCACGATTCCGAAGCGCTTGAAGCAGACGCTGCCTTTTTTGGAGGTGCGCGGCGAGGTCTATATGGCGCACGAGCGCTTTTTTCAGCTGTGTGCCAAGCAGGAACTGACCGGGGAAAAGCCCTTTAAAAACCCGCGCAACGCCGCCGCAGGCTCCCTGCGCCAAAAGGACAGCCGGATTACCGCGGCACGCGGACTGGACATTTTTGTGTTCAATATCCAACAGATCCAGGGTGCGCAGATCACCTGTCACGACCAGTCGCTTGATTTTCTAAAATCATTGGGCTTTACCGTCCCACCTTCTTATAAAGTCTGCGAGACGATTGACGAGGTGATTGACGAAGTCTGGCGCATCGGCAACCTGCGCGGCCAGCTCGGTTACTCCATCGACGGCGCAGTGGTCAAGGTCAACCAATTTGCCGACCGCGCGCTGCTGGGCAGTACTGCCAAGTTTCCAAAATGGGCCGAGGCTTTCAAATATCCACCGGAGGAGAAGGAGACAACGCTCGAATCCATCGAAGTCAATGTCGGGCGTACCGGCGTGCTGACGCCGACCGGTGTGTTCGCCCCGGTCACTTTGGCGGGCACCACGGTCAGCCGTGCCACGCTCCATAACCAAGACTTTATCACGGAAAAGGATATCCGCGTCGGGGATACTGTCCGCCTGCGCAAGGCGGGGGAGATCATTCCCGAAGTTGTGGCGGTTGTCGCCCATGCGCCGGACTCGACGCCTTACCATTTGCCAAAGGTTTGTCCGTCGTGCGGCAGTCCGGTCGTCCGCGAACCGGGTGAATCCGCCACCCGCTGCACGAATGCGGAATGTCCGGCGCAGCTGGCCCGGCATCTGATCCATTTTGTCAGCCGTGATGCCATGGACATCGAAGGCTGCGGCCCGGCGCTGCTGGAACAAATGATCGCCAATGGCCTGGTGCATTCGCCCGCAGATCTCTATACACTCACAGCCGCACAACTCGGCGGCCTAGAGCGCATGGGGGAGAAATCGATCGACAATTTGTTGCACGCCATTGAGGAAAGCAAGGGACGCGGCCTGGAACGGCTGCTGTATGCGCTGGGCATTCCGCACATCGGCCAGAAGGCGGCAAAACTCCTGGCCGCTTGGTTTGGCAGGATCGACGCACTTTTCACCGCAACGGTGGAGGAGATTGCAGCGATTGACGGCTTTGGCCAGATCATGGCGGAAAGTGTGCAGGAATTTTTCAGCATGTCCGCAACCGCGCATCTGATTGGTCGTCTGCGCGACGCAGGGGTGAAGATGGAGAGCGTGGAGCAGGTGCAGGATACGCGCTTTGCGGGCCAGACCTTTGTGTTGACCGGCACGCTTTCCACTATGACGCGAGCAGAGGCGACTGCGGCCATTGAGCGCTGCGGCGGCAAAGTCAGCGGCAGTGTCAGCAAAAAGACAAGCTATGTGATTGCCGGGGAAGACGCGGGCAGCAAGCTCACAAAGGCCCAGACATTGGGCGTTCCGGTGCTTTCAGAGGCCGACCTGCAGGCCATGCTTGCATGAAATTGAATCCGAGAAAAGGAGAAATGTATGCTTACCAGCAAACAGCGCGCCTATTTACGAGGCCTCGCAAACCCCTTGGAGACCATTTTGATGGTCGGCAAAGGTGGGTTATCGGATGACATCACCTATCAGGCGGACACCGCACTCGAAAAGCGGGAGTTGATTAAAGGCCGTGTGCTTACCGAAACATGCCCGGTTTCTGTACGGGATGCTGCGGCTGCCATCGCCGAGGCCACACACGCCGAAGTCGTCCAGGTGATCGGTTCTCGGTTTGTCCTGTACCGAAAAAATCAGAAAGAACCGAAAATTGTACTTCCCAAAGCGCCCAAAAAGTAATACAATAACGAGGAGTAGGGCTTTGGAAAGCCGCGCAGCGGAACCAAGGGGGCATTCAATGGACAAGCTCCTGATTTATGGAGGTACCTTTAATCCGATCCATAACGGGCATCTGCATTTGGCACAGGCGTTTGCCAGGATTACCGGCGCTTCGCGCGTGATCCTGGTGCCAGCGCATATCCCGCCGCATAAGATAGCGCCGTCGCTTGCGAGCAGCGAACAACGGCTGGAGATGTGCCGCCTTGCGGTTGCGGGCCGGCCGGACTGGCAGGTCAGCGATATCGAGATGCAGCGTCCTGGACCCAGTTATACAGCGGATACGCTCGACGCCATGGCCGGCCTTTACCCGGACACGCAGCTTTATTTTGTGACGGGCGAAGACATGTTTCTGACGCTGTTGCAGTGGCGTGACCCTTTACGCATTTTGCGGCGCGCGGTGATCTGCGGCGCCCCACGCAGCCCGGCCGGTCTGCCG
>USIA01000096.1 GCA_900554535.1 uncultured Oscillospiraceae bacterium | reverse complement strand
CGGAGGTACAGGCCGCGGCAGAGATGTGCGGTTGCGCGGCAATGCACACCGACCGCCTGCGGGAAGGCGGAGACTTTGATATTGTATTCAATACGGTGCCCAGCGTGATCTTCACGCGCGGGGTGCTTTCCGGACTGCGCCGGGGCACGCTTTTGATCGATCTTTCCTCTGCCCCCGGCGGTGTGGACATGGACGCAGCCCAAAAGCTCGGTATCCACGCATTGCATGCATTCTCTCTGCCTGCCAAAGTCGCGCCCCGCACGGCGGGGGAGATTATCAAACAGACGGTTTACAATATGCTGAGGGAGTGAGGGAACATGCAGACAAAAACATTGGGATTCGCCATGTGCGGTTCCTTTTGTACGCTTGCGCGTGCGATGGAACAGATGCGGCGGCTCGCAGAGGCGGGTTACCGCATCCTTCCCATTATGAGCGAAATTACAGCCAGGACGGATACCCGCTTTGGGCGCGCGGCTGATTTTATGCAGGAAGCACAGGAGATTTGCGGTCAGCCTGTGCTGCATACCATTCCGGAGACCGAACCGATCGGTCCGAAGCGGATGGTGGATTTGATGGTTGTGGCACCCTGCACGGGAAACACGCTTGCCAAACTGGCGCATGGCGTGACGGACACCGCGGTCACCATGGCGGTCAAGTCCAGTCTGCGCGTGCAACTGCCGGTTCTGTTGACGCTGGCGACGAACGACGCGCTGGCTGCCTCCGGGCAAAATATCGGCCGGCTGCTCAACACCAAAAATATCTATTTTACGCCGTTTGCCCAGGACGATCCGCTCCAGAAGCCGACCTCTCTGGTGGCGAAATTTGACCTGCTGCCCGAGGCGGTCGCGGCCGCTCTGGAAGGCCAGCAGTTGCAGCCCATTGTGCAGGGGATAGCGGATTGAATCGTCCACACGCATCCCCCTTTGCGTTTCGCGTTATGTCATTAGGGGGCAATCACCGTATGGGACCCGGAGGGAGGAATCCTTCCGGGTCCTGTGTTCTTACATGCTTTGCCGATGGCGGCGCCCTTGTCGATTGGCTGGTTTCGTGGTATCATGATACAAGAAAATGCCCGCGCTTGCGCAGAACGGAGATGCCATCCATGCAGTATTGTAAAAATTGCCGTGTTCTCTGCGACACCCAATGCCCGTTTTGCGGGAACCGGAAGCTTTGCGACCCACAGCCTGAAGACCAGGTCCGAGTGACCACGGCCGCGGGATTCCGTGCCGATATGCTGGAGGGCCTGCTGGATGACAACCATATCCCGTACGAAAAGCATCAGGCTGTGCAGTCGGACGAGCAGGGCCAGGCCTTTCATTATTATGTCCCGTACCAGTACTATAAAAGTGCGGAAGAACTCTGCGCTGTAGCGCAGCCCCCAAAAGAAGAAACGCAGGAACAACCGCCCCAGGAGCCGTCGGAAGAAGAGGCGCCGCGCACCTATACCGTCAAGGGGGAGACCTTTGAGGAAATGCCACACAACAAGAAGATCTTCTGGCGCATTGTTTCGGTCCTGCTGTTTCTCGCGGTGATTGCTGTGGTGGTGCTGCTCACCGACCAGGCTGCCAACTGGGTGAAGGGCTTATTCGCGTAGATTTTTACTGGATAGGAGCAAACAACAATGAAACGCCAGGACTATATTTCATGGGACGATTATTTTATGGGGGTGGCACTGCTGGCCGCAAAGCGCAGCAAGGACCCCAATACGCAGGTTGGCGCCTGCATTGTGAACAAAGACCATATCATTCTCTCCACGGGATACAACGGCCTGCCCGTGGGCTGCTCGGACGATACGTACCCCTGGGCGCGCGAGGCGGAGGACCCCATGCAGACCAAATATCCCTACGTCGTCCACGCAGAACTCAACGCCATCTTGAATTCCGGCGGCAAATCGCTGGCGGGTGCCACGATCTATGTCGCCTTGTTTCCGTGCAATGAATGCGCCAAGGCCATTATCCAGAGCGGCATCCGCGAGGTCGTCTATCTTTCGGATAAATACGCCGAGACGCCTGCAACCCAGGCCAGCAAGCAGATGCTGCGCAGTGCGGGCGTCCGGATGCGCCAGTTGGTGCCGGAGCATGACACCATTACGCTTCAATACCATCCGTAAAGGCCAGCATGCATAAAAAATCGAGGACCGCACAGGGCTGCCCCAAAGCTCTGTACGGTCCTTTTCTTTTGCGGAAAATGCAGGTTTGAATTTATTCGGGCGGCAGCTTTGGCCGTTTGCGCCGGTGCTCCCCGCGAATCTTCAAGAGCAGAATGCCGCAGAGCACAAACGCGACGAGAAAGCCCGCCACGCCCAGCAGCGGATGACCAAAGATGAGGGGTTGGATATCGGTGGTGCAAATGACGCTCGATCCCATAAACAAAGCCGCCGCAATGATGCCGACAATGAGTTTGTTGACCATGGTGTCGATTTTGCGCAGCGGCTCTTCTGAACCGACGATTTCTAGATTGAGCTTGGTGCGGCCCTTCACGCCGAGCTTGAGCAGGCTCGAGAGTGTCGCTGGAATCTCCACAGCTCCCTTTGCACTTTCATAAACAGTGCGCATGCTGCGGCGCATTTCTTTTTTGAGGTCAAAGTCATCGAGCACCTCGCTTGCAAGGTGTGTGCGGATGATCTCCACTAAACTGACGTTAGGGCAGCATTTGGCCAGCACGCCTTCCAGAGTCATCAGGCCGCGCGCCAGCATCGTGATGCTCGCCGGAATTGTGATATCGAATTCATGTGCGATATCCAGCACCTGCTGTACGAGCAGCCCCAGGTTGATGTCGGCCAAGCTCTCATCCAGATATTTGCGCATTAGTTCGTCGAGACTGCCATAAAGGCGCGCGTAGTCTATATATTTCCCCGGCATGCCAATGGTCAGCAGCACATCCTCCATCGTCGCTACGTCGTGGGTCACAGCGGCCGAAAAAGCCTGGCGCAGCAGCATACGGTCGCGCTGGCTCAGGCGGCCGACCATGCCGAGATCCAGGAAAACGATTTTCCCTTCGCTGATCCAGACATTGCCCTGGTGCGGGTCCGCATGGAAAAAAGCATCGTCCAGTACCTGCTTGGAATAATTTTCGGCGAGCTTCCGACCGATTTCTTCGACGTCGTAGCCCGCTTCCTCCAGCTCCTTCAGATGGTCGATGGGGATGCCATGGATGCGTTCCATCACAAGGATGCGCTCAGTGGTCAGGCGGCGGTTGACCTTGGGGCAGGTCACATAGACGATGTCTTTGTTCCGTTCCGCGAATTCCTCGTTGTGGTCGGCCTCCAACAGGAAATTCATCTCCTGCTGGGCGACGCGCCACATTTCGTCGATCACGGCATCAAAGTCGAACACATCCATCGACTCGCTCATGCCCATCAGGCGAAGCAGGCGGACGGCCTTGTGCATCAGTTTGACGTCCAGGGACATGGTGTCGTGAATGCCGGGGCGCTGCACCTTGATGACCACGTCCTCATGTGTTTCCCGCAGGGAGGCGCGGTAGACCTGGGCGATCGAGGCGCTGCCCAGCGGCGTCGGATCGATCCATGAAAACACTTGGTTGGCGGAACGGCCGTACTCCTCACGGATCATTTCCAGAACCTGGTCAAAGGGAACCGGCTGCACGGTCGTGCACAGCAGCGCCAGCTCATCGCAATAGGATTGCGGCAGAATATCGGTGCGGGTGGACATGATCTGGCCCAGCTTGACATAGGTCGGGCCCAGATCTTCCAGAATCAGGCGCAGCTTTTTGGGGGTCATGCCATGGCGAATATCCCGCTTGCGCAAAACCCCCAGCAGCTCCCGCAGCCGGGACGCACTTGTCCTTGAGGCTGTGGAACTCATTTGCCAGCTTCCATCTCATCTAATTTGGCTCTTAGAGCCGCACGCTGTTCGGGCGTCATTTTCTCGACTTTTGACAGCAGATCATCCTGCGGCGCTTTTGGCTTTGGGGCAGCAGCGTTCAGCGTGATATCGGCCATGGCTTCCGGCCGACCGGGCTTTGCGCTTTTGCGATTGCGTTTGAGCTCTTCATTGAGCACTTTGCCTTGTTCCACGGTCATTTCGCCTTTTTTGACCAGCATATCGATCAATTCCTGGCCTTTTTCTGCCGTGGTGGCCACAGCGCCAACACCTGCCAGCATAATTTTTTTGATATCTTCTGTGAAGTTCATCACCCAGTACCTCCTTCATGGAAAATCCATTCTTTTTCTTAGCATAACACACCCGGCGGCGGTTGGAAAGGCCCTAGACGCCGGCGTATGAAATTTTACAAATGCTTCATGGAAAATCCTGCGCGCTGCCCGCTACAGTTTATGGATAATCGCCGCGTGCCCGGTCATACTAAGGGCGGAGGTGAAGGAATATGAGTCCAAAAGAATTGGCCTATATCGAGGATGCGCTCGGGCATGAGCAGTTTTTGCAGACACAGTGCGAGACAGCAGCCGCTACCATGACAGACCCAACCCTGAAACAGTGCGTGCAGCAGATGGCGAACAAGCACAAGCAGATTTTTGGGCAGTTTTTGAATCTGATTTAAGGAGGAGCCGCAATGGACGACAAGTGCACAATGGAGAACCTGTTGCTCACAGAAAAGGGCGCCTGTGACCTGTATTTACACGGCAGCATCGAGTCTGCGGGCACGCAGAATGTCAACCAGGTATTCACCAAGGCACTGCAGGATTCACTGACCATGCAGAATGATCTGTATAAGAAAATGAGCGAAAAGGGCTGGTATACGACCCAGCAGGCGCCCCAGCAGCAGATGCAACAGGTCAAGCAGAAGTATTCCCAGGCGCAGGGATAATTACGCATTAAAATACGCTCCGTAGAATTTTCAAATTTCTACGGAGCGTATTTTTCTATCAAACCGAAGCGCTTCCCAAAGCCTCAGCCCTGCTTTTTGATAAGCGCAATCAACATGGCTTCCGCCTGCAGCGCATCGGCGCGGCCCTTCGTCGCCTTCATCACATAGCCGACCAAGGCTTTCACCGCTTTTTCCTTGCCGGCCAGATAGTCGGCCGCAGCCTTTGGATTCTTTTCCACCGCTTCAGCGCACAGGGCAGAAAGCTGGCCTTCGTCGATCCCCGCAAGATCGCTTTCGCTCAGGAAATCCGACGCGGGTTTGCCGGTATCGAGCATCTTGTCCAGCGTGGATTTCACAAGGTTCATGCGAATTTTCCCCGCATCCAGCAGCTTGAGCAGGGCGTTTAGATCTGCCGGTGTGGTCAACGGGTTGAACTGTTCTTTGTCCGCTTCTGTCTCCAGGCGGCGGAACATCTGCCCTAAGATGCAGGAGGCGGCGGCCTTGGCGTTTTTCAAGCCCTTCGCTGCGGCGTCAAAGTAATCGGCCACTTTGCGATAGCGCAAAAGCTGTTCGGCATCTGCCACGCTGATGCCGAAGTCCTGCTGCCAGCGGGCTTTGCGGGCGTCGGGGTCCTCCGGCAGGGAGGCACGGATTTTCTCGATTGTTTCCTGCGGCACGCGAATGGTCACCAGGTCTGGCTCCGGGAAGTACCGGTAATCCTGAGCATCCTCCTTGCCGCGCATGCTTTCGGTCGAACCGTCCGATTCATTATAACGGCGCGTCTCCTGCACCACCGGTTCGCCGCAATCGAGCAGGTCGCACTGGCGGTCAAATTCGTAGGCCATGGCCTTGGTGATGAAATTGATGCTGTTCATATTTTTGATCTCCGTGCGCGTGCCGAGCTGTTCACTGCCCGCGGGCCGTACGGAGATGTTGACGTCACAGCGCATCGAGCCCTCTTCCATGCGGCAGTCGGAAACGCCGATATAGCGCATCAAAAATTGCAGCTTTTCGATGTATTCGCGCGCCTCTTCCGGGGAACGGAAGTCGGGTTCCGTGACGATTTCGATCAGCGGTACGCCGCCGCGGTTGTAGTCGACGTAGGTGTTGCCGCGCGAATGGACCAGCTTGCCCGCGTCCTCCTCGATATGAATGCGAAGGATGCGGATGCGGCGGCCATTGGAGAGGTCGATGTATCCGTTTTTGCAAAGCGGCATGTCATACTGCGAGATCTGATATGCTTTCGGCAAATCGGGGTAAACGTAGTTTTTGCGGTCCATTTTGCTGACCTTGGCGATCTCGCAGTGCGTGGCCAGGCCCGCGCGGACGGCATATGCGACCACCTGTTTGTTCAAAACCGGCAGCGTGCCCGGCAGGCCAATGCAGACCGGGCCGCAGGGCGTGTTCGGCTCCCCCCCCCGTGCCGTGCGCTCGCCGCCGAACTCGGTCGTGCAACTGCAGAAAATCTTCGTTTTCGTAGCCAGCTCGACGTGTGTTTCGAGCCCCGCGACCAATTCATAGCTGCTCATAGCTGCACCCCTTTCCCCGCGCTGCGGAAACTTTCTGCCCGTGCGGCCAGCTCATACTGGTGTGCGGCATTGAGCAGGATGTCCTCGCGGAAGCTGTCGCCGATCAGCTGCATGCCCACCGGCATTCCGTCCTTGTCAAACCCGCACGGCACGCTCACGGCGGGCAATCCGGCGATATTGACCGGCACCGTGCAGATATCTGTCTGATAGGTTTCGACGCTGTCCTGCGCCGTGAAGCCCTCCGGGAAGGCGGTCATCGGCACCGTGGGGGCCAGCAGGAAATCGCATTGAGAGAACGCCTTGGAGAAAGCGCGTTTGATTTTACGGCGCAAAAGCTGGGCTTTTTTATAGTAGGCATCGTAATAGCCTGCACTGAGCACGTACGTGCCCAGCAGGATGCGGTGCTGGACCTCTTTGCCAAAGCCCTCACTGCGTGTCTTGCAGATCATCTCGTTGATGGTATTGTAGTGCTCGGTTTTATAGCCATAGCGGATACCGTCGTAACGACCGAGATTTGAGGAGGCTTCCGCGCACGCCAGAATGTAATACACAGGCAGCGCATAGCGGATCTCCGGAATGGAGATGGGAACCAGTGAGCAGCCTAGATCCTCAAAGACCTTTCCGGCGCGCTCAAGCGCCTCCAGCACATCCTCGCGCAGGCCGTTGTAATATTCCGGCACAATGGCGATCTTCTTGCCCTGCAGCGGGTTATTCAGCGTTGGGGTGGCCGCGTGCCGGGCGCCGGTGCTGGTGCTGTCGCGCGGGTCCTTTTGGGCGAGCACGTCAAAGATGCATGCCGCGTCCTGTGCACAGAGCGCCAGCGGGCCAATTTGATCGAACGAACTCGCGTAGGCGATCAGGCCATAGCGCGAGATCGTACCATACGTCGGCTTGAGCCCCACGATGCCGCAGAAGGATGCAGGCTGGCGGATGGAGCCACCCGTGTCGCTGCCAATGCC
>USIA01000095.1 GCA_900554535.1 uncultured Oscillospiraceae bacterium | reverse complement strand
GCCGCCGCCCGGGGGGACATTTCTTTATGACTACGAATTTAGCCGCCGCTGTCGCGACAGTCACGGCCATGATCTTCACCTGGCTGCGTTATGGCAAGCCAGACATCTCCATGACCCTGAACGCTTCCCTGGCTGGCCTGGTCGCAATCACAGCAGGATGCGACACTGTCTCACCGATTGGCTCGGCCATCATCGGCATCATCGCGGGATTTGTGGTTGTCCTCGGCATTGAAGTGCTTGACAAGAAATTCCATATCGATGACCCGGTCGGCGCGGTCGGCGTCCACTGCTTTAACGGTGCAATTGGCACCATCTGTGTCGGCCTGTTCGCCCACGAGGAATTCGGCGACTGGGGCAAAAATGCCGGACTGTTTTATGGCGGCGGCGCAAAGCTGCTGGGCGTCCAGCTGCTTGGCGTTGCCTGCGTGCTCGTTTTTGTCGCCGTAATCATCACGATTCTCTTCCAAATTCTCAAACACACGATTGGCCTGCGCTGCAGCACAGAGGAAGAAATGCGTGGCCTGGATGTAACCGAGCACGCCATTGCAAGCTCCTATGCGGACTTTATGCCCATGCCCCCGGCCGTTCTTACTGGCATAAGCAACGGGTCTGTGAACACGGAAACCGCGTTCAATGTTTCCGTGGAAAAAGCCATTTCTGTGGAACATATGCCCGCAAAGCCCGTCACATCGGAGCCCCAGGCCAGCGCCGGCAGCAAGCCCGACGACAAGCCGCCGCTGACGGAAATCGTCATGTTCTTTAACCAAAATAAATTTGAGGCCATGAAAGCGGCGATGAATGAAATTGGCGTCATGGGCATGACCGTCACCCAAGTGATGGGCTGCGGCACGCAGAAAGGCCGCACCAAATACTACCGCGGTGTCAAGATCAACGACGTCAATCTCCTGCCCAAGATCAAACTCGAAACAGTTGTTGCCGCTGTTCCGGTTGAAAAGGTTCTCGAAACGGCCAAGAAGGTCCTCTATACTGGTCACATCGGCGACGGCAAAATTTTCGTTTACGACGTGCGCGATGCTCTGAAGGTGCGCACCGGCGAAACCGGATACGACGCGCTACAGGGTGTCGACTAAGCCCTGCTGCAAAACCAAACATTTCGCCTGCAAAAAATATTTGAAATACTCCCCTATAGAAGACAAGAAATAAAAAAGTCTTCTATAGGGGAGTTGTTATGTCCAGAATTTTGCTCAAAAGAGAAGCTGAAAATTGCGGAAGCATCCGTAATAAAGGCGGCCGAAACACAGCCGCAGATCCTGGCAGCAGTCATGGCTGCCGTCAGAAATCTGCGGCTGTGTTTTCCATTTATTTTTCTTGACCGGCTTTGACGGGCTATGGATCAGATTCGCGCCATTTCCAAATTATTTTCTGCTTGCGGCTCCGTATTCCTGAAGCTTCGGGAACTGGTCGGTAAAGTCGAATGTCGCAAAATAATCGGCCGGCGTCTCCGCACGGCGGATCTCTTCAAAGGAGCCGTCCTCCTTGAGCAGGATTTCCGCTGAACGCAGGCGGCCATTGTAATTGTAACCCATGGAAAAGCCATGTGCACCCGCATCGTGGATCGCGAGATAATCACCGTAATCAATTTCCGGCAGCATACGGTCAATCGCGAATTTGTCGTTATTTTCGCACAGGCCGCCAGTCACGTCGTACTTGTGGTCGCAGGGGGCGTCCTCTTTGCCGAGAACCGTGATATGGTGATAGGCACCATAGATAGCCGGACGCATCAGATTGGCCGCACAAGCGTCCACGCCGATATACTCTTTATAGGTATGTTTCTGATGGATGCATTTCGTAATCAGCATCCCATAAGGCGCGAGCATAAAGCGGCCCATTTCTGTAAAGACCGCCACATCGCCCATGCCTGCGGGCACGAGGATTTCCTCATATACTTGACGCACGCCATCTCCGATCACCGCAATGTCATTGGGCGTCTGGTCCGGCCGGTAAGCCACACCGACGCCGCCGGAAAGGTTGATGAAGCGAATGTCCGCGCCCGTCTGCTCTTTTAGCTCCACAGCCGTCTGGAAAAGGATACGCGCAAGCTTCGGGTAATAGGAATTGGATACGGTGTTGCTCGCCAGGAAAGCATGCAGGCCAAAGTGCTTGACGCCCTTTTGCTGCAAAATGCGGTATCCCTCAAAAAGCTGGTCGCGTGTAAACCCGTATTTCGCATCCCCGGGGTTGTCCATGATGCCATTGGCCACCTCAAATGTACCGCCGGGATTGTAGCGGCAGCAGATCGTCTCCGGCAACCCGGCCACACGTTCCAGATAGTCGATGTCTGTAAAATCATCCAAGTTGATGTAAGCGCCCAGTTTTTTGGCCAGCTGGTAATCTGCCACCGGCGTCACATTCGACGAAAACATAATGTCGCTACCATGGAAACCGCAGGCGTCGCTCATCATCAGTTCTGTCAGCGAAGAGCAATCCACGCCGCAGCCCTCTTCCTGCAAAATGCGCAGAAGGAACGGATTTGGCGTGGCTTTGACCGCAAAATATTCCTTGTACCCCTTGTTCCAGGAAAAGGCTTTGTTAATCCGGCGGGCATTTTCGCGGATGCCTTTCTCATCATACAGATAAAAGGGCGTCGGATACTGCGCCGCAATTTCCCGGACCTTTTCGGCAGTCACAAATGGCTTTTTCATAACGAACCTCCATATTTCCAGATTCACCCGGCCAAGCGGATTGAAATTTTAATTATGTCTATTTTAGCATAGCGCACGATCCGGCATTTGTAAAGCAAAACTGACCAATTTTTATGGGATTCACCCTTCGTGCGGCATTTCTGGCTGGCCGAAAAGGCTGCCGCTGTAGGATGTTCCCCACGGCGGCAGCCAAATTGCAGCTCTTTCGTGTAAAGATTTGAGTCAGACAATCATTATATCATCGTCATGGATCATAAAGAGACAGATAGAAAAAAGAACCATATAAAATTCCAAGGGGATTTCCCCAGAGAATATCTGAATTTCCTTTTTGATTCCCAACATATTTTTTATTTTACCGATGCTTTTTTGCGCCAGAAAAATATCAAAAACCCTATCGGGCGTCTGTCGGATTGTAAGAGGTCCCCATTCTGTATGCACTTCTATTTTCTCCGCCATGGGCGGCCTTACAAAGCTTTTCTGCACCCGGTTCCCTTTCGCATCCGTTTTGTAAAGAAAATGACATGAAAAAGTAGCTCCAAAAGCGTTTTTTACAAACAGCGTCTCACCGTTCTTTCGCACAAAGCCGGCGTTCTTCTCCTGGGAATTCAGAATCTCTAGTTCTGCACCGTTTTGTATTCTTTTTTTCACTTTCCCGATAAGTGTCTCTTTTTCATCATAAAAACTGTATGTATGAATAAATGGTTTAACAAACAGTCGCATTTTTCACCCTCCCATCCAGGAAACCGCCAATTTCATGACACCGGCTAAAGCCATAACCAAAATTGGATTCAGCTTACCTTTTTGCAGCAACGTGAAACAAATGATGAAAATAATTACCATACTCCAGCTTGTGCCGCCCAATGTGATCGCTGTATCGCTGCCCCAAAATGCGGTAATCAGAATGGAAATCCCTGCGGATGCGATCATGGCAACTACTGCCGGCCGCAAAGAATTCAGAACGCTTTGCAGAACATCCATATTCCGGTATTTCAAATAGAGCTTTGCAATTAATGTGACGATGACACAGGACGGCAGGATACATCCGACGGTTGCCACAACAGCGCCGAAGATCCCCGCGATTTTTATCCCCACAAAAGTCGCTGAATTAATGGCAATCGGTCCGGGGGTCATCTGGGAAATCGTAATCAGGTCCGTGAATTCGCTCATACTGAGCCAGCCGTGCGTTGTCACGATCTGTCCCTGAATCAACGGCATGGCTGCATAACCCCCGCCAAAACTGAACAGGCCGATCTGAAGGAAGCTCAAAAATAGCTGTAGATAAATCATCTTGCAGTCCTCCGTTTATGCAGGAAAGTCCGGACAATGCCGATCAAGATGCAGATAATAACAACATAAATCACATTCACACCAAAGAAACAGGTTGCCACAAATGCGGCAATCATGATTCCGATCGACATTGCACTTTTCCCTTTCACAACGTCGGAAGCCATTTCATAGACCACTGACGCGATTACAGCCCCCACGCCCGCCTGCATGCCCTCCAAGATCTGACTGACAATAAAATTGCTGCGGAATGCATTATAGAAAATAGAAATCAATGAGATAATGATAAACGGTGGAATGATAGTGGCTACGATAGAGACAATTGCTCCCAACATGCCTGCCAGCTTATAACCAACTACAATTGCGCCATTTACGGCAATGGCCCCCGGGGATGACTGGGCAATTGCGATTAGATCGAGCATCTCATCTTCTTCAATCCAATGGTATTCATCTACAAACTTCTTTTTCATCAACGTTACAATTACGTACCCTCCGCCAAAGGTAAAAGCACTCAGATACAGGGTAGAAATAAAGACTTTTCGTAGGACTTTTTTTCGATTCATCATGTCATTGCCTCCTCTGGCTTTAGTATATTTCTTCTTGACTGATTCGGAAAATACTATTATTCTATTGAAATAATAATAGATTTCTTATATATAGGAGAGACTACAGTATGACACTGCGGCATATGAAAATTTTTGTGGCGGTATACCGGCACAGCAACATCACACGCGCTGCGGAGGAACTGCACCTTGCGCAGCCGTCTGTCAGTTTTGCTGTAAAAGAACTAGAAGAATACTATGGGATCCGGCTGTTTGAGCGGATTGGTAGACACATCTATCCCACGGAAGGTGGAAAAGAATTTTACGGATATGCCTTGCATATTGTATCGTTGTTCGAGGATATGGAGAAAAGAATCAAAAACTGGGATATTATAGGGACAATTCGTATTGGAACGAGCATTACCGTCGGAACCCATATTCTACCGGTATTAATCAGGAAATTTCAAAGTCAACTTCCAGGGCTCAAAATCAAAGCCGTCATTAATAAGTCCAGTGATATAGAGCAACACATCCTAGACAATACGATTGATATTGGATTAATCGAAACACAGCCGGAGCAGTCGGATATTCTCTCGATTCCTTTCATGCGGGATTCACTGTGCGCGATTGTTTCTTACAACCATCCTTTGGCTGAAAAAGAGTCCGTATCTTTGGCACAGTTAGCGAACTATCCATTTTTGATGCGGGAAAAAGGAAGCGCAGGACGCGAAATTCTGGAAGCCTGTTTTTCGCTCCTACAGATATCTATCCATCCCATATGGGAAAGCTCCAGTACACAGGCAATTGTCAAAGGGGTGTCGGAAGAATTAGGGGTTGCTGTTCTGCCTTACCTTTTAGTTGAACGGGATATTCGGGAAAAGGTCGTGAAAATGCTCCCATTACAACAGCCATTGCACCGGGATCTAAATGTGATTTACCATAAAAGCAAATATCTGACCCCGAATATGACTTCATTTATCGCTTTGTGTAAAAAATATGGCAGGGAAAATGAAACTTCCCTGCCACGTATATGAGGATAAGAGTAGCTATCCCGATAGCTGCAACAAAAAGCGAGATCAACACTGCTGTCACGGGATGTGGCCTGCAACGGCAGCCTCTTGCATTTGTCTATTGTTCTTTTACAAAATTCTTCAAACTCTCTCGCAGACGACTGCAAACGCAAAAAGCACCGGGCAATTCTGATAAGTTCCCGCGATGAGAAGCCATGCAATCGATCTCAGTTTCAGAAGGAGGGCACCTATCACGCTGTACTGTCCGGTGCTTTTCTGTGAATTTTTACCTTTGTTTGAAGTTGGAATCATTCCACTGCTAGCTGCAGAGGTAAGCCAAAACGTATTCGCAAAATTCTGCCGATTTTCGTCCAGAACTGAAGGTTGAGGCTGTCCTTGACACACTCATCCTGTCTTTACCGGCAAGCTCTGGGAAGCAATCGATGACACAGGCATACTGCTGACTGCCGAGGCGGACGAACTTTCGCCTCCCGCCCCCACAAGGTGGACGATGCCCCAAATCACCCCGATGATGGCGACCACCAGCAAGACGCCAACCGCGACAATCAGAATGCGGCGAATGATCAAGTTCCGGCGTCTTTCGCGCCGCGACTGCCTGCGACGCCGGGGAGGTTCTCGATAACGGTTCGGATCAGACATAAATATGATCACTCCTCTCTACACACAGCGGAAGATTAACGACGTCCGTTGATGAGGAACGCCTCGATGCCTGTTCTTTCGCGGATGGCTCCTGCTCACGGGCCTTTTTTTGATTTATGAAATCATACGTAAATTCGAGGACGGCGGCGGTGCTGGGGCTTTTCCAGTACATAAAAATTGCGGTTGCGGCCGTCTTCGGTCGGCTCGCTGACCACTTCAAACATATTCAGCGACTTGATAAAGAGGCTGAGCTTTTTGAAGCCATAGTTGCGCACGTCGAAATCCGGATAGCGGCGTGCCAGCATATTCCCCACGTCGCTGATGGGCAGCCGGCCATTCTCATCTGCATTATCCCGCACCATATTCAGAATGGTATTGACAATGGCAGCAGGGGGCTTCATCTCCGGCTCAGCGGGCGGCTCGTCATCCGCCTTTTCATTCTCCTGAGCCTGCTGCGCGAGCACCTCCAGATAACGAAACTTGTTGCACGCCGCAATAAAGGCGCTGGGCGTCTTTTTCTCGCCCATCCCGACAACCGTCATGCCGCCTTCGCGCAGGCGCGAAGCCAACCGGGTGAAATCGCTGTCGCTCGACACCAGACAAAAACCCTCGACATGACCGGTATAAAGAATGTCCATCGCGTCGATGATCATGGCCGAGTCCGTCGCACTCTTGCCGGTCGTATAGCCATACTGCTGGATGGGCGTGATGGAATTGTCCAGCAGTACGTTCTTCCAGGAAGCGAGCGTTGGCTTTGTCCAGTCGCCGTAAATTCGTTTATAGGTGGCCACGCCCTCATTGCTGATCTCGTCGAGAATATACTTGACGTATTTGCCGGACACATTGTCCGCATCGATCAGCACGGCAAACCGCTTTTCCTCTGGCATAGGCATCCTCCTTTTGATTATACAAATTGTATATTATTTTTCATGATTCCGATTTGTCCATTCCTGCAAAAAGGGACGGAAAGCACTGGGCAGTGGGTACTTGTCCTGCAGCTCCGCTCGCGTGGCCCACGTCAGCGCCCCGCTTTTTCCCGGTGCGAGCTGCACGCGCCAGCCATTCATGCGCCACTCCACATGGGTGAAAATGTGTTTGGCCGGCGGCAGCGGGTACAGG
>USIA01000094.1 GCA_900554535.1 uncultured Oscillospiraceae bacterium | reverse complement strand
ATTTCGACAACGCCGCTGGCTGTGGCTGCGGGATATGGTTTCGAGGGAATTTCCATCCCCATGGCCATGGCGGCCATCGGCATCATCGCGTCGATTATTGGATCGTTTTTTGTCAAGACAAAAGAGGGCGCCAGTCAGAAAAACCTGCTCACAGCGCTGCGGCGCGGCACGTGGATTGCCGCGGTGTTGATTGCGGTTGTGGCGTTCCCACTGGTCTGGTTTGGGCTGGGCAAGGAAAATATCGGCATCTATGGCGCGGTGATCTCCGGCCTGGCGGCAGGCGTGGTCATTGGGCTGTTTACGGAGTATTATACGAGTGATTCCTACCGCCCGCTGAAAAAGCTGGCGGATTCAAGCAAGACCGGAGCCGCGACGGTGATTATCAGCGGCCTAAGCCTGGGCATGTTTTCCACACTGGCGCCGGTGATTATCGTTGCCGTTTCCATTTTGGTGAGCTATTTCTGCTCCGGCGGCGCGCAATCGTATGCAAGCGGGTTATATGGCATCGCTTTGTCTGCGGTGGGCATGTTGTCCACTTTGGGCATCACCCTGGCCACAGATGCTTATGGACCTGTGGCGGACAATGCCGGCGGCATTGCGGAGATGGCAGAACTCGGCGAGGAGGTGCGCGAGCGTACCGATGCGCTCGACAGCCTGGGCAATACAACGGCCGCAACGGGGAAGGGCTTTGCGATTGGCTCCGCGGCACTGACAGCGCTGGCGCTGATTGCCTCATATATCAGCGAAGTCCAGGTGCGCGACCCGAATTTTTCGTTTGACCTGACGATTACAAATCCCGCCGTCCTGGTGGGCCTGCTGATTGGCGCGGCTTTGCCGTTTTTGTTTGCGGCGTTCACCATGTCTGCGGTTGGCAATGCGGCGCAAAGTATTGTGATGGAGGTACGGCGCCAGTTCCGTGAGATCAAAGGCCTTCTGGAGGGCACGGCGGAACCGGATTATGAGACGTGTGTGGATATGTGCACGCGTTCTGCGCAGCGTGAAATGCTGCCCCCGGCGCTGATTGCGGTGGCCGCACCGATTGTGGTGGGGCTGATCCTTGGCGTCAATGGTGTCTGCGGAATGCTGGCCGGTGCGACTGCCTGTGGCTTTATCCTCGCCGTCATGATGTCCAATGCCGGCGGCGCCTGGGATAACGCCAAAAAGTACATTGAGGCGGGCAATCTCGGGGGCAAGGGCAGCGATTCCCATAAAGCCGCCGTAGTCGGCGATACAGTCGGCGATCCCTTCAAGGATACGTCCGGCCCGTCGATCAATATCTTAATCAAGCTGCTTTCCATGGTATCGATTGTGTTCTGCGGCCTGATTATGGCGGTTCACCTCTTCTAAATTTGCTTACTCCTTTTTTCATTCTCTCATCTTCTTATACCGTCATGCGGCGCCCTGTGTTGCACAGGGCGCCGCATGCAATGTTGCGGGGCTTGTATTTTGACGAGGGGTTTGGTATACTGGGGAAAATAGGAAAAGCGGGGGTTTGTTATGCCCGAATATCTCACGATTTATAATGCCGCCGGCCAGCCGGTCGGCCAGGCAGAACGTGCCGACGTCCATGCGCGCGGACTGTGGCACGCAGTGGTGCATTGCTGGGTGGTTTCGCAGCAGCCGGATGACCTTTGGGTATGGTTTCAAAAACGTGCCCCATTTAAAAAAGCATATCCCGGCTATTATGACATTGCCGTGGGCGGCCATATCAGTGCGGGCGAAAAACCGATGGAGGCACTTTTGCGTGAGACGAGCGAGGAAATCGGCCTGCGCCTGGCGGAGAGGGACCTGCGGTTTTTGGGTACGGGCAAAGAAGAAGAGCCGATTGTCGGCGGCTCCATGGACCGCGAGCTGTGCCACATCTATTTGTACGCAAATCCGTCTCCAGCTTTTGCGCCCGGGGAAGAAGTCGTCGAGATGGTCCGCATGCCGATGGCTGCCTTGCTGGATATGACGCTCCATGGCGCGCCGGATGTGACTGGCGTCACGCTGACAGGCGAATGCCGAACAGTTGCTGCTTCGCAGTTTTGCCATCATGGCGCGGAGTTTGTCGACTGTGTGCTGCCAGCTTTGGGGGTGCGGCCATGAAGCGTTTATTTTTCCGTGGAGAACGCCGGTTCCGCGCGGCGGAATTGTTTTTTGGAGATCGCCCGGATTTTCGGGTGGAAGATTATGTCCCCTATTTGGAGCTGGAAGTGGTTTTGCAGGACGACGGCCGCTTTTCGGTGTGGGGCAATCTGGCAGACGACAGCGAGCTGCTGCGCGATACGCGGCCGGACCGGCAGGGCGTGATGCATCTGGCGCTGCACCTGGCGGACCAAGTCTGCGAGGACGATGCAGAGCCGCCTGCGGATGATTGCAGCTGAAGCTGCGTCAAATTTTGCTTGCTTTTCTCTCAGCAATCCTGTATACTATTAAAAACAAGAACTTTTCCTATTATTGATGCAATGGGGCATCCCATTGGATGGAGGTAATGACATGGAGAATAACCAGCCACGCGAAAAGGGTATGTTCGAGCAATTTGAGGAATTGACGGCCATGACCAGCGCTTTGGAAAAAAACTTTGCGCTGGAAGATCTGCTCAATGATTCTTTCTTGCAGGCATATACAGAGTTTGCGACGCTTCAGGATTTCCTGGCAGCGTGCAAGGGCGATGTGAAAACGCTTGATGATTTGGAGAAGCTGGAGGATACGTCCTTCCTGGCAAAGACAAAGTTCGATTCTGTTGAGGCGCTGCTCAATCAAGCGATGGAAACATACGTGGATTCCTTCTTTCAAGAATAAGGTTTCTGCATTTGCATGTACGGAAAAAGGCTGCCGCTTTCCACTTGGACGTGGAGGGCGGCGGCTTTTTTGACGCCTTGCATTCCGGCTGTAAAGCGGTATAATGAAACAGGAACTTTAAGACAATTGACAAGGGGGCAGCGGCATGCGCATCACCATATTTTGCCGGCGGGATGACGAAGAATTCTATTACAAAAAATTTGGAGAGCAATACGGTGTAGAATTGAACCTGATAGACGGCGCGCCGACGCCGGAAAGCGCATATCTGGCGAAGGGGAGCCGGTGCATCAGCATTATCACGACGCCCATTTCTGCGCAGACGCTGGACGCACTCTGGAATGCGGGCGTGCGGTATATTTCTACGCGCACAATCGGATACGATCACATTGATACGGCGTACGCAAAGCAGATCGGGATGCACGTGGGCAATATCAGCTATTCGCCCCACAGCGTTGCGGATTATACGCTGATGCTGATTCTGATGGCAGTGCGGCGTGTCAAGTCCATCTGCCGCCATGCGGATGTGCAAAATTACAGCCTTGCGGGGATGCAGGGGCGCGAGCTGCCGAATCTGACGGTCGGCATTGTCGGCACCGGCCGCATCGGACGCATGGTCATCGCCCGCCTGACAGGGTTTGGCTGCCGCATGCTCGCCTGCAGCCGCCACGAAAATGCGGATGTGAAGCCCTTTGCCCAGTATGTTCCGCTGGAAACGCTGCTGCGCCGGAGTGATGTCGTTACGCTGCACCTGCCCGCCAATGCGGATACATATCATTTGATTAACGCGCAGACGCTTTCCTATATGAAGCCGGACGCGCTGCTGGTGAATACGGGCCGCGGTTCGCTGGTGGATACCGCCGCGCTGATTGATGCGCTGGAACAGGGGAAAATTGGCGGCGCAGCGCTTGACGTGATCGAGCATGAGGTGGGGCTTTATTACAATGATTTGCAGGATAAGCCGCTGCCAAACCGGGAGCTGGCCCTGCTGCGGGCGTTTCCGAATGTGATCGTCACACCGCACACCGCGTTTTACACAGATCAGGCGGTGAGCGACATGGTGGAGAATTCCATCCGGAGTTGCATTTATTTTGAGACCGGCGCTGCCAACCCCTGGCAGGTCGTCTAAATTTGAATATGCCAAAGGCTCCATGCAATCTTTGAAAATTGCGTGGAGCCTTTTTGCATGTTAAGCGGATGATGCCCGAAAGAAGTTGAGCCGCGGTATCAGGTGAAACATGTGGGCTGACGAATAGAGACGTTTGACAAGGCGGGCCTTTGCTTTTGCCGGTATGCTCCCGAAAGCGCACACAGAGCGTTCGGCGGCCCCGGCTTTGTTGCCCGGCTTATAGGGCCTGGCGTAGATGTTCAGCGACCTCCATCAGCTCTCCAAGCGTTGTGGGCGCGGAGCCGGAGCGCGCCAGAAAATCCTGCACCCTTGGCGGCAGGGCGTCGCAATAGGCCTGCATTTCCGGGTCGTCGTACTGCGGATGACAATACGCCTGTGGCATGTTAAAGCGGACGTTGGAACGGCCAGGGCGGAATTGGGCGCTCCACGTCCAGCCAGTCTTCCCACTTGCCCTCGTCGGGCGCATTGCCTTTTGTGTCGTCCGGCTTTTGGTTGGCGGGCGCGGAGCTGATGCCGTGCCGGCGGTTGGTATTATTTGTGGATTCTGGTTGCATGAAAAATCACCCCCGCAGCTAGTTTGCCCGACTGCGGAGGTGATAAACATGTACTGAAAAGCAAGAAAATAGAGGCAGACTGTCGCCCGCTACGGCGCTGGCCGGTTTCATTTGACGGTGATCAGTTCATATTGATCGGTGCCCAGACCCATTTTTTTGCCGTGCTCAATGATGGCATGCCAGTGGCAGTCCGGGAACAGCGCTGTGAAGTAGTCGTCGCCGCGCTTGACTTTGCCGTCCAGCAGGGAGCCGGGGAGTACATCCTGCGCGAGCACAGCGTCGGCGCACGCCTGATCAAGCGCCACCGGATCAAAGGATGCGAACATGCCGATGTTTGGCACAATGGGCAGGTCGTTTTCTGCGTGACAGTCGCAGAAGGGGGAGACATCCACCACAAGACTGATGTGGAACTGCGGCCGGTCATGCAGAACGGCCCAGGCATATTCCACCGTCTTTTTGTTCAGAATTTCGTTTGTCTCGTCATCTGTGGTGCAGATGGCGTCCTTCGGGCAGACGCCGATGCAGCGGCCGCAGCCCACGCATTTGTCATGATCGATGGTGCATTTGTGGTCTACGATGGTGGGCGCATCGTGTGCGCAGATGCGCGCGCATTGGCCGCACCCGACGCACAGCTCGGTTTTGACATAAGGCTTGCTGGCGTTGTGCATTTCCATTTTACCGGCGCGTGAGCCGCAGCCCATGCCGATGTTTTTGATCGCACCGCCGATTCCTTCCATTTCATGGCACTTAAAGTGGTTCAGCGAGATGATCGCGTCGGCATCCATGATGGTGCGGCCGATCTTTGCTTCCTTGACGTATTCGCCCCCTTCGACCGGAATCAGGGCCTCGTCCGTGCCCTTCAGGCCGTCGCCGATGAGAATCTGACAGCCGGTCTGCGTGGGCGTGTAGCCGTTGAGTGCAGCGGTTTCCAGATGTTCCAATGCATTTTTGCGGCCGCCCACATAGAGCGTGTTGCAGTCGGTCAGGAAAGGCCGGCCGCCCAGCTTGCGGACCACATCCGCCACTGTGCGGGCATAGTTGGAACGCAAAAATGCCAGATTTCCACGTTCACCGAAATGGATCTTGATGGCAGTGAACTTGTCTGTAAAATCGATGTTGTCGATCCCCGCCTGGTGCAGCAGGCGTTCGAGCTTTGTTTGCAGCGTGTCGCCGAACTTGGTGTGCATGTTTGTGAAGTACACTTTTGCTTTTTCTTCCATAATCATACTCCTTTGCGGTCTCTTCCGCTTTCAAACTGGAACAAGCACAGGCCCGATTGGCGCCATGCCGCTCCTACCTTCCAATGTTTATACAACGAACGATGCGTCTATGTATTTGCCAGCCCCTCATAAGGCCGGCCTTGCTTACAAATGGGTTCCCTTTTTCCAGTCGCGGTATTTGATCCAGCCGCATTGCCACAGGTATCGGTACTGCGGCACCTTTACCTTCTTTTCCGCCATCTCCGCGCGCATTTCCAGATAAATGCCGTTGATTTCTGCGCCGATAAGCAACACGAATCCGCTGCAATATAACCACAGCAGCAGGATCACCACAGTGCCCAGTGCGCCATACAGCATGGAATATCTGCCGTTGCCGACGGTTTCCACATAACTTGCGTAGATGATGGAAAAGATCAGCCACGAGGCCAGGGCAATCAGCGTCCCCGGCAGTACGCTCAGCGGCTTATACTTGCGGCCGGGGGAGAGATAGTAAAGGCAGAACAGAATGGCAAACAGAATCCCACCCAGAATTACAAACCGCAGCGCATTCCAAGTGCTGATGCCGGCCTTGCTCAGATGCAGCACAGGCGTGAGTGCCTCGAGCATGCCGCGGCTGATGGTCAAAAGCGTCAGCACAACCAGAATGCCAATCAGCATGAGCAGCGTGGAGAGAAAAACGCTGAGCTGGTTTCGCAGCGGCGAGCGTTTGAGCTGGTAGCCATAAGCGATACGCAGGCTGCGCAGCAGGCAATTCATCGTGCGCATGGTAAAATAAATCAGCAGCAGGATGCTGCCAATTAAAAAGGACAAATTGGACACACTGTTGTCGATTTTGGGCAGTGACTCCATATACGATGAAAGGACATTTAAGATTTCTGCCGGAATGAAACCGCGCAAAAGATCCGTGACAAACAGGTGCAGGTTAAAGGCGTCCAAGACCATCGTCACGAGGATCAGAGTCGGGAAGAGGGAAAAAAGCATATAGTATGCTAGAGAAGCGGCAGCCCTGCCCAGGTCGTGCACGATAAAGCGCTTAATCAGACGGATAAAGATGGGCTGCTCGGTATAGGGGAGCGAGAGATTGTGCGCGAGAAGAGACACGCACCCCTTCCTCCTTCCTTTTTTGAACACCCAGCCGCCTCCTCTCTTTCTAACCTTATTTTTGCATAAAATCATGGTTTTGTCAAAGCTTGTTTTGGTTCATGAGGCGTCCCCGCGTGCCCACGCGCTGCGGTAGGTTCACCAGCAGAATGCCGGCGCACACCAGCCCGACCGCAGCAAACAGCTTCCAGCCGCCCAGTTGTTCACCGAGCAACAGTGCCGAAAGCATCACGCCAAACAGGGGCGTCAGGAAATTATACACCGCCACACGGCCGGCGGAGTACTTTTGCAGCAGCGTGGTCCACAGGCCAAACGCCACGCTCGACAGAGCCGCCAGATACAGGAAAATGCCCCAGCCGGCCGGACTTTGCGGCGCAGAAAGGCGCCCGCCGCCCGCAAAACCGACAATCACCAGCACCAGCCCGCCGCAGAGCAGCTGCCACCCGGTGGCGCAAAACGAATCTACTGTGCGGGTGACGCTTTTGCTCATGAGGGTGCCCGCCGCAAACATCACGGTGGCAATGATCATAAACCCCTCGCCGAACAAAGAGA
>USIA01000093.1 GCA_900554535.1 uncultured Oscillospiraceae bacterium | reverse complement strand
GACGGGGAAAGAAAAAACCGTTGCAGGGCAGGCAGCTTCGTGCGCCCATAATGGATTTTCAGGGTACTGCGGCGGTTTTGAGTAACATCAAGGCCGCCGTTCCTTATGCCCTCGACAAAGGAGTGACGCCCATACGCTGACACGGCGGCTTTAGGAGGGAGCCGCCATGAAGCACACTGACCGACGACAAATTCAGACGATGTTTGCACTATCGTCAAAAAAATCCCGGCCACCGCACCGGCCCCGCCTGGCGGCCGGTGCGAAAATGGTCATAATGTAACTGAATACCGTATTTTTTGCGCTCGAATCGCTTTCTGCTGTCCGGGCGTTTTTGTATATTATCTCCGGTGCCGTTCCCCGGCCGCCACGTTCAGTGGACAAATACAAATAAGAGTGTGCAAGAAAACTGATTGCACATTTTAGGCCTGCCGAATCCCCTGCACCGGTTCACTATCGTTAAAGGGGTGGCGTGTTCATCGTTAATGGGGTATTCGGTGCATCGTTACATTGTATCAAATTAGACACGGCAACAGAAATAATCTTACTGAGTTTGATACAAAGCCAGGGAATAATTAAAAAATGTGCCTTTGCGGTGTAAAAACTGCATCTGGGGTGTAAAAAGAGAAAATGGGACTACCCGGTTATTTTTTTTGCAAAAAGATACTCCTCACTGCCGTAGCTGGCAATGAGGAGATTTTCTGCTTATGCTCGAATTTCCTGCCCATCCTTAAAAGTAAACCGCACATCGTCCCTGGCATAAACTGTTACATGATCCACCAGCCCACACCAGAGGGCAGGGTCAAATTTCTCCATCAGGTCGGCCTGCGTCAGCGTGTCCAAAAAGGCTTCGATTGCCGCCCGTCTGGACTTCTTGTCAGCAATGGTGGCTTCATTTTCCTCAAGCCGTGCCTTTGCGGTGTCAAACCGGGCGGTAAGACTGTCATAGCGTTTCTGGTATTCCGTCTGGTCGAGCGCCACATGAGCGTTTTCGTAGATGCATTTCTGGATGAGGTCTGAGGCGACCATGAGTTCTTCCTGCAATTTTTCGGTTTCGGCTTCCAGTGCGGAGGTGTCGAAGGCAATGTCCAGCGAAGCCCGTAGAGGCGAGTTAATTGCGGCCTTTTTACCAATCAGCTTGTTCGCCGCTGAAATAAACATTGTTTTGATCTCATCCTCCGTCAAGTGCGGCGTGGAGCATTTTTCCTCGCCGTCATACTTGTGATTACACTGCCAGATTACTCTGCGATACTTACTGTTGGAATGCCAGACCTTGGAACCGTACCACTCTCCGCATTGTCCGCAGCGTATCTTGCCGGAGAAAAGGTGGACACCGCTGTGCGGGCCCCGACCTTGCTTTCTGCGCTTCAGTTCCTGCTGAACCAGTTCAAACACCTCCGGCTGAATGATGGCCTCGTGATTTCCCTCCACATAGTACTGCGGGATTTCGCCCTCGTTGACCTTTTTCTTCTTGGTGAGGAAATCCACCGTATAGCTCTTTTGCAGGAGCGCATCGCCCTTGTACTTCTCGTTGGTGAGAATGCTACGAACTGCTCCTGCGTTCCATTTGTCTTTGCCGCCCGGCGACTTGATGCCGTCGGCGGTCAGCCTGGCGGCAATGCCGTGCGGCGTCATGCCTTGCAGGAACATACTGTAGATGCGGTGGATGATGACCGCCTCGTCCTTATTCAAGACGAGATTGCCATCGGGACCCCGGTCGTAGCCAAGAAACCGCTTGAAGGGTACGGTGACCTTGCCGTCTGCGAACCGCTTTCTCTGTCCCCAGGTGCAGTTCTCGGAAATGCTGCGGCTTTCTTCCTGCGCCAGCGAGGACATAATGGTGATAAGCAGTTCTCCCTTGCTGTCCAGCGTCCAGATGTTTTCCTTTTCAAAATAGATCTCCACGCCCTTTTCCTTTAGCTGGCGCACCGTGGTCAGGCTGTCTACCGTATTGCGCGCAAAGCGGCTGACCGATTTGGTAACGATAAGGTCTATCTTACCCGCCAGCGCATCCGCTACCATGCGTTTGAAGCCCTCGCGGTGCTTGGTATTCGTACCGGTTATACCTTCGTCCGTATATACGGAAACAAACTCCCAATCGTCCCGACTCTTGATATAGTTGGTATAATAGTCCACCTGGGCGCTGTAGCTGGTAAGCTGCTCCTCGCTGTCCGTGGAGACACGGGCATAGGCGGCGGTGCGGCGCTTTTTCTTTTCATTGATCGGCGTTGCCGTGAACCGGCTGATCGTCGCCGGTATCGTCGTTACTTTCGCCACGTTTTTCCCTCCATTTCTGTATCATTACTTCCCGCATATGCTGCTTGCGCTGCTCCGTATGCTTGGGCATTTTTCGCTTATTTTCCCATGCCGCTTCAAAGGTATGCCCGTCAAAGAAGCGGATGGAAAGTTGAAACGGAGCAACGATATGAATGCAGGCAATCTGCTCACGGAAAGCCGTTTCGTCAAATGATTCCAGCCCCATAGCGTCAGCGCAGAGGTTTTTAAGGACTTCCTCCTTGATGCTGGGGCTATTGCATTTTCCGCCTGACGCGCACCGCCATACGGAATCAAAGCTGCCGTCTTTGTGCCGTGAACGTTGCCTGCGGTAGTTCTCGCCGCAGCTGTCGCAGCGAATGCGGCTGGTGAAGCAGGAACTGTTGGGACCGAGCTGATGCTCCTGCACATACCGTCCTTTGGCGGCTCTGCGCTCATCCGTCCAGCAGTTTTTCCGCATGGTGGATTCCCAGCGGTGCGGTACAATGTGGCCGTCCTTAAAATAGAAAATCATCTCATTCGGAGCAGGAATCTCAATGCGGTCGATTTGCTCCGAAAAGATGATCTCATCAAACGTATCCAGTCCCAAAACCGCAGCACAGGCTTCTTTGAGCATCTGCTCCGGGATATCTTTATTTTGGCAATGGGTGTTTCCGGTTTTTCTTCGAGTTCCACAGATCCAGATAGTATAATTGGCATTTGGGTCTTTGCGCCCCTTGCGGTTGGAACGCTGATAGCTCTTTCCGCACCGACCGCACTTGATTTTGCTGGTAAAGCAGGAGGTATTGATGCTCCAGTTTGCCAAAGCCCCAAGCTCCCGGCGGCGCGCTTTCTCGGTCTGCACCGCCTGGTAGACCTCCATCGGGATGATGGCTTCGTGGGTGTTCTCCACGAAATACTGCGGCAGCTCCCCACGGTTAATTTTGCTTTTCTTGCTGATGGGGTCCATCACATATTCCTTCTGGAACAGAAGGTTGCCCGTATAAGTGATGTTGCCGAGAATTTGCCGGATGGAGGTGTTGCCGAAATGCTGACCCTTGTAGGATTTCACACCCATCTCGGCAAGCTGCTTTTCTGTGGTTTCCGCTGATAAACCATTCATGTAATTGTCGTAGATGAGCCGAACAATCTTTGCTTCCTCCTCATGGACAACCAGATGATCGCCCTCCCAGCGGTATCCGTAGATTTGAAAACGACCATTGGGAATACCTTTTTCAAATCGTTTCCGGGTACCCCATTTGACATTGTCCGACAGGCTGCGTACCTCCTCCTGGGCAAAGGATGCTAAAAGGGTCAGCATCAACTCGCCGTCCTCGGTGAGGGAGTCGATGCGCTCCTTTTCAAATTGCACGGAAACGCCCAGTTCCTTGAGCCTGCGCACTGTATTCAACAGGTCAACGGTGTTGCGCGCGAAACGGGAAATACTCTTTGTCAGAATAACGTCGATTTTTCCGGCTTCGCAGTCGGCAATCATCCGATTGAACTCTTCGCGGGCTTTGGCTTTGGTGCCGGTTATTCCGTTGTCGGCATATACGCCCACATATTCCCAGACGGGGTTGCTCTGTATCAAACTGCTGTAAAAGCTGACCTGTGCCGAAAGGGAGTGCTGCAGCCGCTCGGACTCCATTGAGACTCTTGCGTAGGCAGCGACCCTTTTGCGGCGCGGCATCTGCGGTGTTTTTGCTTCGATTTTATTTACAATCCGCATGAAATCACTCCTTTCCGACACTATATATCACTCTGAAAGCCAATTATATCAAGTCGTTTTCCGATAATAATGTACCCAAAGACGGCGAGAACTCAGCCCGCAGATTTGTATCAATTACGGCATATTCCTCCTCGCTCAGAAGCCCCTTTTCCCTGAGATTCTTTGCGATGGAGAGGGCGGCAAGGTAGCTCATTTCAGAGCGGAATTTATCCTCACTCATGCCCGTCACCGCCTTTGTAGCGGTCTGCAATATAGCAGGCGTGAGAGCAGTATTTTCTTTTTGTATTGCCGTAGGCGGTGAAGGGCTTTCCGCAGTGAGCGCAAGTAAAGTGGTATACGGCCTTGCGGTTAACCTTTTCAGGATGTGCATTCCACCAAGCGGTACGGCAGTTATCGGAGCAGAACTTGACGCGCTTTCTGCCGGGAGTCTGCGTAAGCAGAGCGCCGCACTGCGGGCAGAATCCGGCGTCCAGTTCAATGCGGCTGTTATCTGCGGCCTTCGTGCCGGTCAGCCCCACCTTACGGCAGAATGCTACAACGGTATCTTTCTTCAGTCCTATCGCCTTTGCAATGGTTGCATATCCATAGCCCTGGGAGCGTAGGGCAGTTATCTGTTCTTTTTGCTGATGGGTCATTTTGGTTCCTCCATTCCGAGGGTTACCCTCAATGACCCATCTGGACAGAAGAGCGAATTTTGGCCGAAAAAAATATGCCCACCGAGCGGTTATGGCTCGATGGGCATTCAGCAGTTTGGTTATTTAATTTTAGATGTGTAGTCAAGCGAAATCCATCCCGCGCCGGATTTCAGCCGGCCCCAGCCAGCCGTGGAACCCTGCCCGGATTTGACCTCCATGATGGTAAATACGCCTTTTCCTGTAAACTTACCGGTCTTGGCATAGTCCGTTCCCGGCCCTTTGCGGATATTCAGGTCAGAAATGCTGACCTGGACAAGAAACGGCACATCTTCGGACGGCGCAGAAGCAGCCCCGCCCGGCGAGTAGATATTGACCCCGTTATCGTCAAACACGCTGTAACCTGGGTTGCTGTCGGCACACCTCTTGGCGTTGGATAGGATCTTGTATGCGCCTTTCTGTGTCTTACTGTCCGCCCGTGTCTTGCGGACACGGTAATAGCCTTCTGTCAGCTTTTCGGGATGCTCCGTCTCTGTGTTCCCGGATATCCCGCCGCCAAGCTGTGCCGTAACTTTTTCCGCCAGATCACCCATCCGGGCATACATCCAGTTTCCCGGACAGGACTTGTTGGCAAACCAGCGGTGGACGGTCAGCACCATCTCATCCGACTTCGGCTCATAAGAGAGCGTCTTGTCCTTGTCTCCCAGCCACAGGAGCTTTTTCTTGCCGTTTCGCTTGCAGATGTCCGCGCAGAGGGTGATCAGCTTCTGGTAGACCACATCCTTAAAGGCATACGGCTCAGCCGTATCGGACGCGCACTCAATGGTGATAGCCCTCTGGTCGTTTGCATTGGAAGAAGAACACCAGGAGCGGTTCTTTTCCTCTACATACATTCCGATTCTGCCATCCTCGCCGATACCGTAGTTGCAGCTTGCCTGTTTGGAAACCGGCAGGAAGATATTCCCCAGTGTTTCCACAGAGCATTGTCCTACCACACAGTGGGGCGTGATGCGGTCGATGGAGTGCGTCCGCTGCCCGGAGTGGTTCGGGCTGAGTTTTGTGTAAGATACCAGTGAACTGTTCGTATAAGCCATAGTTATTTTCCCTCGCTTTCTGTATTTTCCGCCCGGTCATGGAGCTGCGCCAGGATGTCCTTCATCTTCTCCGGCACGGGAAGCCCCAGGTGCGCCGCGTTCTCCAGCAGGCTCACGCCCTCGTTGGAGAGGTAAAAGAAGATGACCGCCGTGCGAAGGACGCTGCCTGTGCCAATCACCTGTACATCCACGATGTTGGCGATCCCCACCAGCAGGAAGATCAGCACTTTCCGGCAGATGCCCTTAAAGCCCACCTCGCTGGACAGCTTCTTGTCCGAGACGGCGCACATCACGCCGGTGATGTAATCCACCGCCACGAACACCACCAGGGCGACGAGCAACCCGTCGCAGCCGCCCAGGAAATAGCCCAGCCATCCTCCGATTGCCGCAAAGATCACCTGCGCCGTATTCCAAAGTTCCTTCATGTTGATACCTCCGTTTCTTGAAATGGTTTGTGTACTTGAAAAAAGCGGCCGCCCCGCAGGGCAGTCGCCAGTTCCCATGATTTATTCGATTTGTTTCGGCATGACCTCCCACAGCCGCATATCCTCCTGTCCTAAAGACCAGATCGCAATGCCGCGCAGGCCCCACCGGTAAGCAGCCTCGTTGGCCCAATATACCAGCGAATCCACGTCCTGATAATACAGAATGGAAAAACCATCTGCATCGCCCAAGAACAGCCGGGCGGTCCAGACGTTTATATCCCGTGGGATCACCTTGGCTGTGTAATCATTCCCGCAGGAAATTTCCAGCAGGTGGGAATGAAAGAAATCATAGTCGAGGGAAATATCCTCGCTGCGGGTGGAGCCCTCATCCACGTCGCTGTTCACCGAGAAAATCTGAAATTCCTCGTCCCACGTCACACCGGAGCGGGCGATCCGTCCGAAGCTGGTGCGCACCCCATCCGGATACACCACGTCAAAACACTCATAGGGTTCATAAGCCCAGGCATCACCGGCTCGCAGCAGGTCGCAAACGATCTCATTGTCCGCCTGTATCCCCGCATAGCCGGAGGTGGCGCTCACCGTTGCGCTAAACCGCAGGGTGTAGCTGGAACCGGAATACACCCGGACTCTATTTCCACGCTTTCGCATCTCAATGGTATAGACGGCTGGATCGCTGTGGAGCTGCGCATCCGGGGTTTTGGAAAAGCTGGTGGAGTAGCTCCCCAAAAGCGTGGAGCCTTGGTATAGCTCCACCCGCTGAGTATCGTAGTTTAAGCAGCAGAACAGGTTTCCAAGGAATACCCCGGCCCGTCCGCCGCCATTCTGTGGAAAACCCACCCGCGCCCGGATATGCAGGTCGGAGAATCCCTCATATTTCCATGCCAGCTTGCCGGAGCCTTCCAGCAAGGAATAGGGCCTGTTCTCGGTGGTGTAGCTTTCCCTCCACACCGACCATTCCCCGGAGAGCGTCGTCCAGTAGCTGTCCGGCAGAGGGGTATCATCCCGGAAGTCCTCATACCATACCAGTGCCGAATCCGGTTTTCGCCGGAGCATTTCACAGGTGAGCTTAAAGCCCTTGTCCGGGGTGGCCGGTTCGCCGTTCACGTCCAGAAACTGCCGGGGTGAGAGGGTAAACGCCGCCTCTCCGGCAGACGGTTCCTCAGAAAAGCTGCTGCATACCCGGAAACCGTAAAACTGCACACCGGGAACGCCGCCGCTGATCGTAAGCGTATGGCTGCCTGCGGAGAGGC
>USIA01000092.1 GCA_900554535.1 uncultured Oscillospiraceae bacterium | reverse complement strand
AAGGGACCGGCGCACGCCGCCCTTGCGGCAGGTCACGGCCTTCCTGCCGGATTGCTGTTTGATCATCCGCAGGATCGCCCGGCCTTTGGAATAGGAAAGCCCCATCTGCGTGCATGCGCCCTGAACAGACCCGCACTGCTGGATACAACGCAGCAGCTGCGCCGGGCCCGGCCCGAAAAAGGGCGCCTGCGCGGCCACGCGCACCCGGATTTCCGGATGGAAAATAGGCGCCGGATCACTTGGCAATTTGCTCATGACACTCCACTCCTATAGTTGCAAAGCGTGCGAATGTTTTTTGAAAATCACTCCTTTAATTGTAACAGATTGGACGCAAAAAGTATAGAGGAAATTTATAAACCGCCCAAGACGTATTGTAAGCGGGCACTACGTCTTGGGCGGTTTGATCCAGTGAGCCTCCGTTTGCGCAGGCAGCGCCGGACAGCCTCATAAAAAGCGTTCCAATAGGTTTTTTAACGTCCCTGTAAAGGGCTGAAACGGAATTCCCCCCTGGTAATTTAAAAAGTCCACTGTATAGCCGACGCCGGCGGCAACGCCGTAAATCATGCCGCGCTCATCGATGTCAAATTCCGGTGTATGGTGGTTCGCGCCAGAACCCACGGCTGCATTCCGAATGCCGGTGAATGTAATCACACCGGGCCACAGTTTCAAATAGGCGTTCATGGTTTCAGACGCCATCCACGGCTCCACCTTGTGGATCGCCTCCGGGCCGATATAGGTGCGCACTGCATTTTTGGTAATCTCGCTGCATGTCTCGTTGTTGCAGGATTCAAACACGGGGTCTGGCATATACACAATCTCATACGTGCATTGGTTCAATTCGCATTCATATTGCAGCACCTTTAGGAATTGCCGCACAAAGGGGCCGCCCGCCCCTTCCACATTGTACGTGCGGATGGTACCGGCAAACGTCAATTCATCCGGGATGATGTTTTTCAGGGTGCCACACTGCACCGTTCCAATGGAAAACGTCAAAATATCGCTTGGTTTCACATACTTCATGCGAATCATCTGCATATGGTCATAGATCGCGTGGAAGCAATCCAGCACGCTGTGCGCCAAATCCGGCCGGGAGCCATGTCCCGTCAGACCGTGCAGTTTGATGACATAGCCATATACGCCAGCAAAAACAGGGCCCGGCTCCGCAGAAATATACCCGGTATCCAAATCCCACCGCACGTGCGTGGCCATGCAGGAGTCGATCGGCAGTTTTGCGTCCCTCACGATATAATACAGAAGGTTTTTAAATTGCCCGCCTCCTTCTTCCCCGCGTTCAAAACATAGGATCACGTGCCCGTTTAACGTTTCTTTATGTGCATTTAAAATTTTTGCTTCCGTCAACAGCATGGCCGTATGTGCGTCATGGCCGCAGGCGTGGCAAAGCCCCGGCACCTGAGAAACACACTGCTTGGCCCCCGCCAGATTTTGCGGATTTTCCGTAATTGGAAGCGCGTCAATATCGGCCCTGAGCAACACTGTTTTTCCTGGGCGTTCACCGTCAATCCGGCCGATCACGCCCCCATCTGGCACTTCTACATAAGGGATCTCCAGGCGCTCAAGCTCTTTGCAGATGTATGCGACGGTGTTCAATTCCTTGCCTGTCATTTCCGGATGCGCATGCAAATAGCGCCGGTGCTGCACCGCATATGCAAAGTTATTTTCCGCTTCTTTAAAAATATTCATATGTCATAGCCTCCTGATAGGATCCTGGATCCGCACGCTATGCGCCTCACTGGCGATAGATAAAACCGCCCGGCCCCAGCGGCAGGTTCAGAACCGTCCAGATGATTAGCTGGATAATCCACACAATCGCATATGTGATCGTGAAAGGTGTCATATTGGCAATCAACGTGCCAAGGCCCGCCTTCTTGTCGTATTTGCGGACAAAGCCGAGCATAGCCGGCATATACGTAAACAAAGGCGAGATCGGGTCCGTCAGAGAATCGCCCATGCGATACACAAGCTGTGTCACAGCCGGATCAAACCCCATCATCATCATCATTGGGACAAACACTGGCGCAAAAATTGCCCACTTGGCAGAAGCAGAGCCCATAAATATATTAATGATTCCAGAGAAAATAAGCAAACCGATCAGAAGCGGGATGCCGCTGAGCCCAATCGATTTCAGTCCACTGGCCCCTTTTACCGCCAGGATCGTGCCCAAGTTGGACTCCGAAAAGAAATTGGTGAAAATCGAGATAAAGAAGCACATAAAGATGTAGTTCCCCATCTCCGAAAAGCCTTCTGTGATATCCGCCCAAACATCCTTTGGTCTTTTATACTTCCCGATGACGGCGCCATAGACGATGCCCGGAATGAGCAGTGCCAACGAAACGGTGAATACAATCCCCTTTGTAAACGGCGCATTGCCGGCTGTGATTGAACCCGCTTCATTAGCCAAAATCGCTTTTGATCCAAAAGCAGGCAGGGACAGCAGCAATATCACGCCTGCATAGATCAGGAGCGCCACACCGGCACGCCGCAGCCCTTTCCGTTGGATCAGCGTGATGCCGGCCCGCTTTTCGTTGAAATTTTGCTGCAATACCTCCTGCTTCGTCTTGGCAAACCGGGGTACCAGCACCTTCTCCACGAGAATCGAGCCCGCAATGGTAAGCACAAAGGTCGACACGAACAGATAATACCAGTTGATCGCCATGGACCCACTGTAATTCGGATCGACCATCTTTGCCGCAGGCTCCGTGAAGCCATACGCCAACGCATCCGCCAGTCCCAGCCCGATGTTTGCGCACATACCCGCAGACACGGAAGCAAACGACACGTAAAGCCCAAGAAGGGGACTGCGGCCGATGGAACGATATAGGATGGCGCCCAAAGGTGGTAAAATGATATATGCAGCGTCTCCGATTACATTCAAATTGATGGCGATGAAAATCAAGGCAATGGTGACCACCCACTCCTTTGCTCCGCCCAAAAAACGTTCCATCAAACAATATAGGAATCCGCTTTTTTCCGCTGCGGAAGATCCCACCAACGCCACTAGCACCATGCCCAGTGGCGCAAAACCAGCGTAATTTGTCACGACGTTTTCCCACAAATACTGCAAGCCTTCCGCAGAAAACAGATTCTTCACGTATACAGTAGATCCATCTGCCGGGCTGACAGCACTGACGCCTGCTGCGCTGCAAATGGCTGAAATGGCTATTACAATCCCACTCAGCCCCAAAAACATGGTGAATGGGTCTGGCATCTTATTGCCGATCCGCTCAATGCGGTCCAAAAAATGGTTTAAAAAGTTTTTTGTTTTTTTGGTGACCTTGATTGTACCCTCCATGCGTTCTCCCTCCTGTTATCTGCGTCTTGTAAGCGTGAAGCACGCCGCCGAGTGCCCCACCACTTTTCCCGCATGATTCAAAATGTCCGGATGATAAAATTTCCACAGGCTACGCGCCTCCTGCTGCGAAATCGCATCCAGCTGCATGAGCGCTTCCAGTACCACCGGGTATAAAGCCCGATCCACGGTTCCGTCTTCTATTTTCACCGCCATCGATATGCCGCCGCGGATGCCGACGCAATAAACGGCTTCCGCGCCCAATTTACCGATGAGTCTTCCATGCGTATGCCGGATGAATTCCGAGCAAAAGCTGCCCGTTCCGCCAACCATTTGGGGTGCGGCATTCATCGCGGCGAAAATGCGGTTACAGGCTCTGCGCCGCGCTTCTGGAAGCGTTTCAGGATTGGCCAGGCGCGCATAGCCGAGCGCCATATGATACAGCGGCATGGCATGCACCGGAACGCCACATCCGTCCGTGCCCAGCACAATGTCGGCCTGCGCAATGCCGCACATTTCGCTGAGCAGCTTGTAAATTTCTTTTTGCAGGGGGTGCTCCGGGTCTGCATACTGCGCGGTCGGCCATTTCATAGTTTTGCAGACCGCCAGAAAACCACAGTGTTTCCCGGAGCAATCGCTGTTCGCCTGATCCGGCACAATCCCATCCCGCAGCTGCTGGTCGCGCACCGCCCCTCGAATGGAATACGGCGAGCCACACGTCAGTTCCGAAAGCGAAGACCCTATCTTGTTTAAAATTCCAAAAATTGTCGCCCGATGGAACGTCTCGCCATAATGGGAGCCGCACATAATGGCCAATTCCTGGTCTGTAAACGCATATCGGTCCGCAGCGCCGGAAAGGACGACCTCCAACGCTTGCAGCGGTTTTGCCGCAGAACGCATGTACGTAATGGCATAAGGATCCCCTGCAGAAGCGATTAGCTTCCCCGTCTTGTCCACCACAGCAAGAGACCCATGGTGTCTGGATTCCGGGATGGGGCCGCGGGTCACCTCGACCAGAACTTCCGATTTGCTTTGCATGTACTCCACTCCTTTGCTAAAACTTTATTATGTTTCTCTCATTTTCCCTAATATCCGCAAGCCTGTTTTTTACCAGAAAAGTGCAAAGAGGAAGGGGCGCGCTGCAGATGTCTATTCTGCAACGCGCCCTTCCTCTTTGAAAGCTACAGGCCTACGCGAATGCCGCGCGGGTTTATACGCGATGTGCTTTGCCGGACAGACCGGTTACTTCGATGTCGTATACCGCACACTTATCCAGCAGGGTTTCGATGAATTTGGCGCCCTCTACACGAAACGGTGCGCTGTACTTTTCAACAAATTTCTTCAAAACCTCTGTTTTTTCAGGATCGCCGACCAGTTTGGCCTTGCCAAACGCAATCGCGGACGCATAACGGGTCGTAAATTTATCCGCCACAATTTCTGCTTTTCCAATTACGCAAAAAGACACGTTCGGATTCTGCCCCAGGTTACGGGCCTTCATACCTCCCTCCGCTGTGCCATGAAAATAAATATGCCCATTTTCATAGCAATAATTGACCGGCACCCCATACGGCTCCCCTGCCGCATTCGCTGTCGACAAAATGCCGTAGGAACCATTCTTCAGGATAGCAACCGTTTCTTCTTGAGACAACAAATTATCTTTTCTTCTCATTTCTTGAAGCATCTTTCTCATTCTCCTTCATGGCATAATACTGTTTGACAAATGTGCTGCTCTTCAGGACAAATCCCAAATGCCAGCCGGTTTTCAGGTCAAGAACGCCTGTTTACAGAACCCTTGTCACCAAATAGGCGCCCAACTTTGGAAATAAAAACAGCCACGCCAAAGAAATGGGCGGCAGACATCATCGTCTGGCATTTCGAAAGCGTGGCAGAATGTTGACATATCAAAAAGAATGCTTTCACATATAGAACGTTCTACTGATTCTAATTATATTCACCGGGCAAGGACAGTAAAGTTCCAATTCATGAATTTTTTAGAGTACCATTGAAAGCAAAAGCGGTCCACCGTGAGCCAAGTACATACAATCCACGCAAACTGCGCGCCGTGTTTTCAGCCGCTCTTTTACCGTTTCATGCGCGGCAGCACGTCTCAAATGCAGCCGTCCGCTCTCCATTGTTTTTCCAAAGCGGCAAAAATTTCATCCATCTTTTCCCTTGGCACCGTGCCGAAGCCCAAAAGGAAGAGCGTCTTTTTCGGGCAGCGCCCATCCGCGTAAAAATTTTGTGTGGGATAAAGCCGTATTCCGATTTTCTGGGCGGAGGCAAGGAGCGTATCGGTGTCTGCAGCGTCTTGCAGTTCCAATAAAATATGCATGCCCGTGTCTGCACCGTAGATGAGAGCCCTGTCGTGAAACGCCTCGTTTATCGCGCGGATTAACGCATCACGCTGGTTGTGATAATACGTCCGCAAACAACGAATTTGTTTTTCAAAGCTCCCATTGCGAATAAAAATTGCGAGCGCATATTGGATCAAAACCGATACCTGCACCTGATATAGACCATATCTTTCCTCATATGCGTGCAGTAATTCTGGCGGTAAAACGAGATAGCCGACACGCAAAGTTGGGGAAACCGACTTGGAAAACGTGCCCGTATAGATAACTTTATTGTGCTGATCCAGGGATTGAAGGGAAGGCAGCGGCCGGCAGTCATACCGCAGTTCGCTGTCATAGTCATCTTCAATGAGATACGCGTCCGCCTTGGCAGCCCAGTCTAAAAGTTGCTGCCGTTTCGCAACTGATAAAATAGCGCCGGTCGGGAATTGGTGGGAGGGCGTCAAATACAAAAGGCGGCAATCCCCATTTGTGACCGCTTCCAAAGCAATGCCGTCCGCTTTCACCGGGATCGGTACTATGCGAAACCGATTGCGCGCAAAGATCTCCCTTGTCACATCATATCCCGGATTTTCCATACCAAAAGAATCGCAGCGCGGCCTCATTAAGGTTGCGAGGATTTCCATAGACTGTGCATGCCCGCACGTCAGAAGGATTTGTTCGGGTGTGCACTGGACGCCGCGGTCCTGATACAAATATCGCGCAATTGCTTTCAAAAGGAACAGCTCGCCCTGACGTCTGGGATAATTGCGAATAGGCCGCGCCCGCAAAAGCGCAAGCGCGTCACTGATGCTTTTTTCCCATTCATTGTATAAAAAAACGGATTCGTTTGAGGTGCCGTAATAAAAATCATATTTCGGCTCCGGTGTATCTGCTGGCGCCTGGCAGGAGATCTGGTTCTGCTTGCGATGAAGCCCACCATCAAATTGATTGACATAAATGCCGCTGCTCTGCCTGGAAATTGCGTACCCCTCCGAGATCAGCTGCTGGTAAACTCTATTGACCGTATTCCGGCTAATCCTCAATTCCGCCGCCAATTGGCGCGTCGCCGGAAGACGTGTTCCAACCTGTAATAATCCCGAAATGATCTGATTGGTTAAGGATTCATACAACTGTTGATAAATTGGTTTTTTTGCGTCAAAATCAATATAAAGCATATGTCCACTTCCACCGGTCAATTGGGCGTTCAAAACAGCCCCAAGGAAAATATTGCAAAAAGCCCCGTGCCAATCGGCTGTAAAAAGGCCGTTCAGCACGGGGCTTCTCTTTGTTTTTCAGATTTCTCTGTGCAACTTGCTATTAAAACTAGATTCTGCAAAGGCCCCTGTTAAGGATCAAAAGACGTGTGCCCTGCTGCGGATATTCCAGAGAATACGGCCAGGCTTTTCTTTGTCTGAATTGGCCGCGTCAATTTTCCTTACAGGACGCTAAACAGCATGTCGCCATACGTCGGATACGGCCACAGGGCCTTGTCGACCATGGGCTCGATCTGGTCGGCGATGGCGCGGGTCTTTTCCATCTGGGCAAAGAGCGTCTTGCGGGCATAGACCGCCTGCTTCTTAACGTCGTCGGCCTTGCTCTCTTCGTCTTCAATGTCCTTGGCGAGTACGCCGCACTCCTTAAAGAGGGCGTCAATCAGATCGGACAGCTTCTTGGCCGTTTCCTTCTCATACGCGCAGGCCGCGGTCGGACAGATCGAAGTGGTGGCCGCCACCGGGGCGGTGAGCCGGCAGAGGGACTTCGGACGCGTGG
>USIA01000091.1 GCA_900554535.1 uncultured Oscillospiraceae bacterium | reverse complement strand
CGCGCTGGTGTTGCGGGGAACTCCCTTCTTCCATTGTCCCCGCCATCCTCCGGCCATATTACTGTGGCACCAGGGGACGGTTACTTTTTGTTATATAAATTCATCGCTTCGTCTGTCTTGCCCTGCACGATCAGCGCGGCTGCATCCGCCGCGTGCGCCGCGGCTTCGTCGATGGCTTTGGCCTCCTCGTCCGTAAAGCGGCTGAGCACCCAGTCCGCCAGGTCCCAGCCCTGCGGCTTCTGGCCGACGCCAATCTTAATGCGCGGAAACTGGTCGCTGCCCGAGAGGTAGAGGATATTTTTGATGCCATTGTGCCCGCCGTCGCTGCCCTGGCGGCGGATGCGCACCCGGCCGCAGGGCAGCGAGATGTCATCAAACAGGATCAGCGTGCGCTCCGGCGGAATTTTATAAAACCGCATCGCCTCGGTTACGCTCTGTCCCGATAGGTTCATGAACGTCGCTGGCTTTAAAAGCAGCACTTTTTTGCCGCCCCACTCGGCCTGGGCCGTCGTTCCCTTGAACTTGAGGCGGTCGATCTTCACCCCCGCCTTTTCGGCAATCCCGTCAATCGTGCGGAATCCGGCGTTGTGCCGCGTCCCTTCGTATTGCCCGCCCGGATTGCCCAGGCCCACGATCAGCCACTCCACGGGACCGCCGGGCGCGGGCTTTCTGTTAAAAAACATCGCATTTCACCTCAACGCAAAAGGGCTGCAGCCCATGCGGACGCATGATCCGTGCCCGCAACGGCCGCAACCCTCTGTTTCTGTCGCCAAACCTGTTTTAGTTGAACATGGGGGAAACAGGCTTTTCTTCGTAAATGCGCTCAATCGCCTCGGCAAAGGTTGGGGCAACCGGCAGCATCGTGATCTTGTCCAGCTGCTTTTCCTTCGGCAACGGAATTGTGTCGAGCATGACAATCTCTTCCAGAACCGAGTCCTGCAGCCGCTGGATAGCCGGCCCGGAAAGCACGCCGTGCGTCGCACAGGCGGTGACGGAAATCGCGCCGCGCTCCATGATGGCCGCCGCCGCATTGCAGAGCGTTCCCGCGGTGTCGATCATGTCATCAACCAGAATGACCTTTTTGCCCTCAACCGAACCGATGATGTTCATGACTTCGCTGACATTGGCGCGCTGGCGGCGCTTGTCCACAATCGCCATCGGGACGCCCAGGCGGTTGGCAAAATCGCGGGCGCGGGTGACAGAGCCAAGGTCCGGCGACACGACGATATAGTCCTCCAGATTGTCCGCCAGGCGCTCTTTCATGAAGTTCGCCAAGAGCGGTGCGCCGCGCAGATGGTCCACCGGAATGTTAAAGAAGCCCTGGATCTGCGGCGCATGCAGGTCCATGGTCAGCACACGGTCCGCGCCCGCTGTGGTCAAAAGGTCGGCGCACAGCTTTGCGCTGATCGGGTCGCGCGCCTTGGCCTTGCGGTCCTGGCGGGCATAGCCGAAATATGGAATCACCGCCGTGATGCGCGCGGCGGAAGCGCGCTTGAGGGCGTCCATCATAATCAGGATCTCCATCAGGTTGTCATTGACCGGCGAGCAGGTGGACTGCACGATGAAGCAGTCGGACCCGCGGACGGATTCCTTGAGCGAGACAGAAATTTCGCCGTCGCTGAAGGTCGTGACCTCACTTTTGCCCAAAGGCAGCCCCAGGCACTGGCTGATCTGCAAGGCCATTTCCGGCGTAGCGCTTGCCGCAAAAATTTTGATGTCTTTGCCGTGGAAATTCATGTTTTTTCCCCCTGTTTTCGTTGCACAATCTTTTTCCAAATCAAACAATAAATCTTATATTGTGCGTGAAAAGGCCACGCACACAGACAGGGTGCCTCGTGGGAGGCACCCTGTGTCCTGCAATGCTATTGTAAAACTGTAAAGGGCGGTACAGTTGCGCCTTTTGCAATTTCTCTGTTGTAAACTTGCACTGTGTTGAGCGTTACGTCATCGCCAACTGCTGTATTTTCCAACAGTGCGTTGGGCCCAATGGTGCAGTTCTCCCCAATCACGGTACATCCGCGCAGGATCGTTCCTGGCAAAATGCAACTGTAATGTCCAATTTTTACATCCGGCCCGATGATCACACCGTCGGTGCAGGGGATGGAAACCCCTGCCTGCATGTGCTGGTCGAGCACCTTTTTCCGCGCGATGGCATTGAGCTGATTCAGCTGCGTGCAGTCGTTGGCGCCCAGCACGGTGGAGGGGTCCTTGGCCGTGTAGGCGCTGGCGCGCCGGCCCGCTTCGATCAAAAGGCGGATGGCGTCGGTCAGGTAATACTCGCCCTGGGCGTTATTTGACGTGATGCGGTTCAGAATCTCCAGAAGATCGTCCACGCAGAACCAGTAGGAACCAGAATTGATTTCATGGATCTGCTGGGTCTGCCAGTCGGCGTCCTTCTGCTCGACAATGCCCCGCAAAAGGCCGGTGTCCGCGTCGCGGACAATGCGGCCGTAGCCAAAGGGATTCTCCACTGCCGCGGAGATCACCGTGGCGGCGTTGCCGTTATTCAGATGGACGCGCAGCGCGGCGTCAATGACCTGGGGCGTGATGAAGGGGGCGTCGCCGTTGAGCACCAGAACCTGGCCGCCCTGATGCGCGCGCAAAAAGTCGCGCGCCATCATCACCGCATGGCCGGTGCCGCGGCGCTCCTGCTGCAAAACGGACTGCACGGGCGCCAAGCCTGCGGCCTCCGCGTTGACTGCCGCGAGGTATTCTTCCAGCAGCTCGTGCTGGAAGCCCGCCACACAGCACACATCCTCCACATAAGAAGCGCGTACGGCGTCGAGAACCCAACGCAGCATGGGTTTAAAGAGCACTTCGCTTAAAACCTTGGGCCGGTTGGACTTCATTCGTTTCCCCTCGCCCGCGGCGAGGATAATCGCACAGTATTGCTGCGGCATGGCTTCCTCCCTCATCCTTCCGAAAAAGCTCCGGAAAAATCCGATACAATTATAAGTATATGGTTTTTTCACATGGAATGCAAGGCTTTCCTCAAAAGATTCTTTTTTATACCCATAAACACCAGAATTCTTCTAAATTTTTATCAAACGATTTGAAAATTTTTTCACAAAATTATGGTTTGGACCCGCAATTCCTCTAGAAATATGCGAAAAGTTTTGCTATAATATAGAAGAATCCCCGATTGGGGGGATCCGATAAGAGGCTGTTTCTATTTTCTTTTCTTTGGACATTCATGCGGGCGCTCTGGCGCGCTCGTTGTGGAAATCCAGTATTTTATCTTAGGAGGAACATCCAATGAGCCACAAGTACGTCTACCTTTTTTCAGAGGGCAACAAGGACATGCGCGAGCTGCTGGGCGGCAAGGGCGCAAACCTGGCCGAAATGACCCGCGCTGGCATGCCGGTGCCCCAGGGCTTCACCATTACAACCGAAGCCTGCACGCAGTACTATGAGGACGGCCGCCAAATCAATGACGAAATCCAGGCCGAGATCTATGAGTATCTGGCCAAGATGGAAGAGATCTGCGGCAAGAAGTTTGCTGACAAAGAAAATCCGCTGCTGGTTTCCGTCCGCTCCGGCGCGCGCGCTTCCATGCCTGGCATGATGGACACCATCCTGAACCTGGGCCTGAACGACGATGTGGTTGTCGGCTTTGCCAAGTTCACGGGCAATGAGCGGTTTGCCTACGACTCCTACCGCCGTTTCATTCAGATGTTCTCCGATGTTGTGATGGAGCTGCCGAAATCCGAATTTGAAAAGATCATCGACGAGAAGAAGGCCGAGCGCGGCGTCAAGCAGGACGTCGAGCTGGATGCCGATGACATGAAGGACCTCGTCAAGCGTTTCAAGGCGTTCTACCTTGAGAAGAAGGGCGAGGAATTCCCGCAGGACCCGAAGGTCCAGCTCATGGAAGCGGTCAAGGCCGTGTTCCGTTCCTGGGACAACCCCCGCGCCAATGTCTACCGCCGCATGAACGAGATCCCCTACGACTGGGGCACCGCCGTCAACGTGCAGCAGATGGTCTTCGGCAACAGCGGCGACCGCTCCGGTACGGGCGTTGCGTTTACGCGCAACCCGGCTACCGGCGAGAAGGCGCTGTTCGGCGAATACCTCATTAACGCCCAGGGCGAAGACGTCGTCGCCGGTGTGCGCACGCCTTCTCCGATCAGCAAGCTCAAGGAAGAAATGCCAGAGGTCTATGACGAGTTTGCAAGCATCGCAGACCGCCTCGAAAAGCATTATAAGGATATGCAGGATATGGAGTTCACCATTGAAAACGGCAAGCTCTTTATGCTGCAAACGCGTAACGGCAAGCGTACCGCCGCTGCTGCTCTGAAGATCGCCGTCGACCTGGTCCATGAGGGCATGATCGACGAGGAAGAGGCTGTCCTGCGCGTGGAGCCCCAGCAGCTCGACGCCCTCTTGCATCCGCAGTTTGACCCGGAGGCGCTCAAAAAGGCCCAGATCATCGGCAAGGGCCTGGCCGCTTCCCCCGGAGCTGCCTGCGGCAAGATCGTCTTCACAGCAGAGGAGACCAAGGAATGGGCTGCCAGGGGCGAGAAAGTTGTCCTGGTCCGCCGCGAGACCTCCCCGGAGGACATCGAGGGCATGCAGTCCGCAGAAGGCATCCTGACGGTGCGCGGCGGCATGACCAGCCATGCGGCTGTTGTGGCGCGCGGCATGGGCACCTGCTGCGTTTCCGGCTGCGGCGATATTGTCGTTGATTATGACAAGAAGTGCTTCACGCTCGGCGGCAAGACCTATCACGAGGGCGATTATATCTCCATCGACGGCACGACGGGCAATATTTATGGCGAGGCGATCCCGACTGTTCCGGCCTCCATTTCCGGCGACTTCGGCCTTTATATGAGCTGGGCGGACAAGGTGCGCCGCCTGAAGGTCTGCACGAATGCAGATACGCCGCGCGATGCAAAGCAGGCGAGCGACTTCGGTGCAGAGGGCATCGGCCTGTGCCGCACCGAGCACATGTTCTTTGAGGGCGAGCGCATTAAGGCCATGCGCGAGATGATCGTCGCCGAAACCGTCGAAGACCGCAAGAAGGCGCTGGCAAAGATCATGCCGTATCAGCAGGGCGACTTTGAGGGCCTGTTTGAAGTCATGGGCGAGCGCCCGGTTACGATCCGCTTCCTCGATCCGCCGCTGCATGAGTTCCTGCCCACCAAGGAAGAAGACATCCAGGATCTGGCTTCTGACCTGGGCATCACGGTGCAAAAGCTCAAGGACGTGATCGCTTCGCTGCACGAGTTCAACCCGATGATGGGCCATCGCGGCTGCCGTCTGACCGTCACGTATCCGGAAATTGCCGAGATGCAGACGACGGCTGTCATCAATGCGGCGCTCAATGTGCGCAAGAAGACGGGCAAGAATATCGTTCCGCAGATCATGATCCCGCTCGTCGGCGAGGTCAAAGAGCTCAAGTTCGTCAAGGATATTGTCGTCAAAACGGCGGATAAGCTCATCGCGGACGCAGGTTCCGACATGAAGTACGAAGTCGGCACCATGATCGAGATCCCGCGCGCTGCGCTGACCGCTGGCAAGATCGCTTCCGAAGCGGACTTCTTCTGCTATGGCACGAACGACCTGACGCAGATGACGTTCGGCTTCAGCCGCGACGACGCCGGCAAGTTCCTCAATTCCTACTACGAGAACAAGATCTATGAGTCCGACCCGTTCGTGCACCTCGACCAGGAGGGCGTGGGCCGTTTGATCTCCATGAGCGTCAAGGAAGGCAAAGAGACGAACCCGAATCTGCATGTCGGCATCTGCGGCGAACACGGCGGCGACCCGACGTCTGTCGAGTTCTGCCACGACGTGGGCATGGACTATGTCTCCTGCTCGCCGTTCCGCGTGCCGATCGCGCGTCTGGCTGCTGCGCAGGCTGCCGTAAAGGAAAAGCGCGCAAAGGCAGCAAAATAATTTAATAAAAACGCCGCAAAGCGAACTGGCCGCTTTCCGGTATTGATAAAAACCGCTGTCCTGTGTCTCTGACATAGGCAGCGGTTTTTTGTTGTTTCACCGCTTTGGGTTAAAAGCATTTGGCCCGAGACCCCGCAAGCCGAAATGCGGACGCCCCTGATGCGTGGACGATCTTTCACGCGCTGCAAGATTCAGAGCACTTCTAAACATGTTTTCACGATACAAAAATCAAAAACGTGAAAATGTGAAAAAGCATTCCGAAAAAACAGAGCCTGTTTTGTTGGTTTTTTGAAATTTATTGATTCAGTATTGCAAAAACGCAAGGCGCGCACCACGGATAAAGCGAAAACGAGCGGGAAACCGGCGGCAAAATCCCGGAAACTTTCGGAAGACTTTTTAAAATAGATATTGACAGCATGCATTTTTCCGCATATAATAGGGCTACAGGCGGAAGGACACAGGAAATGGCCTTCCGGATTTACAAAAGAAGGAACAAAGGCGTTCCCGCTGGATTTTTCAGCGAGAACGCCTTTATTATTTTTGATTTTGCATGTTATGTGTTTTACACTTGCAAAATTTGCCGTGCGAGACCCATAAAACAAAAAAGGGCCGGACGGACGCCGACAGGCAAGGAGGATTTCATAAATATGAATCAAAAGGCTTCCATGCGGTTTCCGCTGCCCGTCCCACAGTCGGAGGCGGACAGTACGCGGTTTTATGCGATCGACTCACATACTATGGGCGAGCCGACACGTGTGATCCTCAGCGGGTTTCCGCCGCTGCGCGGCAAAACGATGATGGAGAAAAAGCAATATCTGGCAGAACACCTCGATTATTTGCGCAAGGCGCTGATCCTGGAACCGCGCGGGCACGCGGATATGTTCGGCGCGATCGTCACGCAGCCGACCCGGCCGGACGAAGCCGACCTGGGTGTAATCTTTATGGACAGCGGGGGCTATCTCAATATGTGCGGCCACGGGTCCATCGGTGTGGCGAGCGTGGCGGTGGACGAAAAGCTGGTGCCGGTCACGGAACCCTATACGCGCGTGGTGCTGGAAGCGCCCGCGGGCCTGATTGAAACGAAGGTCCGGGTGGAAAACGGAAAGGCCAAGGAGGTCACGATCACGAACGTCCCGTGTTTTCTTTATAAAGCGGGCGTGCAGGTGGATTTGCAGGACTTCGGCCCGGTGACGCTGGACATCTCCTTTGGCGGCAGTTTTTTTGCCCTGGTCAATGCGGATAAGCTGGGCATCGCGCTGAAGCCGGAGGCTGTGTCGCTTTTGGTGCGCACGGGCATGGAGATTTTACAGAAGGTCAATCAGCAGGAACGCGTGCAGCACCCGTACCTCGACATCCACACCGTGGACCTGGTCGAGTTTTACGGCAAGGCCGACAAGCCGGAGGCAACGCTCAAAAATGTGGTGGTCTTTGGCGACGGCCAGGTGGACCGTTCCCCGTGCGGGACCGGCTCGAGCGCAAAAGTGGCTACCTTGTATCAAAAGGGCCGACTGCGGATGCATGAGGAATTCGTTTACGAGAGCATCACAGGGTCGCTTTTCCGGGCGCAGGTCATCCGCGAGACG
>USIA01000090.1 GCA_900554535.1 uncultured Oscillospiraceae bacterium | reverse complement strand
AATTCTTTCTGGACAGCATGGAGATTCACGGCTGCAAGGGCTGCTTTGGCGGCCACAGCAGCCAAGATTGCCCCTGCGTGCAGAAGGATGATATGGCAAAGATCTACCCGGCCGTGAAGGACTGTGACGTGGTGGTGCTGGCCACCCCGCTGTATTACTGGAACATGAGCGGACAGATTCGTACGGCCATCGACCGGTTGTTTGCGTTGGAGGAAGGTGACGGCAATCTACTGCGCGGCCACGACAAATCTTCTGCTCTGCTGATGGCGGCGGAGGGGCACGATTTTGATGATGTGGTCCTTTATTACGATCACTTGATGGAGCATCTGCGCTGGAAGAACCTGGGCCATGTCCTTGCCGGAGGAAACGGAGATGTGGGTGACATCCAGGGAAAACCGGAACTTCAGAAAGCCTATGAACTTGGAAAATCCATTCAATAAACCGCAGAAGATAAACAATTCCTCTCAAAAATCAATTTACCCCAAGCATCCAAACTGAAGAAAAAAGAAAGCCGAAAACTCCCTGATTCTGCAAGGAGCTTTCGGCTTTTTATGATTGAAAGGATGGGCGGTTTAGGATGCTTTCACTGTTTTGGGTGGCTTTGACTGCACGCACGAACCGCTGTACATCTTCCGGCGCATCCAGCGCATAAAGCAGACCATAGGTGATGCTGTAATCCCAGTCGACGGGGAGCGTGACCAGGGCTGGATGGACATCCTGCCAGCATTCCAGGGTGAGCAGGACGTTTCGCGTTTCGGCACAGCGGTTAAACACGGAAATGTCGTAAAATTGAGCGGTATCCTCGATCTGAATCTGTGGGTGGTTGCGCTGGAGATCGTTGCGAATGAAATCGTTCGTTTGAGAGTCCCCTGCTTTGACCATCATCAGCGTCTGGCCATATAGATCGGTGATTTTCAGGCGCTTTTTCTTAGCCAGCGGGTGGTCGCGGGATACGGCGCACATTTTCTTATATTGGCCCAAAGGCAGCATCTTGCATTGGTCCAGCCAGAGCTTGGAGTCACACACTCCAACCAGAAAGTCGAATTTCTCGCCAAGCGACGCAATCTCTTTAAGGATGCCCCGGTGGTCATCCTCAAAGGGGACCAGGTGCAGCTTGTAATTTGGAAACGCCCGGTTGACACGGTACCACAGATCCATGAAGGGCTTGGCGGGATTGAGCAGCGAAGTACCCACACAAAAGGTGGTGTCGCGGACGTTCATGGCTTGCCGCGCGTGCTCGATCGACCGCCGCGAATAGTCAAAGAGGAATTTCGCGTCCTTATAGATCACTTCGCCGGCAGGGGTCAGGCAGATTCCATGCCGGGTCCGGTCCATTAACTTCAGGTTCAGATGCGCTTCCAGGGCATTCATCTGCTTCATGACGGCAGTAGGAGAAATATAGAGCTTCTCCGCAGCTTTTGTAAAGCTGCCACAGTCCGCCACGCACACGAAGACTGGCAGTTGACTGTTGAACATCCGATCATCTCCCAACGTTTTGTATTAACAAAAGGTTAATATAGAAATACCATATTGAGAATTCCCTGTCAAGAGATCTTCCTCTATAATAAAAGAAAGAATAGAGGAAAGGAAGCGGGTCCTATGCCAGCCATAATCGCATATTATTCCAGAGCAGATGAAAACTATGTCAACGGTCAGATCAAAACCCTTACAGTCGGAAATACGGAAGTGGCCGCTGGGATGATCCACGAGTTAACAGGTGCAGACCTTTTTAAGATCGATCCAATCCAGGCGTATGCCAGGGACTACAATACCTGCATCGCCGAAGCCCAGGCCGACCAGCGTCGGAATGCCCGCCCGGAACTGAAGCAGTACCCGGACAGCCTGGATGGGTATGACACCATCTACCTGGGGTATCCGAACTATTGGGGGACCATGCCCATGGCGGTGTTTACTTTTCTGGAGCGCTTCGATTTTTCTGGAAAGACCATATTTCCATTTTGCACCCACGAGGGCAGCGGCATGGGCGGCAGCGAGCGCGACATCAAGCGCCTGTGCCCCGGGGCCAAGGTGGAAAAAGGGCTTGCCATCCACGGCGGCAATGTGAAAAACGCCAGGCCGGCCATTCAAAAGTGGCTGAAAGAAAAAGAATCCTGAAGATCGCCGAAGAGACGGATTGACGGGGACCTTCCATTAGCCCTCAGAATGTCCATCTCATTTTTACAGTGCGGTTTTGCGCGAACAAGATCAACCAGAGAAAGAAGGAACATAAAAAACATGGCAAAGAAGATGCTGATCGTCTATTATTCCGTCTCCAACGGCAACACCCGGCGCATCGCGGAGCAGCTGCAAAAAGCGACCAAAGCCGATATGGCCCAGATCCAGACTGTAAAGCCTTATACCGGCTCCTATAACGACATTGTGGACCAGGGAAAGCAAGAGGTCGATCGCGGCTGCCGCCCGGCCATTCAGCCGATTTCGTTTGATCCCGCCGATTATGATGTCATCGCGCTGGGCACGCCCACCTGGTGGTACACCATGGCCCCCGCGATGCTTTCCTTCCTGACTTCTCACGACTGGAAGGGCAAGACAATCATACCCTTCCAGACGCACGGTGGGTGGCCTGGCCATGTTCTCAAGGATATTCAAAAAGTCTGTTCAGGCGCGTCCTTTGTCCATGAAAAGGCGATTCAGTTCGACTCCACCGGCGGCGCGAAGATGGTGACGCCGGAGGAGAAAGTCGACGCCTGGATCGACAGCATTCGGACAATGATTTCTTAATTTCAAAGGAGGCATATATCATGAAACCGGAAGAATTGAGCGTATTCCCCATCGGGGAAAAGAACGATGCTTTTGCCCAGTATTTTGTGGGGCAGAGCTATCTGAATATGCTGACCACCCAGGGAGTGGCCATCGGCAATGTGACGTTTGAGCCCGGCTGCCGCAACAACTGGCATATCCATCACGCCAAGCGCGGCGGGGGCCAGATCCTGTTGTGCACCGCCGGGCGGGGCTACTACCAGGAGTGGGGCAAGGAAGCCCGGGAGCTGCACCCCGGCGATGTGGTGAATATTCCGCCGGAGGTCAAGCACTGGCACGGTGCCGCGCCGGACAGCTGGTTTGCCCATCTGGCTGTGGAGGTCCCCGGCGAGGAGACCGCCAACGAGTGGCTGGAGCCTGTTTCGGATGCGGTATATGGAAAATTGAAATAAAAAAGCTGGCGGTGTCTGAACCGCCAGCTTTTCCATGGCAAAGCCAGCGACTGCATCCAGTGCAACAGGCTTGCCCGCAGCATCTGCCCATCATAGACGATTTGAAGGCGGTTACAAAAAAATTTGAATCCGCTTCTTCTTTCCCGACCAGAAGATAGGAGGAACCGAAATGGAAATTTCAGAATTTGCCAAGCAATATTACAAGAAAATGTTTCCAGATCATTTATCTGCATTTTCAAAAACCGACCCGGAGTTCATTGAGCGGTTCGACAATTTCGCCTTTGACGAGGTGGTCAACCAGGACGATCTGGACGATCGGACCCGCTTTATGGCCATCCTGGCCACACTCCTGGGCTGCCAGGGCATCGATGAATTCCGGACTCTGCTGCCTGCTGCCTTGAACTTTGGCGTCACTCCGGTGGAGGCCAAAGAGATTGTCTACCAGGCGGTGGCGTACCTGGGCATCGGCCGGGTATTTCCTTTCCTGAAGGCGACAAACGACGTATTGGAGGCCAGAGGCGTGCGTCTGCCCCTGGAGGGACAAGCGACCACCACGATGGAAAACCGCCTGGAAGCGGGAAACCAGGCGCAGGTGGATATTTTCGGCGAGGGAATGCGGAATTTCCAGAACAGCGGTCCAGAAGAAAGCCGCCACATCAACCGTTGGCTGGCGGACAACTGTTTTGGAGATTACTACACCCGCAAGGGCCTGGACTATAAACAGCGTGAAATGATTACGTTCTGTTTTCTGGCAGCCCAAGGCGGCTGCGAACCCCAGCTGATCAGCCATGCAGCCGGGAACATGCGCATTGGCAATGACAAGGCGTTCCTGATCAAGGTCCTCTCCCAGTGTCTTCCCTACATCGGCTATCCGCGGAGTCTGAACGCCCTTCGGTGTATCAATGAGGCAGCCAAACAGTAAAAACCGGATACGATAAAAAAATACGCCTTCAAACGGCTTCTTCCAGCCGAATGTAGGCGTATTTTTGTTTTTGCAAGAATCTGCAAAATCTGCTATACTGAGACAGGAGAACAACCGTAAACAGGGTGGCTGCCTCTCTCATCGGATGATGGAGGGAGGTGATGCGAATGGATATTTTTCAGGCAATCAGCCTGCTGATCCAGGCAGGGAATTTCCTGCTCGCATTGCTTTCTTACATACGTAAGAAAGCGCAATAAAAAATGCCTACCCTGTCAGCATCAGGGTAGGCGGGGCTGAAAAGCCCTAAGTCCAACACCGAGGCAACCACTTATGTGGGCGGTTGTTCTCTTCGTTTTTAGTATAGCACGGTTTGATTCATCCTGCAAGCGTTGTTCTTTTGCAAGAATCTGCAAAATCTGCTATACTGAGACAGGAGAACAACCGTAAACAGGGTGGCTGCCTCTCTCATCGGATGATGGAGGGAGGTGATGCGAATGGATATTTTTCAGGCAATCAGCCTGCTGATCCAGGCGGGAAATTTCCTGCTCGCATTGCTTTCTTACATACGTAAGAGCCAGCAATAAAAATGCCTACCCTGCCAGCACCAGGGTAGGCAGGTCTAAAAAGACCTAAAACTACTTGGGGCAACCACTTATGTGGGCGGTTGTTCTCTTCATTTTTAGTATAGCATGGTTTGGTTCATGTTGCAAGCGTTTCTTCAAACTAGGCGCGTTAAGCGATTTTACAAAAATAAAACCGCACGGAAAGTCTCAAAACGACTTCACCATGCGGTTTTTCTCTGGTGCGCCCGCGGGGATTCGAACCCAGGACCTTTTGATTCGTAGTCAAACCGAGAAATGTATTATTTACAATACTATAGAATTTAAGTCAATATTATATAAAACGCTTTATAAAAAGATATTATTTTAGTCAGATTTAAAAGATTAAAATTTGAAAGCAACGCAAAATGGGAGGAAAATCTAATGAAAATCCGGCTGACATGTCTGCCAAAAGATGTAGAGGCTGTTTTAGACGGGCTGCGACAGGTCTTTGACGTGCATGAAACATCAAGGCCATATGCCAATCGTTCCAGCAAATATGTCCGTGTATACGTCGACTTTGATTTCGTCGACCGCACATGTACCGTCAAACAAGTTTTCGAGTAAGCGCGTACCGTTTTGGCACGCGCTTTTTTATGTGTAATTTGGAAATAAGGAGGACAACGATGCCATTTGTAATTTTAGACACGGAAACCACCGGCGTAGATGATCGGGCACAGGTTGTGGAGGTCGGTATCATCGACAGCAGTGGGCAGGAGTTATATAACCAGCTAATCTGCCCCACAGTCCCCATCGATCCCGGCGCTTCCGTGGTCAACGGCATCACAGAAGAGATGCTGCGGGATCAACCATCCTTTGCACAGGAGCTGGACAAGATCGTTTCCATTGTCGGTGGCCGCCGCGTAATGTGCTATAACACACCGTTCGACTGTCGGCTGATGGTCCAGTCCGCACAAACGCCTCTGCAAAAGCAGGAAATGCGCCGAATGTTTGAAGACAGCATGGATATGATGCAGATATTTATGGATTACATCGATATTCCGAATGAACGCGGCCTGGGACTCAAATTGTCCGAGGCTAGCTTATGCAAATCGAGTCCGTACAGGATCACCGCGCCGTCGGTGACTGCCAAATGACGCTTGCGCTGTACAATGCGGTGGCGGCCCGGCCGCAACCAAACTTAGACCTGCTCCACGAAGAGCTGATGAACATCGTGCCGTACTGGAAAGCGCGAAATATCAAAAAACTGCTTTACTTTGGGATGTGAGAAAACTCGCATCCCTTTTCTTATCCGCACAATGAAAAATAGACGACAAATGTCTGTGGCCGAATAGGTCCCCATTGAAAGGAGAACACACCATGAAAACCATTGCGATTACGTACTCAAAGGGCGGCGTCGGGAAAACCGCGACTGCCGTCAATCTGGCAGCCGTCCTGGCAGATGAGGGCTTCAAAGTTCTGCTGATTGACCTCGACCCCCAGGGCTGCGCGACGGCCAACTTTCCGATGAAACAGGATTACGCAACGTTTCCAACTGTCTATGAGTGGCTCCGCGATGAAAGTACGCTTGCCGCCACCGCACGCGCCACCAACATCCGACATTTGCACCTGATCGGCGCAGAATATCGGCTGTCAAAACTAGACGATGATTTGTATCGTCAGATGCCGACGCTGGCGCACGAGCAAGAAGCCCTGCTGGTGCTGCGGCATCACTTGAAACGAGCTGAAGAAAAGTACGACTTTTGCATTTTGGACTGCCAACCCAGTGAGAGCATGGTGAAACGCAACGCGCTGGCGGCGGCGGATTATGCAATCCTGCCTGCCATCGCAGACGACTACGCCCTAACTGGGCTTGTCTACCTGTCGAAAGAGATGGAAGAGGTCAAGCGCACGGTTAATCCTTCTCTGTCCGTGCTGGGCGTTCTCGTAACGATGGATGAAAACACGGCGGTCAAAAAGGTTTATAAAGACGCCATTTGCAACGCGCAATCTATGTTCCCTGTTTTTAAGCAGACGATTCGCAAAAGCTCAAAGATTCCTTACGCCCTCAATCATCAGCGCCCGGTCATTCGGTTTCGCTGTCCGGTGGCTAAAGATTACGTCGCCTTTGCCTATGAGGCACTTACGAAACTTGGATATGATGGTTACGGAGCTACGGCATTGGCCAATCATAAACTGTTTCGCCCGTTTCTGCATATTGGGAGGTAATTGCAATGGGAGTAAATTTGAAAAAGCTGGCCGCACGGATGCAGGCAGTCAAAAATTCCGCCAGTGTTCTCAATAAACTGGCGTACAGCGCGTCCATTCCCGTACAATACATCCATCCGTCCGACGACAACCTCTGCGCAAGGCTTGATACCGACGAGAGTATCGCGGATTTGGCTGCCAGCATTGACGCAAACGGTCTGTTACATCCGCTCACAGTCAATAAAGTCTCCGAAACGGAGTACCGCATTATTTCCGGCGAGCGCCGGTTTCGCGCGATCACAACCTATCTGCACTGGGATACCGTCGACTGTCGGGTCTTCGAGCACATCGATGGGCCGAAATCATTTTTGATGCTGCTGTCCGCCAATTTGGCAGTCCGTGAGTACACGGCGGGCGAAAAGCTTTCCTTTTACAAGGCTGCTGTCAATGCGCTGGTGCAGATGGACGCGCCTGCGACACAGAAGGATCTCGCAAAGGTGCTGGGCGTATCGGACCGGCAGGTCAAAAAATACAAAGCCATCTCTTCCCTATCTGAAGAAGATCAAGAAGCAATTCGAAAAGGAATCCTGTCTATCAACGAAGCATATGCGAAAGCGACCGGCAAAGGGGAACCAGTTCCCCCTGCTCCGTCGGCGGCGGATTCCAAAGGGGAACCAGTTCCCCCTGTTCCTTCGACGGCGACGTCCGAAGGGGAACCAGTTCCCCCTGCTCCGTCGGCGGCGGATTCCAAAGGGGAACCAGT
>USIA01000089.1 GCA_900554535.1 uncultured Oscillospiraceae bacterium | reverse complement strand
AGCACGCAAGGCGGGTCCCATTGACGGTCAGGCAGTGGCAGCTGCCGGTGACTTCTTTGTCTGCACCGTAGAATGTTAATTGCATCGTTTTACGAACTCCTTCCCAACTGGCTGTGCCAATCTTTAATCTTGCAGGGTTAACTCGACAGGACAATGATCGCTGCCCAGCACATCGCTCAAAATCCGGCTGTCTGTCACCTTTTCAAACAGCCGGTTGGAGGTGAGAAAATAGTCGATGCGCCACCCGGCATTTGTGTTGCGCGCATGGAAGCGGTAGCTCCACCAGGTATAGGCACCCGTCAGGCCAGGATGCAGCGCGCGGAATGTGTCGGTAAAACCGGCCTCCAACAGCTCGGTGAATTTTTGACGCTCCTGATCGGAAAAACCCGCATTCCCGCGATTGGGGCCTGGATTTTTCAGGTCGATCTCCTCGTGCGCCACATTCATATCCCCACAGACAATGACGGGCTTTTTGGTATCGAGCGCATGCAGGTAGGCACGAAACGCGTCTTCCCACTCCATTCGGTACGCAATCCGCTTGAGTTCGCTTTGTGCGTTCGGCGTATAAACCGTCACCAGATAATACGTGGGGAATTCCAACGTAATACTCCGCCCTTCCCCCACATGTGCAGGATCTCCAATGTCATAGGAAACGGAAAGCGGCTTTTGACGGCAAAAAATGGCAGTGCCAGAATAGCCTTTTTTCTCGGCAGAATTCCAATATTGATGATAGCCGGGTAAGTCCAGCTCTACCTGGCCTGGCTGCAGTTTCGTTTCTTGCAGGCAGACCGCGTCCGCGTCCACAGATGTGAAGAAATCCATAAATCCTTTTTTCAGGCAAGCCCGCAGGCCATTGACATTCCATGAAATAAATTTCATAACAGCCTCCTTCTTTTTTGTCTAGTATACCATAAATGTGGAGAAAAGAGAATGTGAATGTGGCAAGAAAGGGCAATTGATGCTTGTCCGCCACTGCATTTTCGGGTATACTAGTTGCAGACAATCATGCGTCTAGTGAAAAAAGCAATAGGAGGCTTTTGCATGCAGAATCCAATCGTTACATTTGAAACCAGCGCAGGCACCATCAAGGCGGAGCTTTACCCAGAGATTGCGCCAAATACGGTGCGCAATTTTATCAATCTGGTCCAGGCTGGTTTCTATGACGGCACCATCTTTCACCGCGTTATCCCCGGATTTATGATCCAGGGCGGCGACCCGGAGGGATCCGGAATGGGCGGCCCCGGCTACAGCATCCGCGGCGAATTTTCCCAAAACGGCTTTCGCAATGACCTCAAACACACACGCGGCGTGTTGAGCATGGCACGCACCATGATGCCCGATTCCGCAGGCAGCCAGTTCTTTATCATGGTGGCAGATGCCCCGCATCTGGATGGCCAGTATGCGGCTTTTGGCAAAGTGATAGAGGGCATGGAAGCAGCGGATGCAATCGTTTCCAGCCAGCGCGACCGGATGGACAAGCCCCTGAAGGATCAGGTCATGAAAAAAGTAACGGTCGAAACTTTTGGTGAGGCCTATCCAGAACCGGAGAAATGCTGACGCTGGACGCGGGTAGCAGGTTTCCATAATGAATGGCCATATCGTTGGAGAAATCCGATGATATGGCCGTTTTTACGTAGAAAACAAAATTATGTAAATTCAGTTATGTACCCGAATATATTTTTAACTGGTTTATGTAATCCGAGTTATGTAATACGAATTCTGTGGTAATATCAAAAAGGCACGCTGGCAAGCGTGCCTTGAGCTAGATGCTCACTGGGCTTGGGCGGCATGAAAAACATGCGGCAGCAGGTTTCCCAACAGATAATGAAAAATGCCACCCTTGCCGTCGGCTAGATAAATCGGAAAATCCGGTTTACAAAATTCGGCCATTACCTGTAGGCACAGGCCACAAGGCGGACATGGATTGACCGGTGGTTGGCTCCCTGGGGCGCCGGCAACAGCGATGGCCGCGAAGCTGCGTGCACCGCTGCTGACGGCCGAAGCAAAAGCGGCCCGCTCAGCGCAGATGGTTGCGCCATAGGAGCTGCTTTCCATGCTGGCCCCCAAAAAGACCCGCCCGTCGGTGGTCAGCAAAGCGGCTCCGATGCGAAAATCAGAATACGGCGCATAGGCATTTTCCCGCGCACGTGCGGCGGCTTTCCAAAGCTCTTCTGGCTGCATATTCATAGAAGTATGTACCTTCCTTCCTGTAGTTTGTAAACAACACGGAAATTTGCATAACAAATAACGCTTTTTTCAACTCTATTATAGTCGATTTTGCGTTTTAAGGCAACCTGTTGGTGATAAAATGAATTTTAGCACTCTTAGATATTAAGTGCTAAAATTAACTTTTTGTTAAATATATATTCACAGACTATTTACAAATGGCCCGTATGATAAAAGATGTCAAAGGGATGATAAAATCCCGAAAGACAAAATCAAAGGATGCTTCGTCAAAGATAACGGATGCTATCTTAAGGCTTTCAAGAAATGAGGTATGAAGTATGTTTGATTTAATTCCTTTTGAACGCACAGATTCGTTAGCCAACCAGTTTTTCCGTATGCTGGGTTCCAACTTTGCTCGTGGGCAAGAAAATGTCCCCTGCGTGACCGATATTCGGGATGCAGGTAGCCACTACGAGCTAGAGGCCGAAATGCCTGGTTTCAAAAAAGAAGAGATCCATGTTGAGGTTGAAAACAACTGCCTGATTCTCTCGGCAAAGCACGAAGAAAAGCCGACTGAGAAAAAAGAAGCTGGCAGCTATGTATGCCGCGAGCGCCGTACCGCCAGCATTCGCCGCGCCTTTGACCTGGCGGATGTGGACACGGAAGGAATTCAGGCGAAATTTGAAGATGGCGTCTTGAAGTTGACGCTGCCGAAGAAGAAAGCGGAAGAGCCGGCTGCTAAGCAGGTTGTCATTGAGTAAATAGCGTTTTGAATTTATTCGGAAATGAGGTTTGTCTATTATGTTTGAGTTGATTCCTTTTGAGCGCAGAAATTCCGGTTTGTTCAATCTGTTTGACCATTTGGATGATGATTTTTTCAATGTGAACGAAAGCGGCTTTGCTCCCTGCCGGACTGATATCCGCGACATAGGCGACAAATATGTGCTGGAAGCTGAGCTTCCGGGATTTAAGAAAGAAGAAATCGCGATTGACATTGACAAGGACTGCCTGACGATTTCCGCTACGCACAAAGAGGAAAATAATGCAGAGGGCGGATCCAAGGTGGAAGCGCCCTATATCCGCCGGGAACGCCGCATGGCAAGTCTGACACGTTCCTTTGATGTTTCCACCATTGACACCAACTCCATTTCCGCAAAGTATGAAAACGGTGTACTGACGATGGAGCTGCCAAAGAAATCGGCGCAGAAGCCACAGACAAAACAGATCGTGATTGAATAACTCGCTCTTTAGACGGGAGCCCCTACCTTCTGATAATTCAGCAGAAGGTAGGGGCTCTTACTATATTTACGGGGCGACTTAGTCAGAAACGGACACTCGAGCTTTTAACGCCTTGATGGGAATGCCTTCTTTGGAAAACATCGCTTCGTGCTCGGTCATCACGTTTTCTGGGCAATGCAAGGCGTGCAGGTCGTGCGTTTGGGCAAACACGGAAAAGCCCGCTTCCGGCAAATAACGCAAAGTGGCAGCGAACAGCGCATCGTCGTCCGTTTTGAACCATAACTCGGCATCCGGTTCCAGCAACGGGCGGTACAGCATCAGTTGACGCGGATGGGTCAGGCGGCGCTTATGGTGGCGCGGTTTTGGCCATGGGTTGCAAAAATTGATGTACAGGCGCGAGATGCGGTCCTGTGGTCCGAGAATATCTGGCAGGCGCTCGATGTCATAGGCCGTCAACGCCACATTATCGACCGGCCTGTTTTGCTCGGCAAAGGCCTGCTCGATCAAACGCTTGCCAGGAGCCAATACAGCGTCCTTCATATCGATGCCAAGATAATTATATTGCGGGTGACGCGGCGCCATTCCCGCCAGAAACCATCCTTTGCCGCAGCCAAGCTCTACATGCAGCGGCTTGACGGCGCGGAAACCAGTCCAGCCATTGATTTTTCATACATTTGGGATTACGCAAAAAGAATGGGCAGGCGTCCAATTCTGGACCTGCCCACGGTTTGGCGCGCATTCTCATAGGGAGTCTCCACCTTTTCATTCGATTTATAGAACAGTGACTCAGTCCGCACATGGCGAGAGACGGACTATACTGTTGAGAAGCTTCGGCCGCCAGATTCGCCAAGTAAACAGTGGCAGCTTCCGGCAGTAAAATGTTTTTACGATCGCTCGATGCCGGTCGCTTGGACAGCCGGTATATTGGAATTTCGGTGCATAATTGTAACCAATATTATAGAGCGTATCTGCGGAATCTGTCAAATGACAACCTTGAATAAAGAATGACACAAAATCAGCAGTGCGTAAGTAATCAGAAAATTCAAACCGCCTGTCCCTATGGCCGAACTAAACGGTCTGTGGGACAGGCGGTTTTCTTTGCCTTAAATGGGCGGACAGACAGGACGATTTACTGTCAGGATAAAGGTCGATTTTGGGCATTTTCTTTCGCTGTAAGCGGCTTTTGCAGGGCTTGCCATATTCCAATATTCCCGCATAGGGAAATGCCGCTCAGAGAGCAAATCAGGTGTTTTCCGTCCCTCCACATGGGGAATATCCGCACATGGATAATCCAGATGTGGCAAATCCACACATGGAAAAACCACACGGGGAAATTCCCGCACAATTAAATACTAAATAAAGAAATACCAAAGAACCAAGTAACAATCTAATTAAATATCAATCTATCAATCTTAATACGAGCGCAAAACAACAGCAAGCTAAATGGCGAAGCTATCCAATCTGCTAAAGTTGTAGCTTTCGGCTATTATGCTTGCTGCGTTTCACCGGCTTCCGTATGAACCGGGGAAGCTGAATTCGATGTACGGTTGTGGAAGTCCTCGATCATGGATTCGAGTGTGGTTTCTTCCATTGTCTTCCGGATCGCATCCTCAATCTTCTGGTACGGTTTCGTCAATACTGCGCGGATATTTTGGGCAACCGGACAGGCCCGCCCGTCACAGGGATGAATGCCGATCAGGGAGGAAAGGCCGTTCGGCTCAATGGCCTGATAAATCTGATACAGCGTGATCTCGGAAGGCGGCATACAGAGTTCTGCACCTCCCGTACCGCGGGCCACGGTAATCATTCCGGCTTTTTTCAGCGCACTGAATACATTACGGATCACCACCGGATTACAGCCGGTGCTCTGCGCCAGCAGACTGCTTGTGACCTTAGCCTTCCCTTTCGCTTCGTTTATAAATATTAAGCAGTGTACTGCCACCGAACATTTCATACTGAGCTGCATGATAAAATCCTTTCAAAATTCAAATACTGCGCAAGATGTAAATATTGACTTTACATCTTGCGCGTGTTATACTAAACACTGATGTAAGTGAACGCCTTACATCAATCTATTTTACACGCTTCACAGCGGAAATGCAAGGGAAAGCCACGGATTCCCCAAAGGCGTGATAAGAAATCAGTAACCGGTAGGAGGTCACAATCTTTCTATGAAGGCTATTCAGATTGACAAATATGAGAAAACTATCAACACCGTTTTGCGGGATATTCCAAATCCTGAAATCGGCCCGAATGAGGTTTTGGTTCGGGTAAAAGCAGCAGCGGTCAATCCGCTTGAACTCTTGATCCTGACAGGCAGCGTCAAACTGATCCAAGACTACCCTATGCCGCTCACCCTCGGAAACGAGTGTGCCGGTGTGGTTGAGAAAGTCGGGAAAAATGTCACCGAATTTCAGGCCGGTGACAGGGTATATGCCCGGCTCCCATTGGCTAAGATCGGCGCGTTTGCGGAATATGTGGCGATTGACCGGGCGGCGCTTGCCCCCATGCCTTCCGGCTACGATTTTATCACCGCAGCCGCTATCCCGCTGACGGGCCTGACCGCATGGCAGGGCATCACGGAGGAATTGGAGGCAAAACCGGGGCAAAGTGTATTGATTCCCGGTGGCTCCGGCAGCTTCGGCCAGATGGCGGTGCCCATCGCTAAGGCTTTGGGGCTTCATGTGATCGTCACCGGAAATGCGAAGGCGAAAGATTCCATCTTTCACGCCGGGGCTGACCAGTACCTTGACTACCGCAAGGAAAACTATTGGGAGAAGTTGTCCAGTGTGGATCATGTGATTGATACGCTGGGCGCGGGAGATTTTGAACATGAGCTTTCTGTCCTGAAAAAGGGCGGGCGACTTTTGAGCCTGCGCACGGGCCCCAACAAAGAATTTGCTGTCCGAAATCATGTTTCCGGCTTCAAAAAGACTCTGTTCACGCTGGCAGGCGCAAAATATGATAAGGCTGCCAAAAAGCAAGGGAAAGAATACCGTTTCATGTTTGTCCGCTCGGACGGGGAACAACTGCGGAAAATCACAAAAATTGTGGAGCAGAACCACATCGTGCCTAAAACCGATCCCCGCGTATTCCCGCTGGAGAAGGCACAGGAGGCGCTCCAACTTGTGGCGCACGGGCATACGGACGGCAAGGTCATGATTCAGCTTTAACAGGAGGGCAAGATGGAAAAGAAACTTCCAATTCCAATCATTGATACTATCAAAAAGCGGCACAGCGTAAGAACTTTTATGGATCGGCCGTTGTCCGAAGAAGACCGCAGAAAACTGACAGATTTCTTTCGGGAATTATACAACCCGTTTGGCGTGGATGTCCATATTCATATCGTGGACAAGGAATTGAACCCAAACGGGGAAAAACTCGGCACCTATGGGGTCATCAAAGATGCCCGCACATTTCTTGGCGTATCGGTCCCGAAAACGGAAAACGCCTTCTTGGCAGCCGGATATGCGTTTGAAACCTGATTCTGTATGCGACTGCTATGGGACTGGGTACAGTTTGGCTGGCTGCGACATTCAGCCGCGACAGTTTTGCCTCTGCCATGCACATCGGTGTGGATGAGTGGTTCCCGGCCATCTCTCCTGTCGGCTATCCGGCAGAAAAACGGAGCATCCGGGAATCGCTGATGCGTAGCACCATGAAATCCTCTGAGCGCAAACCGTGGTCTGAACTTTTCTATCAGGAACGGTTTGGCGTTCCGCTTGACGAAAAGGATGCGGGGGACTATGCCGTCTGTCTTGAGATGCTGCGGTTAGCTCCCTCTGCAACGAACCAGCAGCCGTGGCGTGTCTTAAAGCAGGGGAATGTTTATCATTTCTATGAAACTCATCCGGCCAAATTATCTCCTGATGAGGTAAGAATCAAACAGGTGGATCTGGGAATTGCCCTTTCCCATTTTCATCAGACTGCACTGGAACAGGGGCTGCATGGGAAATTTGAAAAATTACCACAAGACGATATCCGTATTCCTGACAATACATGGTATGGAATTTCTTGGGTGATTGAATCATAAACTGACAGGAGGATACCCAAAATGAAACTTTACGAGATCTGTTTTAGCCCGACGGGCGGAACGAAAAAGGCTGCGGATATGTTTGCACATGGCTTGGGCGATGATTCCCAATTCATTGACCTGACCGACAGCAAAGTGGCCTTTTCCGATGTCACACTGGAGGAAAATGATGTTGCGGTAATCGCCGTTCCTTCCTACGGTGGGCGGGTGCCGCAGACCGCAACCGAGCGGCTGTCCGCAATCCGGGGGAATGGGGGGTTCGATCA
>USIA01000088.1 GCA_900554535.1 uncultured Oscillospiraceae bacterium | reverse complement strand
TGCTTGCGGGAGTCGCCGGGGGACGTGTTTTTTACAACCCGCCGGTGGCTGGCGGAGGACAGCGACACGCTGCCGCTGGATCACCACCTCTTTGACCACGACGCGCTGGTGTTCGACAACCTGCAGACGCGCACGCTGACCTTGCGTGGAAGCAAAAGCGGCCACGGCGTGCGGATTGATTTTGCCGATTTTCCGATGATCGGGGTCTGGTCGCCGGCCGGAGAAGCGCCCTTTGTCGCCTTGGAGCCGTGGACCGGATGTACCGCATGCGTGGGCGAGGACGACTGCTTTGACCACAAACGCGGTATGCGAACGCTGCCGCCCGGCGAAACCGCTGTGTATACATTTTCCATCACCGTATTTTGAATGCTAAAGCCCGACAGGCAAAAGGCGCGTATTCCCACCGGAACGTTTCCGTGGGGATACGCGTCTTTTTTATTTACCAGAATACTTTTCTGTATTTAGATATCCATCCAGACGCAGCCGGCGCCCGGCAGGTCAAATGCATAGGTCTTTCCATCCGGTGCGTGGACCGTGCCACGCTGCGGTTCGGTGCTGTTGTTAATGACCGAGAAGCGGCCGGTTTCCGGATACGCCGTGACTTCCGTGTAGACATTGTCCGAAGCCCAGTTTGCGGCTTCTCCCTCCTGATGCGCCACCCAGCAGATGGCGCGTTGCAGCAGGCGGGCATTTTGCAGGTCATAGGGCATGCCTGCCATGTAGAAGGCGCGGCCCTTGCCGCATTCGTTGGCCGCCATGGTGCAGCTGCCATTCTGCACGTCGAGCACAGCCAGCGAGTCGCTGGCCTGATAGATCATGGGCATGCTCTCGCCATAGTTCACCGGTCCCTGCAGGTCAGCGGTGATGAAGTGGCTGTCCACCTTCTGAAGCGCCGATTTGTCGCAGCTGGCGGTCAGGCCGATTTCCTTCTGTACGCCGAGCACATCTGCCAGCTGGAAGAAGCGCCCCTGGTATTCGCAGGCAGTCGGTTCGCCAATGCCGATGAAGCCGCCGCCATTATACACCCAGGCGCGCAGCGCCGTGGTGATCTGCGGGTCCTTCCAATATTCAGCGCCGCTCCAGCTTGTGCCAGCGTCGCCCGCGTTGAGGATGACGCCGATGTCCTTGGGCACGCCGCCGCGGATGTCGTCAAAGCTGATAAACTCCACTTCAAACGGCAGGCCCGCCAGCGCCTCCATGGCACCGAGGTAGGAATAGCAGCGCTGGTTCCAGAGAGAGTGCGCGACTTGATGCGTCTGCCATGTGCGCAGATGGCCCCAACTATTGAGCACCGCCACTTTAAATGGCGCGCTGTAGGGCTTCGTGCCCTTCGCGTTTTCCACAATGGAGCGGAACTGGTCCGCCACATCCGAAACGTGGTCGATAAACGCCGGGAACTTGTAAGCCAGGCTCAGGTATCCGCCGTAACCCATGCGGTCCATGGGCTTGCGCATCATGGCGCGGCGGCATTTGCGCCAGACGCGGGTGCTTTCCCCGACCGGGTCACCGCCCTCGTGGAATACATCTGGGAAGAAATACGGGTAAAAACGCGCCTCCGTCTCCTTGACCGGAATGTCCGCGATCATGCGGGTCGTCACGCCGTCGCCGGCCGCGCCGACGACCGCATCCAGGCCGATATTCTGAAAATATTTGCCGTATGGCTCCGTCCCCGCCCAATGATCGCCAAAGAACATGATGGCCTTGCGGTTATGCTTGTGGACAATATCCACGCACTGCTTGGCAAACTGCGAGACAAAGCGCTGATTAAAGTCCATCCAGTCGAGGTATTTCTTCGATGGATTTTCAAACGGGGTGTTGTACTTGCCAGCATCCACGAGGTCCTCCGGCAAAAGCGCGTAGCCGTATTCCTTTTCAAAAAGGTCCAATGCATAAGGGCTGACGCACGCGGCGTAGCCAAACCAGTTGACCTGGCGCTCCTTGGCGTTTTGGTCATACATCAGGTCAAAGTTGTAGAAAAAGGTTGTGAAGCGCACCACATCGGTCTTGGGGTGATTTTGCAGCCAATCTTCCAGTACTTGCAGCGTATGCGCCCCGGCTTCCGGGTAACGCACATCGATCGGGATCAGGTGTTCGCGATCGCCCCAGTCATTCGTCAGGTGGTTATACATGGAAACCGGTTCCCAGATCTGATAGGCCAGGAAGCTGACGGTATAGACGTGATAGGGCACGGTGCCGCGGATTGTAACAATGCGGCCTTCGCAGGAAAAATCGGGCAGGCTCTCGCCGGTTGTGCGGTCCACCACCTGCCAGTAGCGATGAATATCGCAGTCGGTGTTGGGGGTGAACTGCTGGTCAAAGAATTTCTGCATAATATCGATCTGCAGCGTTTCGGCTTCCGCGACGCAGGGCTCTGAAAGCAGATAGATCTGCTGGCGGTACTCAGGGTGCGCCTTCATATAGGCGTTGTCCGCGCGCACCAGGCACAGCGTCGAATAAACCTGCAGCCCCATGTCCAGGATCTCCTGAGAAAGCTGGGTGCCATCGCTGTCACGCACTGCATCCACTTTCCATTTGCGGGCCAACTCTGCCACAATCGGTTCCATCCCGGTCTCGCCGGGCAGGGTGAATCTTCCGCCTGTCTGATTCATAAGCAATTTACCATCCTCTCATTCCGGGCGCCACCCGGAAGCATCTGAAATATCCACGTTCAAAATTTAACCCTTCAAGCCGCCCATGCTGATGCCCTGGGTCAGGCGCTTTTGCACGATGCAATAGAGCACAATTGTCGGCAGCATGACAATGACCATACCGGCAAACATGGCGCCCCAGTCGGTTGCAAATTTGGCTGTCTCCATCAGGTTCTGCAGGCCAATTGGCAGGGTCTTCACGTTTTCATTCTGCAGGAAAACCAGCGCCAGGGGATACTCGTTCCAATAGCTCATGAAGTCAAACATGACGACCGTCACCAGCGCGGATTTGGACATCGGCACGATCACGCGCAGCATGGTGGCCCAGTGGCCGCAGCCGTCGATGCCGGCCGCTTCCTCATAGTCTTTCGGGATGCCGGACATATAGCCGCGCAACAGATACACCGTAAACGGCAGACTGGTGACCGCGCAGATGAGTGCGTAGATGACCAGGTTGCTGGTCAGCTGAATATGTATCTGATAACTGCCAAAGAAGATATAGTCCGCGAAGTAGTTGTTGATGCTCTGCTCCACTCTGCTGAGCATCGTAAACACCGGCACCGCAATATAGGTCTGGCTGATGAACAGGCCGGCCATAATCACAAAGTTGACAGGGCCGCGCACCTTAAACTTCATTCTGGAAGTCGCATACGCCAGCGGTACGGCCAGCACCATGATGAAAGCCAGGCCCAACGCCGTCACGATGATGGAGTTGATAAAATTGGCGCCGAGGTTGCCCGTCTGCCAGGCGTTGGCGTAGTTCTGAACGTGCAGGCTGCTTGGCAATGACCAGGCACTTGTCAAAAACTCACTGCTGGTCTTAAAGGACGTAAAGATGGTCCACAAAATCGGCCAAAGCACAACGACCGTAAACAGGATCAGGACAATGCGCGTCACGACGGTCAACGCAATCTTGTGTTTTTTTGCTTTTTTCGAAATTGCATCTGCTGCCATAGCTGTCCTCTCCTTTCCTCAGTCATTCCGGGCGGTCAGCCGGTTGCTGATCCCCGCCAGGATAAACGAAACTGCAAACATCACGGTCGTTGCGGCCATAGCAAAGCCATAGTTATTGCTCGAGTAAGCCTGTTTGTACACATAGGTCAGCGGCACGTCGAGCGTTTCCGGCGTCATGACCTGGACGAAAGTGTAACTCATATTGATGGTGGAGATGATGAAGAACACCAGCGTCACGCGCACGACCTCCCACATCAGCGGCAGGGTAATTTTGAAAAACTGCTTGAACTTGCCCATGCCCTCGAGATCCGCAACCTCATAAAGCTCCGGAGAGATGCTGTCCATGCCGGACATGTACATAACCATATAATAGCCGATGGCCTGCCAGACCATGGCGATGGTGATACACCACAGAATGGTGAACCGCTCGCCGCCCAGCCAGGCGATATGCGACTGCGTACCGGTAAAGAGGCTTACAATTGCATTGAGCAGGCCGTTTGTCGGATCATAGATCTGCACAAACAGCGTGCCGATCACCACAACCGCCAGCACATTCGGGAAAAAGAACACGGTCCGGTAAAAAGGCCGCTCCCGCAACTTGGACTGCGTCAGCAGTGCCGCAAAAAACATCGAACAGGTCATGGTGATGATCGTGACGACAACGATCAGAAAGAACTGGTTGCCCAATGCCGTCGTGAACTTGGCGTCCTGGAACACACCGATAAAGTTTTGGAACCCGACAAATGTCCTGTCTGTTCCCAGGCTCGTCTGGCGGAAAAAGGACGTGTAAAAAACAGTGATGGTCGGATAGAGCACAAACAGCGCGTACAGAACCAGAGACGGTATGACGCAGGCCGCAATGAAGCCTTTCCGCAAGCGTTTCCGGTCTTTGGGTTGGCTAGCCGCCAGGCTTTTCCCTTTTCCCATAAAAAAATCCTCCTTTGACAAGACGAAGGCGGTATAAAAAATGGCAGGGGGATCACTCCGTCTTACCCTGCCATTCCCCGTTAAGCCGGGATTCTGCTATTGCTGATCTTCAGTCTTGTTTCTTGACACACATGCTTAGTTCGACGAAGCGGAAGCGTCCGACGACGTTGTGGTGGTCACAAGCTTTGCCAGCTGCTGCGATTCATCTTCCAGTTTTTTCTGCAGATCGGCCGGCGTGGTCTTCTTGTTGAGGATATCGCCGATGCCCTTGAAGAAGTCCTGACGGATATTGATGTTCGTGGACTGCGTGTTGGCAAAGCCGCCGCTGACCTGGATATAATCCGACGACGCGCCGATTTCCATGGAAGAATAGGTTGCATCGTCGACCAGGCCTTTGACCAGCTCCGGACCATTCTTCAGAGGCGGCAGCGAATTGGAAGCCTTCGCCATCATCTTGACGATGTCATCCTCATACAGGAACTTCATGAACGCCTTGGCTGCATCGATGTTCTTGGCCTTGGTCGGGATATACATCTCTTCTGTCTGAGACCAAACGGCCTGCTTCTGGCCTTCCTTGGTCGCCGGGGTCGGCATCATCGCAAACTTGAAGCCGTCCGCGCGCGGGCTATCCTTCATCTCGTTCTGAATCCAAGCGCCGTTCGGGATGAACAGGGCCTTATCCTGCAGCCACTGCTGCTGGCTCTGGGTGTGTGTCATGCCCATCGTGCCGTCGAGCAGATAACCTCCGTCACCAATCTTCTTGAAGATATTCAGCGTATCGGTGACTGCCTGATCGTTCCAAGCGCCCGCCTTGTAGTTAAAGATGTCGTCCAGCTTCTGCTCGCCGCCGATCGCCGCAATCATCGGCCACACAACATTCTCGTTGTAAGCCGGGGCGTTTGCTGCTGCATACGTATACATGGCGATGCCCTGTTGCTTTGCCTTGTCGGCCACCGCGAATGCTTCATCCCAGGTCTTCGGTACGCTCCAGCCGTTCTTCTCAAAGAGATTTGCGTCATACCAGATGCCGTTGACGCTGTAGAACAGCGGCGCCGCATAGATCTTGCCATCGCCATAAGGCTGATAGGTCGGGCCGTCGAGCACGCCGTCGATCAGCTTATCCTTCAGGCCGTCATCAAACACATCGCTGACGTCAACCAGCTGCTTATCCGAGATCAAGGACTGCATCAGGCCGGACTTGTTTGTGGATGCCAGATAGATCAGATCCGGCGCGTCGTTGTTGATGATCTTCGGGCGGATCACATCGCCCAGGTTTGGATCCGAGGTGATGCTCACCTTGACATTCGGATACTTCTCCTCAAATTTTGCAGCGATGTCCTTCCACACCTGGTCGCCGTAGCCGCCCTTAAAGACGGCCAGCTTCAATTCACCGCTGATATTGCCGGTGCTGGTGCCGCTAGCCGTTGCACTCCCGGTATCTCCAGCGCCACCGGTGCTGGACGCGGTGTCCACTTTCTGGCAGCCTGTAGCGCCGACCGCCATGCTGGCCGCCACGGAGGCAGCAATGACAGCTGCCAATACCTTTTTGACTTTGCTCATAACTCTTTTCCTCCTTTTAAGCTTTCTCGCGCTTGAGTCTCGCTATTCATAATCTTGCCCGACGCGTGTCGTCCGGCGCATCTTTCACTTACTATTATACGGATTCCCGTAATGATCACAATCGTGTTTCTTGCGAAAAGTTTTAGAGATATTGCGTTTTTTGTGTTGAATCCATAAAAATAAGAGGCAAAAAATTTAATTTTGTGCGCAATGATGCGAAAAGACAGGATTTCCTTATTTTTGAAAGAAAAATGGGGCAATATTCTTTTTTTGAAAAGTCTCTTCTAGCCATATTGCATAGATTTCAATTTTGATTTATAGTGTAATAGATGAGAAATAGAAAAGCCGTTCGACCGTATTTTCGGTCTCCGGAAGAGTCAAAGGCTTATCCGGCCGATTGCAATGGAGAATTTTACTGCACAAAGCAACATTTCTAAAACAAATCGTGGCAAAAGCCGGCAGAACCGGCAAGCCTGAGTGAAGGGGGTTCCCGGGATGAGCAACAGCCGCTTTTTCATGGAAAACACGACCGTCGAGCACGGCAACGCAAAACTGCTTTACATCAGCACCTCAAAATTTGGCGACGACTGGTCCAGCAGCATGCACAGTCACTTTTACACAGAGCTCTTCTTTGTCAAAAGCGGCCGGGGTTACTTCCGCGTGGAAAACGACCGGTTTGCCATCCACGAAAACAGCCTGGTGCTCGTCAATCCCAACATTGAACACACGGAGCTGAGCTCCGCCGCCTCCGCGATGGAATACATCGTGGTCGGCGTGGAGGGGCTGGGCTTTTTGTTCCATGGGGCGCACGCGGACCGGGAAAACCGGTGCAGCATTTGCGATTGCAGCCAGGATCAGCGGGAAGAATACCTTTTTTATCTGGGCACTATGCTGCGTGAGCTGCAGGAGAAACCTCCGCAATATGAAATCATCTGTCAAAACACGCTGGAAAATTTCCTAATCCGCTTAGCGCGCGCCAATAATATGAGTTTACAGGCTGTTTCCAGCCGCCGCTCCAGCAAGGAATGCGCCCGCGTCAAGCGCTACATCGACGCAAATTACCAGCTTCCGCTGACGCTCGACGACCTCGCCAAACACGCGCACATCAACAAATGCTACCTCGTGCACGCTTTCACTTGCGAAAACGGCATCTCCCCGATCAGCTACCTGATCCAGCGCCGCGTGGAGGAAAGCAAGTACTTCCTCGAAAACACTGATTACACGATTTCTCAGATCGCCCAGTACACGGGCTTCGCTTCGCCGAGCTATTTTTCCCAGACCTTCAAGCGCCTGGAGGGGTGCAATCCCAGCCAATACCGCGCCATGTGCCGCCGAAAAAACGACCGCGGCGCTTAAAAAAGCGCTGCCCCATCGGAACCGGGCAGCGCTTTTGGCTTATTGAAAATTTTCCGCATCCTGCGACCGCATGGTGCGCAGTTTGGCAGAAGTACTGTATTCGGTTGGGGTCATGCCTGTACACTTTTTGAAGTCGCGGGAAAAATACGCGGCGCTGGCATAGCCCAAAAAATCGGCGATTTCCTCCATACTGCGGTCGCCGCGGCGCAGCGCCTCTTTGGCGACTTCCGCTTTAATCTGCCGGAAATAGGCGATCACGCCGCAGCCCATGCGCTGATGGAACAGCTTTTGCAGCCGTGA
>USIA01000087.1 GCA_900554535.1 uncultured Oscillospiraceae bacterium | reverse complement strand
CAGGCGGTGGCGCGCCATATGCTCCCGATGCCGCCGGAAAGGCGGCTGTTGCGCCGGCGTCTGAACCAGTTTGGCCTGGATTTTTGCCTTCTGCTGTTGGCCGTCCAACGGGCCGATACCCTTGCGCAACCGCCTGCTGTGCATAGCCGTCTGCGGCTGCTCGACCAGAGCGAGGCGGTTTTGCGGGCGCTGGTGGCTGAAGATGCCTGCTTCTCCCGCGCACAACTGGCGGTCAAGGGCGACGACCTGGTGAAGCTGGGACTTTCAGGCCCGGCGATTGGCCGGGCTTTGGATTACCTGCTCAATGCAGTCATAGAGGAACAATGCCCCAATGAAAAAGTTGCGCTGCTGGATTACTGGCGGCAACACGGCGAAAAATAACGCACGGCATCTTGCGTGCGTGTCCGTATAGAAGGCGTTCTTACACTTTGTTGGTTCTGAAAAGATGATTGAGGAGGTCAAATTATGTGGGCGTATCGTGCTGTATTTTATCAAATCTATCCGCTTGGGTTTTGTGGCGCGCCGGCTACCAATGATGGCAAGACGGTCAACCGGATCGGCAAGGTAAAAGACTGGATTCCGCACATTCAAAAGTTAAACTGCAATGCGATCTATTTTTCCCCTGTGTTCGAAAGCGACGCGCACGGCTATGACACACGTGACTACCGCCGCATCGACTGCCGCCTGGGCACCAACGAGGATTTTGCCGAAGTCTGCCAGGCGCTGCACGAAGCCGGAATCAAGGTCGTGCTCGACGGTGTTTTCAACCATGTCGGGCGCGGCTTTTGGGCGTTTCAGGATGTGCTGAAAAACCGGGAACAGTCCCCTTATCGCGACTGGTTCCACATCGACTTTGGCGGCAACAGCAACTACAACGACGGCTTGTGGTATGAGGGCTGGGAGGGCCACTATGAGCTGGTCAAGCTTAACCTGCGCAATCCGGATGTTATCAAACACCTGTTTGACTGCATTGCGGAATGGGTACGGGAATTCGACATCGATGGATTGCGGCTGGATGTTGCTTATCTACTGGACCACGATTTTCTACGGCAGTTGCGCTCCTTCACTGAAAAGCTGAAGCCGGAGTTTTTCCTGGTCGGTGAGGTGCTCGGTGGTGATTACAAGACCACGATGAACGAGGAAATGTGTCATAGCGTGACGAATTATGAGTGCTATAAGGGCCTGTACTCCAGCCTGAATAGCATGAACCTGTTTGAGATCGTCCATTCGCTGTTGCGACAGTTTGGCCCGGAGCAATGGGCGTTGTATCGGGGCATGCACCCGCTGTCCTTTGTCGATAACCACGATGTGACCCGAGTCGCCTCCATTTTGCAGAATCCCAAGCATTTGCCGCTGATTTATACACTATTGGCCGGCATGCCGGGTATCCCCTGCATCTATTATGGCAGCGAATGGGGCGCAACCGGGAAAAAAGAGGATGGAGATCCGGCGCTGCGTCCATGCTTTGACGTGCCGAAAGAAAACGACTTGACCCAGTGGGTCGCAGCCTGCGCCAAGGCGCACCGGGAAAGCGACGCCCTGTGTAATGGCAGCTTCCAGTCTCTGGTGCTGCAAAATAAATATTGCATTTTTGAGCGCAAGTCAGAAAAAGACCGTGTGTTGGTCGCAATCAATGCGGGGGACGAAGCTGTTCATGTGGATTTTAACGCAGATGCTGGCCGCGCGCGCGACCTCATTACGGGGAAAGTGCACGACTTTGGCGGAGGGACGGATCTTCCCCCCTATTTCGGCGCGCTATGGCAGATTTTCTGATCTCGCCCCATTTTATTTAGACAATCAATCGAATAAAATAGAGGCATCCGCAAGATAAACGCAGGATGCCTCTGTTTTTATTGGTAAAAGTCTATAAAAGGCGGTAACGGGGCCGCTCTCCGCCGAAGATCAACCAATGCGCGAGGTCATAAACCAGTACGGCGATCAGGGCGACAGCGCACCACAACGCAGTAGTGGACAAGGAAATTTGGCCCAACAAGTTATAGGGCTTATCGGAATAATCCCAGACCTGCATACCGAGCCACAGATTCACAATGCAGCCCGTCACAAATTCCCCGATCGTGATGGTCAGTCCGCCCACCACTGCCTGACTGACCAGTGACCATCGGCAAGGTTGCTTGCCGCGCTCCAGGCCTACGAGTAGAAATAATGTGCCACCCGCCAGGAACATTGTCCAATGCGTCCACCCGCGCCACGCTGTTTCCACTAGGCAATATAGTCCGCCGCCCATCAGCCACATGCCGAGCCGTTCCCAAACGATATCGGCCTGACTGTATGCCCAGCGATGTGTGTGCACCAGTTTTTTGACAGAATCCATATGCGTTTCCCCCTTTTCTGGATAGCACTGTTGGCAGCAGATATATGGGACACACAGGCAGAAAATCGGCCGGGTAGCGGAGAAACCGCTGCCGGGCCGTTGGTCGCTTTTCTTTGAATCCCTTTGTTCTGCATGCGGCGTATACGCTTTTTGAGCAGTGCTATTTTGCATTGCTTTTAGTATGGCCAGGTTTTTGGGCTGGTATCCTTTTGACTGGCAGTATCCCAAAGAAAACAAAAAAATTTCTCCGGCTGGCTAAGCCGGAGAATTGCGCCTTCGCGCAGATGTAAGAAAAGAGAGGCTTGTATGTAAAAACTTGTAAACAAAATAAAGAAACGCCGCACGGAAACCGTGCGACGTCATTGTCGACTTGATTAAAATCCACTTTCACTTGCTATGTCCAAAGTATACCAGCCTATCAAGGAAAAGTCAATTCCCAATTCCATAATAAAATGGGAATATTATATGGGAAATTTTATGCAAAACTTCTGTATTTTATAAAAGACTTTCGTCATAATGGGCTCGAATACCGCCGATGAATTTCGGACGTGTGCGCGCACACAGCAGAATGGCCTCGCCGATGTGATCGATGGACAGGCGTACCGGCACGGCAACTTCTTTCAGATGCATGCCGATCAGTGTGCCGCCTACGTCCAGCCCGCAGTCCGCGCGAATATGCTCCACAGCCACCGGATCCGCAAATCGGGCATAAGCTGTAGTGGCAAAGGAACCACCCGCTTTAGGCTGGGGCACCACATTGACCGGTTCATAACCAAACTTTTCAGCGGCCTCCCGCTCAATAATCAACGCGCGGTTCAAATGCTCACAGCACTGCGCCGCAAGATAGAGGTTGGCTGCACGTGTCTGGGCATAGATACCGTCGAAAATGGACGTAGGCTTTTCTCGGTTGCTGTCGCTGCCGATGTGATGGCCACCCACTTCACTTGAAGAGCAGCCAACCACCATCAGCCCGCCGGGACGTACCTTTGCCACAGCGAGCAGCTCCTGCGCCGCTTGTGCGGCTAGTGTGCGCAATTCTTCCAAAGACTCTGCCATATGCTGGCACCCCTTCCAATCAAAAAATAGAGCAAAGTTTGCTTTTCTTTTATTATAGCACAGATTCGGCAAGTTACAGAAGCGTCGGGCAGAAAATTTATCCATTTGATCCGATTCGCCGCAGAGTCATAAATTCTGACGTAGTGCCCCCTGTTCTTTTGCAAGCTGATATGTTATAATACAGAATTGAGATTGCCTATACAGGAGAGTTGCTTTTTGAATCAGTATAAACGCCTGTTCAACAATACGATTATTTTTGCCATTGGCACTTTCAGCTCCAAAATTCTGACGATCATCATGACCCGCTTTATCACGGGTGCCCTGTCGCAGACCGATTATTCCACGGCAACTGCGCTGCAGGATATCAGCAATATTCTGATTCCCGTGTTTTCCCTGGAGATCATTGATGCCATCACACGCTTTGGATTGGACCGCCGGTATAACAAAAAGGATGTCTTCACGGTCAGCCTGATTGCAGTATGCATCGGTTCAGCAATTATGCTGGTGGCATCTCCACTGTTGGAAAATATATCCTTTCTTTATTTTATCAAGGGCCGAAGCAGCCTGGTCGCGTTGTTTGTGTTCGCGTCCTCGTTCCATAGCATTTGCAGCCAGTTTGTGCGGGCGCGCAACATGGTCAAGCTGTATGCATTCGATGGTATCCTGACCACCGTGCTTACGGCTGCATTGACGCTGATTTTCCTCTATCCGGCGAAGCTGGGCGTCACCGGCTATTTACTAGGTATCATTGTGCCGGATATGCTTGCGGCTGTGTTTCTGTTTTGGGTGGCGAACCTGCATCACTTTATTCGCTTCCGCGGACTCAGCCGTCTGACAGCCAGCCAGATGATTCGATATGCGGTTCCCTTGATTCCGAACAAGGTGGCCTTCTGGGTGACCAATACCTCTGACCGTATTATGGTGATCAATCTCTGCGGTCAAGCGCTCAACGGTGTCTTTTCGGCGGCATATAAGATCCCAAACCTGATCTCACTGGTCAGCGGTGTCTTTATGGATGCCTGGCAGATGTCCTCGATTACCGAAGAAAAGAATCGCCCGCAGTTTTTCACGAAGGTTTTTCGCGCCATGGCCGCGCTGATCTTTGCTGGCAGTGCGGTCATCATTCTATTGTGCCGTCCACTGCTTTCGATGTTGACCAGCCGTAATTACCATGAAGGCTGGATCTATATCCCGTTCCTTGTGTTGGCTACCGCGTTTTCCTGCCTGTGCAGCTTTATCGGAACCGTTTATATGGTGGAAAAGCGCAGCGTCAATAACATGGTGACTACCCTGATTGCGGCAGGATTGAACATTCTGTTTAATTTCATGCTTATCCCTAAATTTGGCCCCATCGGCGCGGCGATCGCCACACTGATTGCCTATATAGTCATGCTGGTGATCCGGCTGATCGACACGCGGCGCTTTATCCGGATTTACTTTAGCCCGTTGCGCTTGATTGCGGATTTTGTCATCGTGACGGCCGAAAGCATACTGATGATCCAGCAGGTGAAACTGTGGGCGCTCTGGTGCACCTTACTGACAGCGTTGACAATCGGCATGAACGCAAAGCCACTATTGCAGAGCATCGAAAAGGTCATGCCGGAACGCCTGAAAGCTAAACTGCCCATTCCTGGACATAACCGTAATAATAAACGTATACCGGACAATCGTCACCGGTATAAGCGTTAATGAAACGATCTGGATCACTTCACTTCATTGCTTCCATAGGAAATATAAAAAGTACATCAACATTTCTATTCAAAAAATGTCCCGACCTTCTCATCTCCCACAGAGGAAAGAAGGGCGGGACATTGGCTTTATTGACTTGACAATTTTAGTTGCCGTCTTCAATGCTGATTTCATTGAATTTATCAGTCAGGTCTTTCACGTTCAGCGCCTGTTTATCGGTTGCCGAAACATCCAAGACCGCATGGCCGCGGTGCATCATCAGCAGGCGGTCTCCATAGCCGATGGCAAACTTCAAGTTATGCGTGACCATCAGCGTTGTGATGTGCTTTTCCTCGACCACACGGCGCGTCAATTCCATCACATTTTCGCTGGAATGAGGGTCTAATGCAGCCGTGTGCTCATCCAGGATCAGTAAATCAATTGGCGTCATGGTGGCAATGAGTAGGGCCAGCGCCTGCCGTTGGCCACCCGAAAGGCTGCCAACTGGAATGCCAAGCTTATCCTCCAACCCCAGGTGCAGCAAAGAAAGTTCTTCCTGATAATAGGATGTGCGCTTCCGATTGACGCCAGGCTGGAGCACATAGCTGCCGCCTTTGTTATCGGCCAAGGCCATATTTTCCAGGATTGTCAGCTCCGGGCATGTGCCGGCGGCGGGATTCTGGAACACACGCCCCAAAAAGCGGCTCCGTTCATGCTCCTGCAGCTTCGTGACATCCTTCCCATTGACGAAAATGGCACCACTGTCAATAGGTAGACTGCCACACAGGAGATTGAGCATCGTCGTTTTTCCGGAGCCGTTGCTGCCGACAACTGAAACGAAGCTGCCGCGATCGATGGTCAGATTAAAATCTTGAAACAGAACGACTTCGTTGACAGAGCCGGGATTAAAGGTTTTGCAAATATGCTCCAGGGAAACAATTGGCTCAGATTTTGCTGCGGTTAATGATGCTGCCATTGCGGACCCTCCTTTTTGTTCCAACGCGTGTGACGACCAGCGCAATGACAAAGATGATCGACATCAACAGTTTGAGATAAGATGTATCCAGGCCGAGCTGCATGGCGATTGTCAGGCAGGCGCGGTAAATGATCATACCGATGATAGCAGCCAAGGTTGGGCGCATCCAACGCACACGGCCAAAAATCGCTGTGCCGATGATGACAGCGGCAAGCGCCATAACCACCATGCCGGTGCCAGCCGAAATGTCGGCGCTCTCCTTTTGTTGGGCAAGCACGCAGCCGGACAGAGCGGTTAGACCGTTGCCAAGCACTAGGCCCAGGATCTTCATATTACCGGGGTTACGGCCCAAGGCGGTCACGAACTGCGGATTGTTGCCGGATGCGCGCAGCAGCAGGCCCGAGCGTGTTTTCAGATAAAGATCGATTAAAATTTTGACCACCGCGCAAACGATCAAAGCCATGACAAGCCAGCCCCATTTCCCGAGAACCTCATTGAGCCAGCCGCCCAGACCGCTATTAAAAATCGTGGGTTTATTGAGAATTGGAACAATCGCCTTTTTGCCGGTAATCATCAGATTGATGCTGTAAAGCCCTGTCATCACGAGAATACCGGAAAGCAGGTCCGTAATGTGCAACTTTACATGCAGCAGGCCGGTGACGCAGCCAGCCGCAGCGCCGGCCGCAAAGGCCACCAGACACGCGACCCATGGATTCACCCCTGCCGAGATGAGGGATGCTGCCGTGCACATGCCCAGTGGGAAGGAACCATCTACCGTGAGGTCCGGAAAGTCCAGCACTTTATAGGTGATGTAGACACCGATGGCCATGAGGCCGTAGATAAACCCTTCCCGCAAGACGATCTCCACAAGGTTCATTAGAATATCCAAATTGTTCCCCGCTTTCCGTGGACGTGTAAACACTGAAAAATATTTGGTCGACACGCCAAATTAAAGTAATTCCTTAACTGTTGGCTTCCACTGCCTGTGCACTTTGGTAATCTGCCGGCAAGGTGATGCCGAGTTGCTGCATCACGGCCTTGTTATAAACCGGCGTGCCGTCCTGTACCACATAGACCGGCGTATCCTCTGGCTTCGACTCGCCTTTCAGAATTTTTCCCGCCATTTTTCCAGTTTCTTCTCCCAGAGCGACAAAATCGATGCTGACAGAAGCGATGCAGCCATTTTTGACCTGCTCAATCTCAGAACCAAAGACCGGGATCTTGGCCTTATTGGTGACTTGTAACTCACTGGTAAGGTTATTGACAACGTTGTTATCCGTGAAGTTATTGAAGCAATCGACGCCTTTGGCCACCAGAGCCTCTGCACCAGAGGCCACTTCGCTGGAATTGGTCACGCCCTGCTCGACAACTTCAAAATTATATTTCGGGGCCAGCTTTTTGAATTGCGCCAAAACGGACACGGAATTCGACTCGCTGGTGGTATAAAGCACGCCAATCTTTTTTGCATTTGGCAGAAACGCGCGGATCATCTTGAGTTGACTCTCCAGCGGAAGAACATCGCTGCTGCCCGTACAGTTTGTGCCCGGCTTTTCCAGACTTTTGACTAACTGGCTGGCAACCGGATCGTTGACCGATATAAAGGTCATGGGCGTTCCGTCCGCCTTGGTTGCAGCGTAAGCGCTCATCGCAGCTGGGGTGGCAATCGCACCGATCAGGTCGTACTGCTTTGCCGCCATGGTCTGTGCCTCTGTATCTGCTGTGGCACTCTCCCCCTGCGCGTTCTGAAAATCAATGGTCAGATTCTGGCCTTCGACATATCCTTCGTCTGCCAGGCCCTTTTTAAAGCCTTCATAACAATTGTCCAGGGAAGGATGCGGCGCATACTGGATGACGCCAATCTTTTTAGCGGCCGGAGCGCCTGACGTCTGGCTTCCGCCCTGAGTGGGCG
>USIA01000086.1 GCA_900554535.1 uncultured Oscillospiraceae bacterium | reverse complement strand
CCGCGCTGTCATGATTGCCGGTGATGGCAATCAGCGGCACGTGCCGCGCGGCCATGGCCCGCAAAAAGGAGTCAAAGAGTGCGACCGCCTCCACGGGCGGGATCTGCCGGTCAAAAATATCGCCCGCCAGCACCACGGCATCCGGATGCTCTCGGTCGATCAGGGGCAGAAAATGTGCCTCTAAAAACCACCGCTGGTCCTCCAGCAGGCTGTGGCCAAACAGTGCCTTGCCCAGGTGCCAGTCGGCGGTATGCAAAAACAGCATGGCCGTCCCTCCTCTCTGCGCAGTCCGAGGGTTCTCCCTCAACCGCATTTTTTATGCCAACACCGGCAGAAAAACGCTCAGTTTCAAACCGGCACGCGTTTTGCCTGTGTCTGCGAGCGTTGCCCTTCCTTTAAAAGTCCTTATATTTTTTAACTTTGCGCATATGGCGCTTGTTCCTGCCATAGATCAGCGCCAGGATGATATAAATCACCACCAGCAGCAGGATGATGGATGCAATCAGGATAAACCACGGAGACGTGAAGATCTCCTGCGCCGTACTCGCGGAATGCACCCACTCGCTGCGCGATACGCTCTCGCTGGCCACCAGATTCACGGTCGCCAGTTTCTGTTTGGCATAGGTCAGAGTCGCCGTGCCAATCACTTGGCCCTTCTTGACAGGCGCTTCCACCGCCTCTGGCAAATTCGGCGTCACTTCCACGCTCGAAGCCGCCACATCATTGGGTAAAATAGCAGAAATATCTTGCTCTGGCTGATATTGCAGTTTCTCCTTGTTCCAGGCGTATTTCAACGTCACTTCACCAATCGGCATGCTGGCACTGACGACCTTTTTCAGCTGAAAATTCTGATACGCCCAGCGGTAAAGGCTGCGGGTGTCCGTCATGTCGCAGCGGTTCCCGGTAAAGTCGCCCATCGTCACGCACAGATAGGTCTGTCCTTCCGCAATGGCGGTCGAGACCAGGCAATGGCCCGCCTGGTCCGTGTGCCCGGTCTTGACACCGCGGGCGTACTGGTACCAATACTTCTGGCCCTGTTGGTTGCGGTCAATCAGGAAATTTGTCGTCGACAGCGTGCGGCTGACGTCCGGCCGGTTTTTCGGCGTGGCATAATACGTTGTCGTATTGACAATCTCCTGAAAATAATTATAGCGCAACGCCGCCTGGGTGATGATCGCCATATCACGCGCAGTCGTATAATGGTTCGGATCATGCAAGCCGTCCGGATTGGCGAAATGGGTATTTTGGCAGCCGAGCTCCTTGGCTTTCTGGTTCATCATGTCTACGAATTTATTGATGTCGCCGCCGCCAATATAATTGGCCAGCGTCATGGCCGCGTCATTGCCGGAGGGCACCATCATGCAGTACAAGAGCTGATGGATGGTGAAAACGTCGCCGACCTCCATGCCGGCGACCGAACTGCCCGTACCTTTGAGCTGATTCGCAACTTCTTCGGTGTATGTAGCGGTCTCGGTATCCGCGTTTTTTACGTGATCCATGACCACCATATAGGTCATGATCTTGGTGGTGGACGCTGGATACATTTTCTCATCCGCGTTCTGGCTGAACAGTGTGGTGCCGGTATCCAGGTTAATCAGGATGGCTGCCTTGCTGCCAAGCTGAAAATCCGGTTTATAGGTGGCGTCCGCATTCTGGATGGGCGCAGTGCTGGAAACCTGCGGCGCGGCCTGAGAAGAAGCCGTGGACGCGGCGCTGGAGGGGTCTTCCGCATAGACGGGCAGCGTGCACCCGGCAAACGCGACGCAAACCGCCGCCAGCAGACTGAGCAGGCGTTTTTTCATGGGACTCGACCTCCGTCATTTTGAAAATCGGGCGGACAGCGCGAACTGCGCGCCCGCCGGAGATTTATGTCTACTAGTATACCAGCATTTCTGAAAAAAAGAAAGCCCGGCCGGGCGCGCCGCAAAAGTCTCTCCGCAGCCACAGCAACGCCACAGCCAGGCTGTGCCTTTCTTGCGCCTGAATAAACAAAAAACCAGTGTGATTTTCACCACACTGGTTTTTGCATGCTTATATAGCAAACTTACTTTACTTCGACCTCTGCGCCGGCTTCCTTCAGCTTTGCCTCGAGAGCCTCGGCGTCCTCCTTGGAAATGCCTTCCTTGATGGCCTTCGGTGCGCTGTCGACCAGAGCCTTGGCTTCCTTCAGGCCCAGGCCAGTAGCCTCGCGGACCAGCTTGATGACCGGGATCTTGTTTCCGCCCGGTGCCTTCAGGATGACGTCGAACTCGGTCTTCTCAGCAGCAGCCGGGGCAGCGCCGCCAGCTGCCGGAGCAGCAGCGACCGCGACAGGAGCAGCGGCGGAAACGCCGAACTCATCTTCCAGTGCCTTGACCAGCTCGGACAGTTCCATAACGGTCAGAGCCTTAACGTCCTCTACGAGCTTCTCAACTTTCTCAGACATGTTTTGTACCTCCAATTTCATTTACAAAGAATCATTCACATTTCAGATGCAGGGCATTACGCCTGCGCAGACTGTTTTTCGGCAATGGCGTTGAGTGCAACAACCAGACCCTTGATGGTGCCATTGAGCACCGTGACAAGGCCGGTGATCGGGGCGTTCAAGCTGCCGAGCATATGGGCGATCATCTCGTCCTTGCTAGGCATGCTGGCCAGGGTCTTGACGCCTTCCTCATCGATGATGTTGCCGTCGACAAAGCCGCCCTTGATCTTAAAGGTCTTGCTGCCGTCCGCATACGTCTTCAGGGCTTTCGCAGCGCTGACATAGTCCTCGCCCAGCGCGATTGCCGTGCTGCCTTCGAGCAGGTTATCGAGTCCTTCGACGCCCGCCTCAGCCAGTGCGCGCTTGAGCAGGGTGTTTTTCACAACCTGATAGCTGTCGCCCGCCTCGCGCATCTCCTTGCGCAGCTTGGTGTCGTCTGCGACGCTGATGCCCTTATAGTCGACGATGACGCCGACGTTCGCGTTCTTGATCTTTTCCGCCAGTTCGGCGACATACGCCTTTTTGTCGTTTAAAATCTTTTCACTTGGCAAATGGTTTCACCTCCATGGAACAATGTCAAACAAAAAAGCCTTTCCCGCAATCCTGCGAGAAAGGCAAAAGCACACACAAATGCAAAAACCGTGGTTCCTCTGCGCTCCTCGGCAGGCGGGGCGGACCCCTTTGCGCATACATGCACCTGCTGTCTTTGGAACAGCAATATTAATAATAGCACAGGTTTCATTCCGCGTCAAGCCCCAAACCGGGCCGCGGCAAAAAAGTAAATCAATCAGGCGCCAAAACGGGCCGGCGAAATGCGCACGCCGGGGCCCATCGTGGTGGCCACGACGCAGGAACGCACATACTGGCCTTTTGCAGCAGCAGGCTTCGCCTTCACAATGGCGTCCATCAGCGCGTCAAAGTTTTCGGTGAGCTTCTCCGCGCCGAAGGACACGCGGCCAATGACGCAGTGGATGATGTTGGATTTATCCAGGCGGTACTCGATCTTACCGGCCTTGGCTTCCTTGATTGCCTTGCCGATTTCACGGGTCACGGTGCCGGCCTTCGGGTTCGGCATCAGACCGCGGGGACCGAGGATTTTACCCAAACGGCCCACAACGCCCATCATATCGGGTGTCGTGACGACCACGTCAAAGTCCAGCCAGCCTTCGCCCTGGATCTTCTGCGCCATTTCCTCTGCGCCGACGAAATCCGCGCCAGCCTCCTGGGCTTCTTTGGCGGCGTCGCCTTTGCAGATGGCCAGCACACGCACTGTCTTGCCGGTGCCGTTGGGCAGCACGATGGCGCCGCGGACCTGCTGGTCCGCGTGACGGCTGTCGACACCCAGCTTCACGTGCAGCTCAACGGTCTCGTCAAACTTTGCGGTGCCGGTCTTAACAGCCAGAGCCAGCGCCTCGGCCGGCTCATAAAATTTGCTACGGTCGATCAGCTTTGCACCGTCGACGTATTTCTTTCCATGTTTCAAAATTCAGTTACCTCCCTGTATAAGTGGTAAATACGGATGCTCTCGTTCCTCCCACCCGGGCGTTTTTTAGTCGACGACTTCTACACCCATGCTGCGGGCCGTGCCAGCGATCATGCTCATGGCAGTCTCGATGGTGGCCGCGTTCAGGTCGGGCATCTTGGTTTCGGCGATCTGCTTGATCTGTTCCTTCGTGATCTTGGCGACCTTCTTCTTGTTCGGTTCGCCGGAAGCCGTTTGGATGTTGCACGCCTTCTTGATCAGGACGGCGGCAGGCGGCGTCTTGGTGACAAACGTGAAGGAACGGTCCGCATAGACCGTAATGATGACGGGGATGATCAGGCCCGCGTCTTTCTTGGTGCGCTCGTTAAATTCCTTTGTGAACGCCATGATGTTGACGCCGTGCTGACCGAGAGCCGGTCCAACAGGCGGCGCCGGGGTTGCCTTGCCGGCAGGGATCTGGAGCTTGATATAGCCGGTAACCTTCTGAGCCATTCGTTATTGCACCTCCAAAAATTGTGGTAAGCGGAGCGGCTTTGCAAAAATTTCCGTTCCTCCCACAGGGGCATCATGCGCCCCTTGTCCAGCGGGGAATTCCCGCAGAATGCCAGGTTTTGTGTGGGCCGCGGTCAATCGATGGCCTCGGCCTGATTGAGTTCCAGCTCGACCGGCGTTTCGCGGCCGAACATATTGATGGTAACACGCACGCGGTTTTTCTCAGCGTCGATCTCTTCGACCACGCCCGTAAAGCCGTCGAAAGGACCGTCGATAATATTGACCGTGTCGCCGGGCGCGTAGGAAACCTCGACGTTTTTCTTCTCCACGCCCAGTGCAGCCACCTCTTCGTCAGAAAGCGGGATGGGCTTGCTTTCCGGGCCGACGAAGCCGGTGCAGCCGCGGATATTGCGCACGACGTACCATGAGTCATTGTTGAGCACCATCTTGACCAGCACGTAACCGGGGAAGATTTTGCGCTCAACCTCGCGGGACTTGTTGTCCTTAACCTCTGTCACCTTTTCGGTTGGCACGAGGATGTCGGTGATGAGGTCCTGCATATTGCGGTTTTCCACCGTTTTTTCCAGGTTCGACGCCACCTTGTTCTCATAGCCGGAGTAGGTATGCACGACATACCAGCGCGCTTCTTCAGCCATTGTCAGACCTCATTCCTTTCATCAGACCGCAACGTCCATGAACAGGTTCAGCAGATGAGAAAACGCCTCGTCCAGGCCAAAGATAATCAGCCCCAGCACCACGATCATGACCACAACCACTCCGACGTTTTTCCACACAGCGCGGGGTTTTGGCCAGACGATTTTTTTGCCTTCGGACTTGAGGTCATGGAAGAAGCGGCGGACCTTATGGTCCTTTTGCTTCTTCTCTTTTTTTCCTGCCGGCTTCCCGGCTTTTGAAGCGGCCTTAGCGACGGATTTCTTTTCCTTGTCAGCCATTTTGCTGTCCCTCCGTCCGGCTTACTTCGTCTCTCTGTGCACTGTCTGCTTCTTGCAGAACTTGCAGTACTTCTTCATTTCGAGCCTGTCCGGGTCATTTTTCTTGTTCTTCTTTGTGTTGTAGTTGCGCTGTTTGCATTCTGTGCAAGCCAAAACTACCTTTACTCTCATGACGGCACCTCCCGTTTGTCCGGAAAAATATTGGGGCGGTTTTGCCCCGGCCTCCCTCCTAAAAGGGTGCAAAAAAAATACCCCTTTACCGAGGTATTTTTATTGTACCATAGTCCGCCCGGTCTTGTCAACCCTCAATTTTGCAGACGGGCGGGGCGTTTTTCCGGTTCAATGCGGGAGCGCTCACCGCATGCGCTGGCCGTCGAGGCTCTGGGCCACGATGCGCTTTTTCTTGGGGGGCTTTTCGGGCTTGATATGCTTGCCGCGCAATGCGCGGGCCTCCCTGCCTGCGTCGTCCAATTCCTTTGTAAAGAAGGGCTTGAGCGCTTCATAGGCGGCGTCGGACAGATTGTTGAGCAGGACGATCGTGATGATGGACCGCACGTCAAAGTTTCCGTTTTCATATAACTCACAGAGGATGCCGCAGAGCTTTTTGATGGCCGTTTCGTCGCGGGCGGGGTCCAAGAGCGCCTGCATGCGGGGCAGGACCTCTGTGCGGGCGAACGTGACCTGGCGGATCTCGCCATAATGGATGCGCTCGCGGAGGATCTGCTCGCGCAGCTCCGGGAAAATATTGACCAGGCGGTTATAAAAGAAAGTGGCGTCGGTAGTGTCGTCCTTCTTCCGGCGGGTCTTTTTGAGCTTGGCCAGGGCCGCCTTGGCGTTGTCCTGGCCGGCGACCTCGTCGGTAAAATCCGCGATGATGCTGTCGGTCAGACGGGCAGCATCCGCTTCGTCCTCCGGGTCAAACAGGAGCACCGAGCGGTTGCGCCATTTTTCGTCGGGGATGCCCTCCTCCACGCTGCAATAGCGCAGCAAAAAGCGCTGCTGCTTGGCCTCGTAAAAGATGCCGTAGGCCATTTCCGGCCCGATAAAGAGCACGCTGCGGTCGCCGCTTTCGCTTTCGTCCTGCGGCTGCCGGGTATAGCCCTGTTTTTCGAGCGCGGCGCCGACGCTGGAGACAACCTGTTCAAATGCTTTATTTTCCAAAAATCATTCCTCCTAAGGATATTGGGAACCGGCCGCCAAGGCCGGCGGCACGCTTTGGCGAACGGTTTCGCTGCCTCTTTGCAAGATGGAGAAGCGCCCCATCCCGCGCAAACATCCAAACATATAGAATCATTGGAATTATACTACATAAACGCGCTTTTGTCACCATATGATTTTGCAGGTTCATGGCTGGGCGGCATTGCTTCATCCCCCTGGTTGTGGTATGATAACAAATATGCTGGTAGGACTAAATTTGGAGGGAACCAAAATGAAAAAAACGATCGCCGTCCTCTTTGGCGGCAGCTCGTCGGAGCACGAAGTTTCATGCGTCTCCGCCGCCACCATCGTGGAAAGCCTCTCACCGGAAAAATACGACGTCCGGAAAATCGGCATTACGAAAGACGGCCGCTGGCTGCTTTATGATGGCCCCGCCGCCGCGATGCGCAGCGGCGAATGGGAAAAAGACGCTTCCTGCCGCCGGGCGGTCCTGTCGCCCGACACCGCAACCCACGGCCTGGTGGCCGAGGGCAGGGACGGCCGCTTGGAGTGCATTCACGTTGACTGTGTGATCCCCGCGCTGCACGGCAAAAACGGGGAGGACGGCACCGTGCAGGGGCTGCTGCATCTAAGCGGCGTGCCCTATGTCGGCTGCCCGACGCTTTCGAGCGGCCGCCGCATGGGGAAAACCGCACCTCCTCGACGCCTGCTGCATGGATAAAGCCGTCACGCACACGCTGCTGGCCAGCTGGAATATCCCTCAGGCGCATTTTCTGTGGTTCTACGCCGACAACTACCGCGACGCAGGGCGCGACAAGATCCGCAACAAGATCGAAGCGCGGCTGGGCTGGCCGATTTTTCTCAAGCCCGCCAACGCGGGCTCCAGCGTGGGCATCTCCAAGGTCAAGGGCCCGGAGGGAATGGACGCGGCAGTCGCTTTGGCCGCCCAAAATGACTCCAAGATCGTGGTCGAGGAGGCCATCGTGGGACAGGAGGTCGAGTGCGCGGTGCTCGGCAACGAACGTCCCGAAGCGAGCTTGGTCGGCGAGATCGCGGCCGGCGCGGAGTTTTACGACTACGATGACAAATATAAAAACGGCAAAAGCCAGTTATATATCCCTGCGCACCTGGACGAAGCGGTCGCCGAAGAAATCCGCCGTACTGCCTGCCGCGCTTACCGGCTTTTGGGCTGCACGGGGCTTGCGCGCGTGGATTTCTTCGTGCGCAACGGCAAAGAGGTTCTCTTGAATGAGCTCAACACCCTGCCGGGCTTTACGGCCATCAGCATGTACCCGAAGCTGTGGGAGGCGGCGGGCAAGCCCATCCCCCAGCTGCTCGATGATTTGATCGCCCTGGCCGAACAGCGCGTGCGCTATGCCTGACGCACGGGATTTTTATAAGGAAAGAGGAATGCACAGCCATGGATAACCGGCCAATCGGCGTCTTTGATTCTGGCTTAGGCGGGCTTTCCGCAGTGCGGGAGATCCGCCGCCTGCTGCCG
>USIA01000085.1 GCA_900554535.1 uncultured Oscillospiraceae bacterium | reverse complement strand
ATGATACAATAGCGAGCGCCAGCCGGGGTGGAAGTGCGCCCGCCGGCAGGCTCCGTGAAGTTCCCTTTTGAGCGTCTGTACTGAAAGCGGTTTCCCGCCCGGTAGGCACAGACGGCTGGCCCCGTTACCGGCCTTTTGAGTACAAATTTAGGGTGGTACCGCGAAGCAGAGCCTTCGCCCCTTTACTGGGGCGGGGCTTTTTGTTTTAAGAAAGGAAGGAACACAAACGCATGTTACAAGACGATCTGCAAGCAATCCGCGCCAAGGCCATGGCAGACCTCTCCGCCGCTGCGGACCAAAAAGAGCTGGAGGCACTGCGCGTCCGGTATCTGGGTAAAAAGGGCGAGCTGACTGCAATTCTCAAACAAATGGGAAAGCTTTCCTCTGAAGAACGTCCGGTGGTCGGCAAACTGGCCAATGAAATCCGCGCCGACATCACGGCTGCGCTCGACGCCCGCAATTCCGCTTTCAAAGAACAGCAGTTCCAGGCGCGCCTGGCTGCCGAGAAACTGGACGTCACGCTGCCGGGCAAAGCCAAAAAGGTGGGCGTCAAGCATCCGCTCTCCCTGGCGCTCGACGAGCTCAAGGAAATTTTCCTGGGCATGGGCTTTTCGATTGCCGAAGGCCCGGAGGTCGAGTACGATTACTATAACTTTGAGGCATTGAATATCCCCAAGGGCCATCCCGCACGCGACGAGCAGGATACGTTCTATATCAACGACAACATCCTCCTGCGTACACAGACAAGCCCGGTGCAGGTGCGCACCATGGAAAAACAAAAGCCGCCCATCCGTGTGATAGCGCCGGGCCGGTGCTATCGCAGCGATGCGCTCGACGCCACCCATTCCCCGCTGTTCCACCAGATCGAGGGCCTGGTGGTGGACAAGGGCATCACGTTTGCAAACCTGAAAAGTACGCTTGAGACATTCATCAAGCGGCTTTACGGCGAGGACAGCGTGGTGCGCTTCCGGCCGCACCACTTCCCCTTCACCGAGCCGAGCGCCGAAGTGGACGTGCAGTGCTTCCATTGCCACGGCGAGGGCTGCCGCCTGTGCAAAGGCGAGGGGTGGATCGAAATTCTCGGCTGCGGCATGGTGCACCCGAAGGTGCTGCAAAACTGCGGCATTGACCCGGAGGTCTACACAGGCTTTGCCTTTGGCATTGGCCTGGAGCGCATCACGATGCGCAAATATAACATTGACGACATTCGTCTGTTCTATGAGAACGACGTGCGTTTTTTGGAGCAGTTCTAAATTTTATAATCGGCGTGCGGCCTGCCAACAAAAGAGCGCAGAAATCAAGCATCTGGACGCGTTAAAGGCGAGATCGCTGCACCCGATTGAGGCTATGCTGCTCGACTGAAAATCAGCCGTTCTCAAACATTCCAATCAAACTGAAATTACAGAAAGTGTGGGATACCGATACAATGAACCTTTCCATGCGTTGGTTAAAAGAATTCGTAGATCTTCCGGAAATGCCGCTGCGGCAATTTACAGAAGCGATCACCCTCTCTGGCAGCAAAGTCGAGAGCTGGCGCACCGAGGGAGTGGAAATCAGTAAGGTCATCGTAGGCCGTGTGCTTTCGCTGGAGCGCCATCCGGACAGCGACCACCTCTGGATCACCCAGATCGACACCGGCAGCGGCGAGCCGTTGCAAATCGTCACCGGCGCGCAAAATTTGAAAGTCGGCGACTATGTGCCGGTCGCGCTGCACGGCAGCACCCTGCCCGGCGGCAAAAAAATTAAAAAAGGCAAGCTGCGCGGCGTGGCCAGCAACGGCATGCTCTGCAGCCTGGGCGAGCTGGGGCTGACTGTTCATGACTTCCCCTCCGCCATCGAAGACGGCATCTTTGTGCTGACGGAGCAGGATGGCTGCGATTTGACGCTTGGCAAAGATATCCGCGAGGCCATTGGTTTTGACGACACGACCGTCGAATTTGAGATCACGTCCAACCGTCCGGACTGCTTCTCCATGATCGGTCTGGCACGTGAAGCGGCGGCCACGTTTGACCTGCCCCTAAAGCGCCATACGCCCCAGATCAAGGGCGGCGCGGGTGACTGCACAGGCCTGCTCGACGTGAAGATCGAGGCACCGGACCTGTGCCCCATCTATTCAAACCGCATTGTCAAGAACGTGCGCGTCAAGCCCTCCCCGCGTTGGATGCGCGAGCGTTTGCGTGCCATGGGGGTGCGCCCGATCAACAATATTGTGGACATCACGAACTATGTGATGCTCGAATACGGCCAGCCGATGCACGCGTTTGACCTGCGCAGCGTAGAAGGCGCAAAAATCCGCATCCGCCGCGCCAAAGCCGGCGAAACCATCACGACGCTGGATGGCGTGGAGCATGCGCTGACGGAAAACCAGCTGGTCATCGCGGACGCAGCCCGGCCCATTGCCATTGCAGGCGTTATGGGCGGCGAAAACAGCGGCATTCTCGACAGCACGACAACCATCGTCTTTGAGTCTGCCTGCTTCAATGGAGTCAGCGTGCGCACCACGGCCCGCGATCAGGGCATGCGCACCGAGGCATCCGCTCGCTTTGAAAAGGGGTTGGATCCGAACAACTGCCTGCCCGCTATTGACCGTGCGTGCGAACTCGTAGAGCTGCTCGACGCGGGCGACGTGATGGACGGCGTGATTTTGGACGACCATTCCACAAAGGAAAAACACCGCATCCGCTTTGAGCCGGAATGGACGCGGAATTTTCTCGGCGAGCCAACGATTTCCGACGATGAGATGAAAGCCATCCTCACAAAGCTCGAATGCACGTTTGATGGGGACGACATCCTGGTGCCGACCTTCCGGCCGGACTTGGTGCATAAAGCAGATATTGCCGAGGAAATTGCCCGCTTTTACGGCTACAATAAAATCGAAAGCACGCCTCTGCCCGGCGGCGCCGAGGGCCGCCTGACCCCGCATCAGCGGTTCCAGCGTCTGGTTTCCACACTGATGGAGAGCCTGGGCGCGGACGAGATCATGACCTATTCGTTCTTTGCGCCCAAGACCTATGACAAAATTTTGCTGCCGGCAGACAGCCCGTTGCGCCGTTCGGTCATCATCCGCAACCCGCTGGGAGAGGACACGAGCATGATGCGCACCACCGCTCTGCCCAGCATGCTGGACGTGCTCTCCCGCAACTACAACAACCGCAACGAAAGCGCCTGCCTCTATGAACTGGCGAGTGCCTACCTGCCCAAAGGCGAAAACGAGCTGCCCGACGAAACCTGCACACTGCTGTGCGGCATGTACGGGAATGGGTGCGATTTCTTTACCGCCAAGGGCATGATCGAAACGCTGTTTGCCCGCCTGCACATCCCGGACTGGGAGGCCAACGCCTGTTCGGACCTGCCGTATTATCATCCCGGCCGATGCGCGGTGCTCTCCTGCGGGCCGGACCTGCTTGGCACCGTCGCGCAGGTGCATCCGCAGGTCGCGGAAAATTTCGGGCTGGAAGAGACGAGTGTCTATTGCATTGAACTGGACATGGCGGCGCTGGAAGCACACGCGCAGCTCGACCTGCACTACACACCCTTGCCGAAGTTCCCCGCCGTTTCGCGCGACCTGGCATTGATTTGCCGGGAAGACCTGCCGGTCGCTGTACTGGAAAAGGCGATCCGCAAAGGTGCAGGCAAGCTGCTCGATAAGGTTGAGGTCTTTGATGTCTACCAGGGCGAGCAGATCGCCAGCGGCATGAAGAGCGTTGCGCTGCGAATCGTCCTGCAAAGCGCTGACAGCACCCTGACCGAAGAGCAAATCAACAATGCAATCCAGCACGCCATTCAAGCGCTGGAAGCGGCCGGCGCAACGCTGCGGCAGGCGTAACCCACATGCCTGACAATGCCAATGACACGTGCCCTTTCGGATGCTTCATGCAGGGGATTGCAACTGAAATGCTCTCCCCCTGCGACTTGATGGGGGCTCTGCCAACAGGCAAAAATTTTTCGTTGTACAAAAACGGTGCGCAGGGATGCCGGCGTAATCTGACCCGCCGCAATTATGTAGGTTTGTCAAACATCTTGTACAGGAGGGCAGTCAAAGAAGGAAGCGAGTTTTTCTTTAGGGGAGAGCCAGCCAAGTGGGCGCATAGGTAAGTCGTTGGAGCGATTTTGATGTGTGGCGAGCTGCACACCAAAATCGGCAAGCGAGAAGAAACGGTGGGTATTGTAGAAACGCTTTTGGTCCTCACGGTGGCTGCGTTCTACTTTGCCGTTGTGGCGGGGTGTGTATGGACGGATCAGCTTGTGGCGGATGCCAAGGCGCTTGGCGGTCAATTCAAAGCGAGTGAGCCGGTCTTTCTTGTTTGTAGAGAAGCGGTTGGTAAACTCAATCCCGTTGTCTGTCTGCACACATTCTACCCGTACACCGCGGCGCTTGAACCAGGTTACCATCTTCTCCAGAAAATCGGCGGAAGAATAGGTGCTCTGCTCCGGGTAGGCGCCCAGGTAGCGAAGGCGGGTGTATTCGTCGATCGCCGTATACTGGTAGAGCCGCTCTTCCGGGTTTGCCAGGCATTTCAGCGGCACCACTTTCACATCCACCTGCACGCGCTGGCCGGGATACTGCATCTGCTCGTATGGCTTAGCCTTGTATGGTGTCTTGGCCTTTGGCTGCGGGAACATCCCCAGCTTGCGCATGACCCGGAACAGGCTTTCCGGGCAGCGGGTGTAACCGCGTTTGCGCAGCCGGTGCCAGAGCTCCACCATGCCAAGCGTTGGATTCCTTCTGCGCATGTCCCGGATGAGCTTTAATTCCGCCTCTGTGTGCTGGTTCGGATGGTGGTGCGGGCGTCTGGACTGGCAGGCCAGGGAGGCCACGCTGCCATCCCAACGCGCTTTCCAGAAATAGATGTAAGACCGGCTTTTGTTGTATTTCCGGCTGGCGCGGCTCACGCCATATTTCGCCGCATACTGCATGAGGGATTGCCGATACCGCATGTCTTGTGTTATACTCTTACTCATGAGGGACAGAGCTCCTTTTTGGGTTTGTTGTGTGTGGTAACTTAACTATACCCTATGAAGGCTCTGTCCTTCTACTTTTTATCTCTTTTTCTGTTGCCGCTGTCCAAGATGTATTGTAGCGCTACACGGCGTAATCTGACCCGCCGCAATTATCCCTTGCATTTCCTTGCTATCTGGTGTATCATAGTTGTAATAGGGAATTAGGGGGTGTTTTCATGCAGGATAAGACCATGACTTTTTCTCTGTCGGGGAATCGGGAAGAGGATATCCGGAACATTATGACCCAGGTGTATGCGGCTTTGCAGGAAAAAGGCTACAATCCGATCAGTCAAATTGTCGGCTATATCCTTTCGGAAGACCCAACCTATATTACAACCCACAATAACGCGCGCAGCCTGATCCGCCGGGTCGACCGCGACGAACTGCTCCAGGTTCTGGTGAAATCCTACCTGGGTGCATAAGGCCATTGCTGCCGCTCCAAAGGAGGACACAAAATTGAGCAAGGAAGAGCCAAAGTTCCCGCTCTATAAAGGGAAGCCGCTGGTCCGTTGCGGCAACGTGCTCTATTATGGAAGCATGAAGGATAAATATGTCTGCAGGCTTGAGGTAAAGAGCACAAAAAAGCTGAAAGATCTGCCAGTCGCAGACAAGGTTACCATTCAGTTGATGCTGACTGATCCGGCGATCCGCAACAACCGAAAACAGATCGTCAAAACCAGCGAAAAGCCGGGGCTGTATTTGGCAATGGACATTGCCGATGCCTGGTTGACCCGCGCACTTACAAAATAAACGCAAGTAGCCCGCACAGGAAAATTTCTGTGCGGGCTACTTGCGTCTTGTCAGCTGCTGAACCTTTGGAACACAAAAGGACACAAAACGCTTGCCACCAGTCCGGCACGGGCTTGTGGCAAGCGTTTTGGAACGGATGCAGCAGTCATCCGCAACATAAAATATCAGTTTTCCTTCGCCTGTTGCGCCTTGCCTTACCGGCCGATGTCGTGACGGTATTGCACGCCGTCCCAGGTGATCTTGGAAACCGCGGCATATGCCTTTTGCAGCGCTTCATCGAGGGTAGCGCCGGTACAGGTTACGCCCAGCACACGGCCGCCGTTTGTATAAAATTTTCCATTTTCCAGCTTTGTTCCTGCATGATAGATGGTCGCGCCCTCCACCTGGCCATTCGCATCCAGGCCGTGAATTTCGATGCCCTTTGGATAGGAGCCCGGATAGCCGCCGCTCGCCATCACAACGCAGGCGCAGGCACCCGGCTTCCAGCGGATGTCGAGCTTGTCCAGCGTCCCGTCGATGGTTGCCTCCATGATATCGACAAGGTCTGTTTCCAGCCGCGGCAGCACGACCTGTGCCTCCGGGTCGCCAAAACGGGAATTGTATTCAATGACCTTCGGGCCATCGGGCGTAAGCATCAGGCCAAAATACAGGCAGCCATGGAACGGCCGCCCTTCCACCTGCATAGCCCGCAGTGTGGGCATAAAAATCTCGTTCATGCATTGCTCGGCGATGGCGTCCGTATAGTACGGGTTCGGGCTGATGGTCCCCATGCCGCCGGTATTTTTGCCTTTGTCTCCGTCGAGCGCACGCTTGTGGTCCTTGCTGCTGACCATGGGTTTGAGCGTCGTGCCGTCCGTAAAGGCCAGCACACTGACTTCCGGGCCGGTCAGGAATTCTTCAACCACCACCTGATTGCCCGACTGCCCAAACACTTTGTCTTCCATGATAGTTTTGACGGCGTCCGCAGCCTCGGCTTCATTTTGAGCAATAATGACGCCTTTGCCCAGAGCCAGGCCGTCCGCCTTGACTACGACCGGATACTTGCCGCGCGCCTTGATATAGGAAAGCGTTTCAGCCGGATCGTGGAACACCGCGTAGTCCGCTGTGGGAATGTGATACTTTTGCATCAAGTTTTTGCTGAAGACCTTACTCGCTTCGATTTGCGCCGCGGCCTTATTCGGGCCAAAGGCGCGGATGCCGGCATCAGCCAAAGCGTCCACCATCCCCGCAGCCAACGGGTCATCGGGCGTGACGCAAACCAAGTCCATCCCATTCTGTTTTGCAAAATCGACCATCGCAGGAATATCGGTCGCAGCAATCGGCACGTTTACGGCGTCACAGCCGATGCCGCCGTTACCGGGTGCGCAATAGATTTTTTCAACGCGGGGGCTTTCGCGCAATTTGCGGATGACCGCGTGCTCGCGTCCGCCGCCGCCGACAACCAGGATTTTCATAATAAAATGCACCTCTTTGCTAAAATCAGGCTCAGTGGTGGAACAAGCGCAGGCCGGTAAATGCCATCACAATACCGTATTTGTCGCACGTCTCGATCACATGGTCGTCGCGGATGGAACCGCCGGGCTCCGCCACATAAGCGACACCGGATTTATGCGCGCGCTCGATATTGTCACCAAACGGGAAGAAGGCATCGCTGCCCAGCGCAACGCCCTGGTTTTGGGCCAGCCAAGCTTTCTTCTCTTCGCGGGTCAGCGGCTCTGGCTTGACTTTTAAGAAGTCCTTCCAGGCGTCTGTGCACAGCAGGTCCTCCCACTCGTCGGAGATATAGTTGTCGATCGTGTTGTCGCGGTCCGGACGGTGGATTTTCTCCACAAACTGCAGGGCCTGCACTTTCGGATGCTGGCGCAGCCACCAGACGTCCGCCTTATTCCCGGCCAGGCGTGTGCAGTGGATGCGGCTTTGCTGGCCCGCGCCCACGCCAATCGTCATGCCATTTTTGACATAGCAGACTGAGTTGCTCTGTGTGTACTTGAGCGTAATCAGAGAAATCAGCAGGTCGCGCTTCGCCGCAGCAGGCAGTTCCTTGTTCTGCGTCGGCAGGTTATCAAACAGGGACTCGTCGATCCTGCAGTTATTTCGTCCCTGCTCAAAGGTCACGCCGAACACGTCTTTATGCTCGACCGGCGCGGGTACATAGGCCGGGTCCATCTGGATGACGCAGTAGGTGCCGCGGCGCTTGGATTTTAAAATTTTCAATGCCTCGTCCGTATAGCCGGGGGCGATCACGCCATCGCTAACCTCGCGCTTTAAAAGCATGGCTGTCTCCCTGTCGCACACATCGGACAGCGCCGCCCAGTCGCCGTAGG
>USIA01000084.1 GCA_900554535.1 uncultured Oscillospiraceae bacterium | reverse complement strand
AGCATCTCGTAAAAACCACTGGGGGGGGGCTGCCGCCAATCAGGACAGCATGACGCTGGCGGTGGTCTGCGATCCTGTGCGCGAGCGCGCCGAAGCAAAGGCCGCCATGCTCCGGGAGCAGGCCGGCTATGATGCGCTGGTCTATACGGATTATAAACAGGCGCTGGCAGAGCAGCAGATCGATGCCTGCGCCATTGCCACGGAGAGCGGCTTCCACGCGGGGATTGCGCTTGACTGCATCGCGCACGGCAAGCACGTTTTGGTGGAAAAGCCGATGGCGCTTTCTACCAAGGACGCGCAGGCCATGATCCACGCAGCGGAAGAAAAGGGCGTGACGCTGGGCGTCTGCCACCAGAACCGTTTCAACGACCCAATCCAGCAGCTGCACAAGGCGCTCGACGATGGCCGCTTTGGCAAATTGGTCAACGGCACAGCCCGCATCCTGTGGAACCGCACGATGCCGTATTATACGCAGGCTCCGTGGCGCGGCACCTGGGCGCAGGACGGCGGCACGCTGATGAACCAATGCATCCATAATATTGATCTGTTGCAGTGGAGCCTGGGCGGCGAGCCGGACACCATCATGGCGATGACGGGCAATTACCTGCGCGACATTGAGGCCGAGGATTTCGGCGCCATCCTGATCCGCTTCAAAAACGGCGCTATCGGCATCGTCGAGGGCACTGCCTGTGTATATCCGAAAAATCTGGAGGAGACGCTCTCCATTTTCGGAGAGACCGGCTGCGCGGTCATCGGCGGCCTGGCCGTCAACCGTGTGCAGACCTGGCAGTTTGAAAAGCCTGCGCCGCAGGACGAAGTGGTCGCCAAGCTCGCGGGCACGGATCCGAAGGACGTTTATGGCAGCGGCCACAACCTGCTGTATGCAAATTATATCCATGCGGTGAACACCCACACCCAGCCGCTGGTTTCCGGCTATGAGGGCATCAAGGCGCTCAAGATCATCCTCGCCGCCTATAAGAGCCAGAAAACCGGCCAGGCAGTCAAATTCGACGGCTTGGAATTTGCCAGCACGGATATGTGCACAGCGGACGTCAAGGTGAAGTAATATGAAAATTGTGACGGTTGTGGGCGCGCGGCCCCAGTTCATCAAGGCGAGCGTCGTGTCCGCCGCGCTCAAGTCTCATTGCCAGGAGGTCCTGGTGCATACGGGCCAGCATTATGATGCCAATATGTCCGACGTGTTTTTCGAGGAATTGAAAATTCCGCACCCCGCCTATAATCTGGGCATTGGCAGCGGCACGCATGGCCGCCAGACCGGCGAGATGCTGATCGGCGTCGAAGAGGTGCTTTTTAAGGAAAAGCCGGACGCTGTACTCGTCTATGGCGATACGAATTCCACGCTGGCTGGCGCTTTGGCTGCGTCCAAGCTGCACATCCCGGTCGCACATGTGGAGGCGGGCCTGCGCTCGCACAACATGCGCATGCCGGAGGAGCAAAATCGTATTTTGAGCGATCACATCAGCACATGGCTCTTTTGCCCGACCGAAACCGCGCGCAAAAGCCTCGCGCATGAGGGGATTGAAGAAGGCGTATTTGTTACGGGCGATGTGATGCTGGACAGTGTCCTGCATTTCCGCAAGGTTGCGCTCGAAAACCCGGAGAAGCGCAAGATTTACGATACGCTCGGCATTGTGCCGAAGCAGTACCGTCTGGCGACCCTGCACCGGGCCGAGACCACGGACGGCGGCGAGGCTGCTATTGAACGCATCTTCGACGCATTTGAACAGCTGCCAGACCGCGTGGTGGTGCCGATCCATCCACGCACGCGCGGGTTGGCCGAAGAGGCGCTGCAGCGCCGCGGCTATCGGAATATTCAGCTGATTGACCCGGTGGGGTATCTGGAAATGCTGCTGCTGACCAGCGGCGCCAAGCAGGTGCTTACGGACAGCGGCGGCCTGCAGAAGGAAGCGTGGTTCATGGAGGTGCCGTGCGTCACGCTGCGCAAAGAGACCGAATGGGTCGAGACGCTTGCCGGCGGCTGGAATGTGCTGGCAGATCTCACCACCTCGGATATTCTTGAGAAAGCGCTGCACACAGCGCAGGACCCGGCTGCGCGGGAGGCGCAGCCTTTTGGCGACGGCCACGCCAGCGAAAAGATCGCCTCGATTTTGTGCAGCTAATTTTGCCGGAAGGATCTGGACAATATGAATATCATTTATCTGGAGCATTATGCAGGTTCGCCGCAGTATGGAATGGAGTTCCGCCCTTATTTTTTGGCACAGCGCTGGGTCAAGGCCGGACACCATGTGACCATCGTGGCCAGCGCCTATAGCCATCTGCGCACAAAGAACCCGGATCTCAAGGGCCAGCCGTATTTGGACGAGCGGGTGGATGGCATTCGCTGGTTCTGGATTGCCGGGCCGCAGTATCATGGAAATGGCATGGGCCGGATTCGGAACATCCTTTCCTTTTTGCATGGCGTAAACCATTACCTGCTTGATATTTGCGCTGTGGGAAAGCCGGATGTGGTGATTGCCTCGAGCACGTATCCGCTCGATATTTATCCGGCAAAAAAGATCGCGAAGCGTTATGGCGCCAAGATCATCTACGAGGTGCATGACCTGTGGCCATTAAGTCCGATGGAACTCGGCGGCATGAGCAAGCACCATCCGTTTATCATGATCATGCAAAAAGGCGAAAACGAGTGCTGCAAATCTGCGGACGCCGTGGTCAGCCTGCTGCCGTGCGCGCGGGAACACTTTATTGAGCACGGCATGGCACCGGAAAAATTCCATTATGTGCCAAACGGCATTGTGGCTGCGGACTGGGAAAAGCCGCTGCCGGAACACCCGGTCTATGAAGCAAAGCTGCGCAGCCTGCACGAGAATGGCTGGTTTTTGATCGCATACACCGGCGCGCATGGCATTGCCAATGCCCTTGACAGTTTCGTCGAGGCAGGCGCGCTGCTCAAAGGCGCAAAGATCAAACTACTGTTGGTCGGCCCTGGCCCGGAGCGCGAGCGGTTGAAAGCCAAGGCCGCCGAGATCGCCCCGAACAATGTTGAGCTGCTCGACCCGATCAGCCGTGCGCAAGTGCCGGAATTTTTGCACCAGATGGATGCTTTGTATATCGGCTTACAGCGTCAGCCGCTCTTCCGTTTCGGTGTGTCGCCCAATAAGCTGATGGATTATATGATGGCTGGCAAACCGGTCATTTTTGCCATTGAGGCCGGTAACGATATGGTTGCGGAAGCGCGGTGCGGCATTTCCATACCGCCGGAGGACAGCCGCGCGATTGCCGATGCCGCGCGGAAGTTAGCTTCCATGCCGCCGCAGGAACTGGCGGAAATGGGAATGCGCGGGCACCAGTATATCCTGGAAAATCAGGAATACGATGTGCTGGCCAATCAATTCTTGGACATCATGGAGCACTGCTAAGCTATAAAAAAGAAAAACGTCGTAAAACGTCTGGCCGTTTCGATTGGCTAGACGTTCTTTTTTATCAGACAGATGGAAAGTAGTGCCCGATTTAGCACTTCCCCTTTTGCGCAATGAAAAATAGCCGCGGGAAGCGAAACAGGATTTCGCCATTTTTTTGTACCGGATAGGCTTCTTGTACTGCTTGAAGCACTTCCGCTTCAAAGGCCGAGCAGTCTGTTTCCGATAGCACTGCGAGGTAAGGGCGCATGCCGGTGCCCCGGTACCATTCCAGGATGCTTTCGTGCGACGGCATCCGGTGGCAATATGTGGTTTGCCACATCGTAAAATCCGAAAAGTTTTGAGCGAGCAGATCAAAGTATTCACTTTCGGAAAGCGTATAAAAAAATCGAGTACAGCTGCATTTGGAACGCCAACGGTCGCTGCTGCACACCCGCCTGAGAATTTGATGAATGGGTTCCTCCTCGTTGACCGGTACTTGTACGGCTAGAATACCATTTGGGTTTAACAGGACCTTTATATTTTGCAATACTTGTGGATGGTTGGGTACCCATTGCAAGCAGGCATTGGAAAATACAATGTCAAACCGCTCTGTCCAGCCGGCCAGTTCGGTTGCCGCGTCCCGCTGAGCGAAGGAGAGGGTAGGGTCGCTTTTCCGCGCAGCGTCGATCATCTGTGCAGAGCTGTCAATTCCCAGAATCCTGGCATTGGGAAAGCGGCGGCGCAAAACCGCTGTGCTGTTTCCGGGCCCGCAACCCAAGTCCAGGATACTGCCCGGGGATTCCAGCGGAATCCGAAAGGCCAGATCCATTGACGGCTGGGTGCGCTCCTTTTGAAATTTTAAATATTGTTCGACATTCCATTTTACCATGTGGCAAGATCCTTCCAGCAATCAAATGGCAATTCCAAGTTCCTGAATTTTATCCCGCAGGCTCAGAAAATCCGCAAAAGCATCCTGCTTTTTGCGTGGATCGCGCAGTAGGGCGGCGGGGTGGAGGGTCGCCATTCGCCAGACGCCGTTGCGCTCCGACCACTCGCCGTGCTGGCGTGTGATACGGATATTGGGATCAATGATGCGCATTGCCGCAATGCGTCCCAGACAGACGAGAATCCGCGGGCGCAACAGTGCGGTCTGGTTGCGCAGCCAGCCGATACATTTGTCCTGCTCTTCGGGCAGCGGATCGCGGTTGTGGGGCGGGCGGCATTTGACGATGTTTGCAATGTAGATGTTTTTGTGGCGGTCCAGATCGATCGCGTCGAGCAGCTTATCCAGCAGCTGGCCGCTGCGCCCCACAAAGGGTTCGCCCTTCAGGTCCTCCTGTTCACCCGGCCCTTCGCCGATGAACAGAATCTTGGCCGCGGGATTGCCCACCCCAAAGACCAGGTTCGTGCGGCCCTTCGCCAGGTCGCAGTCGTGGCATTGCCGGCAGGCCGCCTCCAGATCGCGCCAGTTATCAAACATGTCATTTCCTCCCGAATCCACTTTTCATTTAGTATAGCATCTGCCCTGCGCGGTGTCAAAGTTGGGCTGAAACCGCTTCAATCGTATAGCACGCACCTGTTGTTTGATGTCCAATGACCGCACAAAAACAACCGTCTCCTTTTTGCAAGGTGGCGGTCGTTTTTGAAAAGATCTCTTCTTGTTGTTTTAAAAGCCCAATTAGCCGTTAAAGGCCTGGTCAAGGTCAGCGATGATGTCCTGGATATTCTCAATGCCGATGGAAAGGCGGATGGTGTTCGGCTTGATGCCAGTCAGTCGCAGTTCCTCTTCGTTGAGCTGACCATGCGTGGTGCTGGCCGGATGAATGACCAGGGATTTTACGTCTGCCACATTTGCTAACAGCGAGAAAATTTGCAGCCGGTCGATGAAAGCCTGCGCCTCTTTGGCGCCGCCCTTGATCTCAAAGGTAAAGATGGAACCTGCTCCATGCGGGAAATAACGGTCATATAGTTCCTTATAGCCGCTGTCCGGCAGGGAGGGATGGTGGACAGCCTCCACATGCGGGTTGTTGACTAGGTAATCGACCACCTTCAGCGCATTTTCTACGTGGCGCTCGACGCGCAGAGAGAGCGTCTCCAGGCCCTGCAGCAGCAGAAATGCATTGAATGGGGAGATCGTGGCGCCCGTATCACGCAGCAGCAGCGCGCGGACATTTGCCACAAACGCAGCGGCGCCTACGTCTTTTGCAAAGGAAATGCCATTGTAGCTCGGATTGGGCTGGACCAGCTGCGGGAATTTGCCGCTGGCAATCCAGTCGAATTTGCCGCTGTCCACGATGATGCCGCCGAGCGTCGTGCCATGGCCGCCAATGAATTTCGTCGCGGAATGGACCACGATATCGGCGCCATGCTCAATCGGCCGCAGCAGATAAGGCGTGGTAAAGGTGCTGTCCACCACAAGCGGAATTTTATGTTCATGCGCAATTTTGGCGACTGCGTCAATGTCCACCAGGTTGGCGTTTGGATTGCCCAGCGTTTCGATATAAAGCAGCTTCGTGTTCGGTCGGATGGCGTTTTCAAAGTTTGCAGCATTATCGGGATCCACAAACGTAGTCGTGATGCCGAAATCCGGCAAGCCGTGCTCCATCAGGTTAAAAGTGCCGCCATAAAGCGTCTTTGCCGCCACAATGTGGTCACCCTGCCTGGCCAGCGTGCGCAGCGTATAGTCAATCGCAGCAGCGCCGCTCGCTACAGCCAGCGCCGCAACCCCGCCCTCCAGAGCGGCCATACGCTTTTCCAGTACGTCCTCGGTCGGATTGGTCAGACGGCCGTAAATATTGCCCGCATCCGTCAGCGCAAAGCGCGCGGCCGCGTGCGCAGAATCGCGAAACACATAAGAAGTGGTCTGATAAATCGGTACCGCGCGTGCGCCAGTTGCTGGATCCGCTTCCTCCTGACCAATGTGCAGCTGCTTTGTTTCAAATCCCCAGTTTGAAGTGTCCGTAATCTTTGCCATTTTCATTACCCTCAATTCTTTGTTTCAGTGAATCTGTTTGATGTTTAGAGAGGCCTTTGCTGGTGTTTTCAGGCTGATACTGGGGTACACATTCGTCCATAGCGGAAGTTATTCCGTAACAGGCTGATCAAAAGCTTTGTCATGGGAACCTCCAAATCCATTAAAACATATGTAATTTATATGAATAAAAGATACCATACCCCTTTTCATTCGTCAATAGGATTTTCAAAAAGATTTATTTTTCTATTCCGGGTTTCAGTGGGACAAGCCAGCCAGTTGCGCAAGTGTGACGCTGTCCACATAGTCGTTGATTACACGATAAAGCCCGGTCCAGAAAGGGAGGGCTTTGCAGACTTCATGGCGAGGGCATTGGTTGGGCTCGTCCTCCAGACAAGCAATCGGAGCGAAGCTGCCTTCGACAGCGCGTAAAATTTCCCCCGCCGTGCAGGATGCCGGGTCGCGGACCAATTTATAACCCCCGCCATTGCCGCGCACGCTTTTGAGGTATCCGGCGCGGTTGAGGAAAGGGATAATTTGTTCCATATACTTTAAAGGAATCTGTTGGCGTTGGGAAATTTCTTTTAGCGGGATGAATACATTGCGGTCCTGCAAGGCGAGATCAATCATAATGCGCAGCGCATAACGGCCTTTCGTCGAAATTTTCACTTCGCACACCTCCCAATTTTCGTTTTAATCATACCACGCGGCCGGTCCTTTGTAAATGTAATGGCAATACCGGACTGCTTGCGTGCGTGAAAAAGATATGATACCATTAAAATAAAAACGTATGAGAAACGGCAAAGCCGGGGAGGAATTTGCCATGCAGGCATATGCGGCAAAGATTTTACAGGAAGTACAGAAAGCGGTGGTGGGCAAAGATGAGATTTTGGCGAAAGTGCTGATGGCAATTTTGGCAGGCGGCCATATTCTGCTGGAAGATATCCCCGGCGTGGGCAAGACGACGCTGGCGCTGGCCTTTTCCCGAGCGATGCAGCTGTCCTGTAAGCGTCTGCAGTTTACACCGGACGTACTGCCGGCAGATGTGACGGGCTTTTCCGTTTATCAGAAGGCGACCGGCAAGCTGGTCTATCAGCCGGGCGCGGTGCTGTGCAATTTATTTTTGGCCGACGAGATCAACCGCACGTCGAGCAAAACGCAGAGCGCCCTGCTGGAGGTCATGGAGGAGGGACGCGTCACAGTCGACGGCATAACACATGAGACGCCCAAGCCGTTTACCGTGATCGCCACGCAGAATCCGGTCGGCAGCGCAGGCACCCAGCTGTTGCCGGAAAGTCAGATGGACCGCTTTATGATCCGCCTGTCCATGGGCTATCCCGCGATGCAGGACGAGGTGGAGATTCTGGACCGCAAGCGGGAAGGCGACCCGTTGCTGCTCGTACAGCCGGTGGCAAACGCGCAGAACATGCTCGACATGCAGCAGCAGGTGCAGGCGGTTTATTGCAGCCGTGAGCTGCTGGAATACATTGTCCGTTTGGCGGACGCCACGCGCGAAAGCCCGCTTTTAAAGCTTGGCGTCAGTCCGCGCGGTTCCCTGGCGGTAGCGCGCCTGGCACGCGCCTGCGCCTGGCTTTCGGGCCGGGATTATGTGGTGCCAAAGGACATCCGCCTGATCTTCTCGGACGCCTGCTGCCACCGGGTTTTGCTTTCCCCGCAGGCAAAGCTCGGCGGCCCTCACGGTGGGCGCAGCCCCCAAGAGCTGTTGATGGCCGTTT
>USIA01000083.1 GCA_900554535.1 uncultured Oscillospiraceae bacterium | reverse complement strand
GGCAGCCTCTTCCGCCACGTCGCCGTGGCCGATGACAATGGTCCCGTTGTCTTCCGGGACAGCAAATTTCTCCATGGAGGTCAGCAGGAACTCCTGGGCGCGCTTTTTGCCGCGGCACTTTGCCACGGTCTGGAGTTTGCCCTCATAATTAACCACGAGGATGGGCTTAATTTGCAAAGCAGAGCCCAGAGCCGCCGAAGTCGCGGAAATGCGGCCGCCGCGGCGCAGGTGGTCGAGGTCATCGACTTTAAAGCAGTGACAGACCCGCTGGCGGTTGGCTTCGGTCCAGTCGATCAGCTCCTGCATGGTGGCACCCGCCAGGCGGCGCTTGGCTGCGGTATAGACCAACAGGCACTGGCCGACCGAAGCACACAGCGTATCCACACACACCAGGCGGCGGTCCGGGTATTTTTGCCGCAGCTGCTCCATGCAGCGCTGCGCCACCTGATAAGTGCCGCTCAGGCCGGAGGTAAAGCAGAGATAGAGCACATCCTGCCCGGCTTGCAGATATTTTTCAAAATATTCAAAATAGACTGTTTCATTGATTTGCGAGGTGCGCGCGAACTTGCCTGCGCGCAGCGCACCGTAGAAAAAGGGAACGGAAAAATTGTCATCAAAATAGGCGAAGTCATACGGCTTCCCATCAATATCCAGCGGCATCGGAATGACCGCCACGTCGAGCTCCTGGGCAAGCGTCCTGGACAGCTCCGCTGTCGCATCTGTCAGCAGCACGTAATTTTCCATTGTTTTCGCCTCTCCTGTCTTTGCATATTCGGATTCATCCGGTTTTTTTGCATCGGCACGGCCGGAACGCATGCCTCAAAGTCAAGGCCATGCTCCAAACGCGTTTGCCTGGTTTTTCATCAGACGGTTTCTATAAGCATAACAGAAAAAAGCCGGTTTGACAAATGTTTCGTTGCAGGACGGCTCGACGCCTTGCGCCGCGCTGTGCCGCCGGCCGGAAAACTGCCTCAAAAGCCTGACGGATGCTCTGCCAAACGCGCAAATCGACGAAAAATTGGGGACGCTTTTCTTTGATTCTCAGGGCGACACGACACCTCATGCAAATCGTCCGTTTTTCCGACAAAGCACCATGTTTGTCTATTCAGTCCGCGCGAAAAATTGTATATAGTAGTAGATGGAATCATGTAATAACAATTTAGAATGGTTCCCATGGCTGCCAGACGGCTGTGGGGAGCCATTGACCACATCGCAGGGCATACAGGCAAGCGGAATGGCAGTCGAATCCGGCGGCTGCTTTTTTGCGCTGCTCGGCTTGCGGCCGAAAGCGTGCTTCTGCGGTGTGCTTTTGTGAATGGTCGTATATGATGCAGGAGGGTGATCGCTTGAAATCGAAATCAGATGCCATGGCGCGGACGCTCATCAGCGCTGCGGTGGACAAGGGCCTGAACGACATTGCGCGCGACCCAAAACGGAGTATCCGGCAGCTCGTTGATTTGGGCACATTTTTTGCAAAGGGCCGGTTTCAGCGGTACTTCTTCGACATTTTTGGCGAGATACTGCACAATGACAGCAGCCCCTATTATGACTTGGTGGCGGGTATGGTGGCGGACGTGGACCGCAAGCTGCTCAAGACCTTTGGCATGAATCTGATCTACAACGGCTGGACTGTGGGCGCCAAAACCGTGCGCAAGGTAGAGGCGGAGACCGGGTGCAATGTGCCGTGGACGCTTTTGCTGGCGCTGGAAGATACCAGTGATAAAACGCTGGCGGACGTACAGGCCGTGATTGACGCCAGCCACGCAGCGGGGATTTTCAGCTACATGTTCTTTTGTACGCCGGGCTGCGACCCCACTGCGCTGTCGGGCATTTTGCAGCACAACCGCACCTGCGCTTTTCTGCTGTTTTTGGAACCGGCTGCGGTCAGCCCGGATCTGTGCGCGCTGGTGTTGGAATCGAAAAACGCCTTTTTATTGGTGAACATGCGCGCGCCCGGCTTTGCCGAAAAGGCGGCCATGCTGCGAGAAACCCACTGCCTGTTTGGGGCCTCCTACCCCCAAAAGAACACGGGTGCCGAGACGATCCGCTCTGGCGCGCTGGCAGCGCAGGCCACAGCGGTGAAAGCGCCGTTTCTATTTTTCGTTGCGCAGCCGGATTGCCCGATGCCGGTACAAAAAGACATCTGTGCCTATACGATGCAGACGCGCCAGGCGCCGGCCGATCCCATTCTCTATATTGATCTATATTCGGACCTGACCTACATCGGTGATGTCATCTCCTCAGAGCCATCCTGCGTACGCATCACAGACAGCAACCGCAAACCGTTGACGCCGGATGATTTCCGGCCTTTCCCGGAGCAGTGGCCTTTCCGGCAAGAAAGTCCGGAACAGATAATGACGTTTCTGCAACAGCAGGCCACAAAGACAAAAAATGGCTAAATATTGCGAAGGCAGGCGCCGTGTTCAGGCGGAGTCCTGCCTTTTGTTTGCAATCGGATACAGTTGTAGCGTCAAACTGCGCAATAGGAGGGCAGTCACAAAAACGCTGACAGCGGGATTTTGAACGAGAAATTTGAGAAAGAGAGCGGAGACACATTGCAGGGGCTTTTATGTTTTGATTACGACATGACGCTGCTCGATCACGCAACTTGGCGTGTGCCGGAAAGTACGCTGCGGGCCATCTCGCAGATGCGGCCGAACTGGAAAATCGTGATGGCGACTGGCCGCGACATGCGCCAGCCGGAAAGCCGAGGGGGCCTTTCGATCATCCGGCCAGATGCACTGATCCATATGAACGGCGCACAGGTTTGGGCAGACGGACAGATTCTGTACGAATTTTCCTGGCCGTGCGATTTGCAATGCCGTCTGCTCAAATTTGCGGCTGCGCATCACATCTGTGTCAACACCATCCTCGACGGGGTCTATTATACGACCGATCCGGACAGGTTGCAGTACCTGATCTATAACACTTCCCGCAATGCAGCCCTTTCGATTCGCCCTGCCAGTGCACTCCATGACAAGCCTGTCAACGCACTGTCCATGCTTGGTACGCCAGAGCAGGCGGCCCTTTTGGAGCAGTCCTTTCCACAGGTGCGCGTACCGCTTTTTGCGCACAAGCAAGGCGCAGACATCATCCCCCAGGCACTTTCCAAAGCCCAGGGCATGCGTCATCTGCTCGATCATTACCGCCTGACCTTTCAACAGGTGATCTTTTTCGGCGACAGCGGCAACGACCTGGAACTGATCCGCGACGCGGGTCTCGGCATCGCCATGGGCAACGCCATCCCGGAAGTGAAGGCGGCGGCGGACTACGTGACCGACCCCATCGACCAAGACGGCGTCTGGAATGCGCTGCGGCATTTCCAGCTGCTTCCAAAATAAAAAGCATACTTCGGACGGACCTCTACACACGCAAAAGTGTGCAGAGGTCCTTTTTGTTTCAGGACTGGTCGACTTTCCATTACAAAATGCGCCATCAGTTGATGCCGGTTCAAAAATGTACACCCGATTCATATATTTCAAAATGGAGACGCTCGCTCCCTCTCCGAGCTCAAAGCAAATTGACAACTGACAACCTAGATGATAAAATAGAGTTGTCAATTTTCTGCTTGACGGGAGGGCAAATGAAATTGAAACATTCCTGTACCACGCCGATTTATGCACAAGTTGCCTACGATATTGCCGCGAAAATTGCCGCTGGCGATGCCGATTTTCAGGAAGGGCGGCGGCTGACCGGACGCTCCCTGATGGGTTCGCAGTATGCGGTATCCTCTGAAACCATTCGCCGGGCGATGCGGCTGCTGGCGGATATCGGCGTTGTCCAGATCCAGCAAAATTCCGGTGCAATCGTGAAGTCCCGCCATCATGCCGTGGAATATCTCGCGCAATACCAGGCGGATAAAGATTTGTTGGCGCTCAAGGCAGCCCTCTGGAAGTTGACCGCACAACGCGACCAGCTGAATAGGCAGATCAATGAACTGTTTCAAAAGATTATGGACCTCGAAGAGCGTTTTCAGCACAGCGACCAACTGCGCACCTACGAATTTCCGATCAAAAAAGACAGCCCGGCCGCGGGAAAGACCATTGGACAGCTGCAGTTCCGGCAAAATACGGGCGCAACGATCATTGCCGTGCGCCGGAAGGAACAGTTGCAGCTTTCGCCCGGGCCACAGGTCCAGCTGGAGGTGGGGGATGTTTTGATGGTCGCCTGCGATGTCACCGACATCAGCCGTGTGACTGAACTGGTCGGCTAAAGCTATCAAATGGGTAAAGGAGCGTTGCATCATGAAAAAAAGGCTCTTGAGCATCGTGATGACGGTGCTTTGCTGTACGCTCGTGGCGGCTTCTCCACTGGGAACAGCGCACGCTGCGAATACCGGCAAGACCATCAACTTCGCGGATGTCGGTTGGGATTCCGTTGAGCTCAACAATGCCATTGCCGGACTGATTGCGGAAAAAGTCTTTGGCTATACGTGGACAGAGACGCCGGGCTCCACGCCCATCGCCCACGAAGCGTTGATAAGCGGCGAACTCGATGTGAATATGGAGGAATGGACAAACAACATCGCCAACTACACAACGGATTTGCAGGCAGGAAAATTCAAGGAACTGGGCGTGAATTTCGACGACAATCACCAGGGCCTATATATCCCCAAATATGTGGCTGACGCGCATCCGGATCTGAAAACCGTGAAGGATCTGGCCATATATCCGGAGCTCTTCCCCGACCCGGAAAATCCGAGCAAGGGCGTGATTTACGGCGGCATCCCAGGCTGGGGCGCCACACAGGTCATTGAAAATAAAATAAAGGCCTATGGCTTGGACGCTCAATATAATTGCGTACTGCCCGGCAGTCAGGCGGCTCTGGATTCGGTCATCACCTCGGCTTGGGACAAAAAAGAGCCGTTTGTAGCCTATTACTGGGACCCGACGTGGCTGATGGGCAAATACGACTTGGTCCTGCTACAGGACGACCCTTACAATGCCGAAACGTACCAGGAGGGTGTGGGCGCTTTTCCAGCCGTCAAAGTCACGGTGGCGGCCAGCAACCACTTTGCCTCCCAAAACCCGGAAATCTGCACATTCCTTTCAAAATACCACATGTCCTCCGCTTTAATCAGCGAGGGGTTGGCTTATATGCAGGATACCAAGGCTGACCACAACCAGGCGGCTATCTGGTTGCTCCAGCAGCATCCGGAACTGCTTTCGCAATGGCTGACCCCGCAGCAAGCTCAGGTGATGACCGAAAGCCTGCAAAAGACGTCGGACAACACTGCCGGCACCGGCAACTGGCTGACCAGTTTCCCGCTCGTGCTGAAGCCGGATACAGACGCCATCGACAACGCTGTGCGTTCGTTCGCCGCCTGGGCGTCGCCTGTGCTGGACACCATCCAGGGCGGGCTCGGCGGACTGGTGGATGCCTTTCACTGGGTGTTGGAACATATCCCGTGGTTTGTTTTGCTCGCACTGATCTTTGTGGGCGGCTGGCTGTCCCACAAAAAGATCCGCACCGGTATTCTCTATGCCGTTCTGATGGGGGCGGTTGGCGTTGTCGGCCTGTGGGCCGAAATGCTCACCACGCTTTCAATTGTGCTGGCAAGCGTCGTGATCGCGTTGGTAATTGGCCTGCCAATCGGCGTTCTGATCTCCAACTCCATGCGGGCCAACCGCATTGTACGGCCGATTCTGGATACCATGCAGACCATGCCCGTCTTCGTGTACCTGATCCCCGCGTTGCTGCTTTTTGGCCTTGGCAACGCCTCTGCGGTCATTGCAACTGTCATCTATGCAATTGTGCCGGTCATCCGTTTGACGAGTCTCGGCATCCGCCAGGTGGACCCGGAGGTGGTGGAAGCGGCCCGCTCCTTTGGTTCGACGAAAGCGCAGGCGCTGTTTAAAGTGCAGATTCCACAGGCAATGCCAACCATTATGACTGGCGTCAACCAGACGCTGATGATGGCCATGGCCATGGTTGTGACCTGTTCGATGATCGGCGCGCGCGGCCTTGGCATGGAAGTGCTCAACGCTGTGAACCGCATCGAAATTGGCCGCGGCCTGGTCGCCGGTGCATGCGTCGTGATACTGGCGGTGGTGCTGGACCGTCTGACCCAGGGATGGGTAAAAAAGCAGAAAGAGCTGGAGCATCAACTGCCCGACAAAGAAAAAAAGTAAGGAGGGCTTGCCGTGGAAACAGGAGACATCATCATCGAGGCAAGGCATGTCTGCAAATTATATGGCATGAACAAAGCCGAGGCGGCCCGTATGATGGAAGCGGGCGCAGAAAAAGCCGAAGTACAGAAAAAAACAGGCGTTTCCGTGGCCCTGTGGGATATTAACCTCCAAGTGCCGCGGGGCCAGATTTTTGTCATTATCGGGCTTTCCGGATCCGGTAAATCCACACTGGTTCGCTGCTTCAACCGTCTCAACACCCCCTCCTCCGGAAGCATTCTGTTCGATGGGAAAGACCTGGCCACGCTCTCCAAAAAGGAGCTGCTGGCGTTCCGGCGCGCCAAGATCTCCATGGTCTTCCAGTCCTTTGGGCTGATGAGCCACCGGGATGTATTGGGCAATGTCGCTTATGGATTGGAAATCAAGGGGATGCCCAAGGCCGAGCGCGAGCAAAAGGCTCAAAAAGTCATTTCCATGGTCGGTCTGGACGGCTGGGAGCACCAGTCCTGCAGCAACCTTTCGGGTGGCATGCGCCAACGCGTCGGCATTGCACGCGCGCTGGCCTGCGATCCCGAGGTGCTGCTGATGGATGAACCCTTCTCCGCTTTGGACCCATTGGTCCGCCAAGATATGCAATTTGAGCTGCTTCAGATTCAGCGAAAACTCGGCAAAACCGTCATTTTCATCACGCACGACATGGACGAAGCCTTTAAACTGGGCGATACCGTCGCAATCATGCGGGATGGAAAGTTAATCCAGGTCGATACGCCGGAGCAGATGAGCCGGCATCCTGCCAATGACTATGTGGAGGCCTTCATCAACAACGCCAATAAGTCCAAGGTCCTCTCGGTGCGCAACATCATGATTACGCCGACCGTCCTGGTGAAGATTGGGGATGGCGTGGAATATGCCATCCGCGAAATGAACCGCAGCGCCCTCTCCTCCGCCTATGTGGTGGATGGCCGGCTGCATCTGGTGGGCATCCTGACCATCCGGGACGCTTTGCGTGCCCGCAGCGAGCACCTATCCATCCTGGATGTGGTCAAAAAGGATGTGCAGATCGTCAGTCCGGATACACTGGTGGCCGACATCATGCCCATCGCCGCTGAAGCCGCTTATCCCCTGGCGGTGATCGGGGAAGACGGGCAACTGAAAGGGATTGTGACAAAAGCGCAGGTGCTTTCCTCGCTCGTATAGAGCAAAAATCCGCTGGCATTTCTACGCCAACGGAAATGTGACCGATCTGATCGGGGAGGAATCGCTGCCCCGTTCTCCAGTCGGGCGACGGCTACCCTGGGAACGCCGATATTCAATTTTTCCATAAAGACAAAGCCATTGGAACGTCCGTCGTCCCAATGGCTTTTATTTTGTTCTATTTAAGCGGGCAGGGTCACGAGCAGCGGCTCGTCGTCTTTCACTGTCAGGCTTACACCCGCAAGGCCGGTGTCTGCATTGTCGATCAACGCTTCGGCGAGTTTATCCTCGACGCGGCGGCGGATCAGGTTGCGCAGGTCGCGCGCGCCGCTCTTGCCGCCGATTGCATGTTTGGCGAGCCACGCCACCGCAGCGTCGTCATACGTGAACACGATCGAACGCTCCTTGAGAGAGTCGACGTATTCGTCGAGCATCAGACGGGCAATGGACTGGAAGTCCTCCTCCGTCAGCGAACGGAAGATGACGATCTCATCCACACGAGCGAGGAACTCCGGCCGCAGGAAGTCAGAGAGCGCCTTCATCACGCGGTCGCGGGTGGCGTCTTCTTCCTTTTTATCGAAGCCGAGCGCAGCGGTCTTGTCATTGCTGCCCGCGTTGCTCGTCATCACGATAATCGTGTTTTCAAAGTTGACATTGCGGCCCTGGGCATCGGTAATGTGGCCCTCATCCAGGATTTGCAGCAGGATGTTCATGACATCCGGGTGCGCCTTTTCGATTTCATCAAACAGCAGCACGCTGTACGGCTGGCGGCGCACCTTCTCGGTCGCCCCGCCCCCATCCGCCGCA
>USIA01000082.1 GCA_900554535.1 uncultured Oscillospiraceae bacterium | reverse complement strand
CCACCGCCTGTGCAAAGCAGGCGCATTGTTCGCTGCGGCAGGCCGTGCGCTCCTCCGGCGTCATGGCGCCGACGAACTTTTCCACGCTTTTCCGGCGGAAAATCCGCACGCCTATGACCTGCAAGGGCGCCAGTTCACTGGTGGGTGCGCCCTTCAAAAACTGCGCAAACACCACCGGCATCCCCGCCCCGCGCATGCGCACCGCCAATCCCACTGCTGCGGTTGTCTTGCCCTTCCCGGCACCTGTATACACATGCAGCAGACCCTGCATGAAAAACCACCCCGCTTTTTGGCGGCATCCCGCAAAAGGAGGCCGTATTTTTGGGCTTTTCTCTTTCCATTTTTTATTATAAAGAAAAGTAAGCGCCTGTCAATTCCGCCTTGCAGAATGCGGCCGCACGTGCTACAATAGAGTCGATCGACAGGCATTGGCGCCAGATGGGAAAAAATCCGCCTGGCGCCTTTTTGTGTACCTGTTACCCAATAAAGGAGGAAAAGGGTTTATGAAAAAGAAATGGATGAAATGGACGTCTGTATTCTGTGCAACAGCGATTTGCGCTGCTGTGCTAGGCGGCTGCGGCGGCAACGGGACGTTTGATGACACGGCTTCGGCCGGCGCCGCGCCTTCCAGTGAGGCGGCTTCTGCTGCACAGGAAAGTGCGGCAGCCTCCGCTGTTTCCGGCAGCCAGGTCGATAAGATCAAAGCGGCGGGCAAGATTGTCATGGTGACGAACGCGGAATTCGAACCGTTTGAATACCACGACGGCGACAAGATCGTCGGCATTGACGCGGATATTGCCCAGAAGATTGCGGACAAACTCGGCGTCAAGCTGGAGATTACGGACATCGCGTTCGATTCCTGTATCCCGTCCATCCAGAGCGGAAAAGCCGATTTTTCAGCTGCCGGCATGACCGCCACCGAGGACCGCAAAAAGAACGTGGACTTCTCCGACACGTATTTTAACGCATCGCAGGCGATCATCGTCAAGAAGGGCGACACCAAAATCAAGAGTGGCAAGGACCTCGACGGCAAAGTCGTCGGCGTGCAGACCGGCACAACGGGCGACACCTACTGCACAAACGAGAAAGGCGAGAATGATATCCATGTGCAGGAAGTCAAGCGGTATAATAAGGGCATGGACGCGGTTTCCGATCTGGCGACAGGCCGGCTGGATGCGGTCGTCATCGACAACTACCCGGCCGAAAAGCTGGTCGCAAAGAACCCTGATAAAGTTGAAAAGCTCTCTGAGCCGCTGACCGAGGAGGAATACGCGATCGCTGTGCCAAAGGGCAGTGATCTGAAAGACACGATCAACGATGTCCTGAAGGATCTGAAATCGTCCGGCGAATTGGACAAAATCGTCTCCAAATACATCCAGGCGGAATAATCCGCCCGCACACGCAGGGCGCGCCTTTGGGGCATCGCCCTGCGTTTTGTTTGCTACATACGGGAAAGGAAATGTGATCCATGAGCGATTTCTTCACAAACCTCGGCCAGCGGCTTTACGATGATTTTCTCGTAGAAAACCGCTATATGTATCTGGTAAAAGGCCTTGGCAACACCATCATCATCACGATCGGCGCGCTGATCATCGGGGTGATCCTGGGCGTGCTGGTCGCGCTGGTGCGCGTCAATCACCAGAATGACCACCGAAAACTGCGCGTGCTCAACGCGATCTGTGTGCTTTATCTGACGCTGTTTCGCGGCACGCCTACGATCGTGCAGTTAATGCTTTTCTATTTTGTATTCCTGGTGAATATCCGCAACGGTATCACGGTCGCCATCATCGCGTTCGGCCTGAATTCCGGCGCCTATATGGCAGAGGTGATCCGCAGCGGCATCCAGTCCGTGGACCGTGGGCAGATGGAGGCAGGCCGCAGCCTGGGCCTTTCCCAGAAACAAACGCTTTCCAAAATCATCCTGCCACAGGCGTTCAAAAATGTGGCACCGGCTGTCTTTAATGAATTCATCACGCTGGTCAAGGAAACGTCCGTTGCCGGCTATGTCGGTATCGCAGATCTGACCAAGGGCGGCGATGTCCTGCGCTCCATTACATGGGACCCATTCCCGCCCCTGCTGGCCGTTGCACTCGTTTATCTCATCATCGTGATCTTCCTGACGGCGATTCTTCGCCAAATTGAAAGGAGGCTGGCTCGTAGTGATCTCCGTTAAAGCGCTGCACAAATCCTTCCACACGCTGAAAGGCACCGTGGAAGTGCTCAAAGGCATCACAGAGGAAATCGGCAATGGGGAAAAGGTGGTCATTATCGGACCCTCCGGCTCTGGTAAGAGCACCTTCCTGCGCTGCCTGAATCTTTTGGAGGAGCCGTCGAGCGGTGAAATCTGGTTTGACGGCGAGCAGATCAACCGTCCCGACGTCAATGTGGACCAGGTCCGACAAAAAATGGGCATGGTGTTTCAGCACTTCAATCTCTTCCCGCATCTGACCGTAATGGACAACATCACACTTGCCCCTACCATGCTTAAGCGCAAGACAAAAGAGGAGGCCGAAGAGCAGGCCAATGCGCTGCTCAAGCGCGTAGGCCTGGCCGACAAGGCCCGGTCCTATCCGGCACAGCTTTCCGGCGGGCAACAGCAGCGGATTGCAATTGTGCGCGCCTTGGCCATGGACCCCAAAATGATGCTGTTTGACGAGCCGACGAGCGCCCTGGACCCGGAGATGGTTGGTGAGGTGCTGGCGGTCATGAAGGAACTGGCAAGCGAAGGCATGACCATGGCGGTCGTCACGCACGAGATGGGCTTCGCGCGCGAGGTGGCGACGCGGGTCTTCTTTATGGACGACGGCCAGATTCTGGAAAGTGCACCGCCGCAGGAATTCTTTGCGCATCCGAAGACAGAGCGCGCGCAGAGCTTTTTAAATAAGATTCTCTAACGAACGGTTCGGTTTCCGCTTATCGGCAAAAGATACGCGATTACCGGCGGCCTCGTCCTTTCCATCGTCCGCTTTCAGCCGCCTGCGCCCTTTAGGGCCTGACTGAGCGCCAAAAGTCTGCCTGAAGAAGTCATTTTACGTGAATTTGCATAAATTCACCTGCTTTTTGCTGGCATATTCTCTATTTTATGTTATAATAAAAACAGAATGGAGGGGTTGCGATGACAGACCTGCACTATCTGCAACTACTGGCAAGAAGTTATCCAAATGCCTTGGCAGCTTCGGTAGAAATCACAAATCTGGAAGCGATCTGCTGCCTGCCCAAGGGTACCGAATATTTTTTCAGCGATCTACACGGAGAATACGAGGCGTTCCGTTATTTGCTGGCGAGTGCCTCCGGTGTTATCCGGGAAAAGATCAAGGCGTTGTTCGGACGCTCTGTGCCGGTGGCAGAGCGTGAAGAATTGGCCACCCTGATTTATGACCCGGACGGCTGCCTGACAAAAGCCGAGGCGGACCACCTGGATTTTGATGAATGGTGCCGTGTGTCCATCTACCGCCTGGTGCTGGTGTGCCGGACCGTATCCTCAAAATACACGCGGTCCAAAGTCCGCAAGAAGATCCCGAAGAGTTTCTCCTACATCATCGACGAACTTCTGCATGCTGACACCGAAGAGAATAAAGAGCGCTATTACGAGGAGATCATTGATTCCATCGTGGCGACCGGCATGGCAAAGCCCTTTATCGGGCAATTTTGCGCGCTCATCCGCGCCTGCTGTGTGGATATGCTGCACATCATTGGGGACATCTATGACCGTGGCCCGCGCTCGGATTTGATTTTGGAAGAACTCTGCCATTTCCACGACGTGGACATCGAGTGGGGCAATCACGACATTCCCTGGATCGGCGCTGCACTGGGCAATCCGCTTTGCGTGGCCAGCGTCCTGCGGCGGGCCATGAGCTACAACAATTTTGACATGCTTGAAGAAGGGTATGGCATCAACCTGCGGCCGCTGTCGATGTTTGCCGCACAGGTTTACGGGAATGACCCCTGCGAGCATTTCCAGCCGCACCTGCTCGACCAGAACATCTATGATCCAGTCAACACCACGCTGGCCGCCCAAATGCACAAGGCCATCGCCATCCTGGAATTCAAGCTGGAGGGGCAGGTGCTCAAGCGCCACCCCGAATACGGCATGAAAAGCCGCATCCTGCTGCCGCGAATCAATTTCGAGGACTGGACCGTGGAAGTTGATGGCGCACGCTACGCCATGAACGACCAAAATCTGCCAACTGTGGATCCAAAAGATCCCCTGAAACTTACGGACGAAGAGCAGGGGCTGATGAATCAGTTGGTTGCTTCCTTCCAATATAGCCACCTGCTGAAAAAGCATCTACAGTTTTTGATGACGCACGGCAGCATGTATAAAATTGTCAACGGGAACCTGCTCTTCCACGGGTGCATTCCCATGAAGCCGGACGGTTCGTTTGAGGACGTGGTGGTGGATGGAAAACCGCTGCACGGCCGGGCCTATCTGGACGCGCTCAATGCGAAAGTACATACGGCCGTCTATGCACCCGCGGGCTCCAAACGACGCGCGGATGCGCAGGATTATCTGTGGTATCTCTGGTGCGGACCGAAATCTCCTCTGTTCGGCAAAAGCAAAGCCTCGGCCTTTGAGCGCTATTTTGTGGACGATCCTGCCACCCATGTGGAAATATACGACTCTTATTATGCACTCAGTGAACATCGGGAGACATGCGAAATGTTGCTGCGGGAATTCGGCCTGAACCCAAAGCGCGCCCACATTGTCAACGGGCACGTGCCTGTTAAAGAGCGCATCGGCCAAAGCCCGATCCGCGGGGACGGCCTGCTTTTTGTCATTGACGGCGGCATCTCCAAGGCCTACCAAAAACAGACCGGTTTTGGCGGTTATACATTGATTTACAACTCCCACCATCTGGCGCTGGCCAAGCACAAGCCCTATGGCCGCATCCGAGAGAACCTGAAGGACAGCGCCCCGGAAGTCCGCATTGTGGAGGTCATGCCAAATCGCGTGCTGGTCGGTGACACCGACACCGGTGCAAAACTGCGCGAACAGATTGATGCGCTGGAGGATCTGTTGACTGCCTATCGGGCGGGCAGTATCCAGGAACAGAATCTCTAATTGTTGCATGCACCTTAAAAAGCACAAAAACAAACAGCTCACCAGCCTTGCAAAATAGCTGGCGAGCTGTTTTTATACGCACGGGAAGCGTTTGCTTTCTCTTGAACTTGAAAGGCAGATCAGCCGACGATAATCTTCCCCTCCGGCAGGACCGACGACACCGCCGCTGCGTGGCTGTGTTTCAGAGAAACAGCCAGGCCCAGGGAGACCGGCCCAACCCGGCCGACAAACATCGTGAGAATCAACACGAACTTGGACAGCGGGGAAAGCCCCGGCGTCACGTCGGCAGAAATGCCCACGGTGCCAAATGCACTCGTCGCCTCAAAAAAGAGATCAATGCCATTGGCATTGGGCTCTAAAGCACTGAGGATACCTGAGGTCACAATCACGATCAGCCCGCCCATCAAGGTAATGGCCAGGGCGCGGTATACCGCGAACTTATCGATGCGGCGATGCGCAAACACAGCCTCTTCGTCTCCGCGCATGACCGCGCGGACTGTGCAGATCAAGACAAGCAGCGTCGTGGTCTTGATACCGCCGCCCGTCCCCGCGGGTGAAGCGCCGATGAACATCAGCACAATGGTGACGATCTTTGTAAAGTCCAATTCTTTGCCGATGTCCACGCTGGCAAAGCCTGCGGTACGCGCACTGACGGACTGGAAAAAGGCGACATTGAGTTTTTCGCCCACCGACATGCCCCGCAGGGTATTGTCCTGCTCCAGCAACAGAAACAGCACCGTGCCCAACACCAGAAGCACACCAGTAACCAGCAGCACCACGCGGCTGTGGAAGCGCAGGGGCGTACGCGCCCGGCGCAACAGGCCAGGCTTGAGTTTTGCCTGATAGATGTCGTTGATTACGATGAAACCCAGGCCGCCGATGATAATCAGCCCTGCCACCGTCAGGATGACCAGCGGGTCACCCGCAAAGGGGATCAAGTTGCCGCTCGGCATCACAAATCCGAGGATATCAAACCCCGCGTTGCAGTAGGCGGAAACCGCCGTAAAAATGGAAACCCAAATTCCCATGGACCCATAAAGCGGAACAAAGCGGCACATCAGGATCGCCGCGCCCAACAGCTCGCAGCCAAAGGTAAAGATCAGAATGATCCGAATCAGGCCGTTGATGTCTGCGGCACTGCCGCTGGTGGTCTCGGCGGCAAGCTTTAGATTGCGCAGGCCCATGCGCTTGCGCATCAAAAGCGAGGCGCCGGTCGTGAAGGTGACGAGGCCCAGGCCGCCAACCTGGATCAAAACGAGAATGATGATCTGCCCGGCCAGGTTCCAGTGCAGATAGGTGTCAAATGGAATTAGCCCTGTCACGCAGGTGGCCGAACCTGCCGTGAAAAAGGCGTCGATCGGTTGCGTTGGCTGCCCGGACCGTGTGCAAAACGGCATGCACAGCAAAATTCCACCCACCACAATAATGATTGCAAAGCTGATGACAATCAACCGCGCCGGCGGCACATCGTTTATGCGCCGCCGTATCTTTTCCAACATATCTGTTTCCACGCCTCCCAAAACAACTTCGTGTTCCTATTTCTCCAGTCTCTTCATACTTTCTTTATACCAATTGCATATGATAACACATTTCGAACCGGACGTATAGCCCTGCTTGCAAAAGTTTAATTCCATTTTTCCCATTTTTATTCCTGAAATTAGAAAACTTTCTTTGACGGTTGACGAAAAATGCGGTATAATAAAAAATCGTGAGCAGGCCGGGCGGCCGCGGGTGAAACGCGAAAGCAAGCATCTGAGGAAAGTCCGGGCTCCACAGGGCAGGATAACGGCTAACAGCCGCCGGGGGCGACCCTAGGGAAAGTGCAACAGAAAGAAACCGCCGCTGCGAATGCGGTAAGGGTGGAAAGGCGAGGTAAGCGCTCACCAGCGTCCGGGAGACCGGACGGCTCTGCAAACCCTATCCGGAGCAACACCGCAGAGGGCCTGCTCACGGCGGCGTTGCGCGTCCGGGGGAGGGGCCAACGAGCCGTGGCGGCAACGCCCGGCCAAGATAGATGGCCGCTCAAGACAGAACCCGGCTTACAGGCCTGGTCACATTTTTTGAAAACTGAAAAGCCGCCCCGCAGCAAAACGCTGCCGGGCGGCTTTTGTTATTTACGCATTCTTCCCGCTATGCATGCTCGACCTTTCTGCCCACAAAGAACGTAATAAAGAAAATCACCGCAGCGACCAGCACGATCGTCCCGCCGGCCGCCGTACCTGCATAATAGCTGACAATCAGCCCGGTCACACCAGAAAACAGCGCGATGCCAATGCTCCAGAAATGATAGCTGCGCATGCTGCGTGCCAAATTACGCGCGCTGGCCGCTGGCAGAATCAGCAGGGAGCTGATGATCAGAATGCCGACCCATTTGATCGTCGCGGTCACCAGCACGGCAACGACAATCATAAACAGGTTCTGCATCAGGCCCGTGGGCACGTGCTTGCTGGCGGCCAGGTCCGTGTTGACGCTGGCGAGCAGAAACCGATTGAAGAAAAAGATCCACAAGACCACCACCGCAACCAGCAGCAGAGCCAGCCACTTGATCTCGCCGGCCTGTACGGTCAGGATGTCGCCGATCAGATAGCCGGAATATTTGGCAAATCCGCCCGTCGCGCTGAGCAGTACTACACCGAGCGCCATGCCGGTCGCGGAAAAGACGCCGATGATCGTGTCGGCACTGGAGACGCCGCTGCGCAGTACCGCGCTGATGCCGATGGCAAACACCAATGCAAACCCCATCATGGAGAGCAGGTAGTTGTCCATACCGAGCAGCACGCCGATCGCAATACCCGTCAGAGCGCTGTGGCCCAGTGCATCGCTGAAAAAGGCCATTTTGTTGTTGACGATCATCGCCCCCACCAGGCCGAACAGGGGTGTAATGAGCAGGACCGCCAGCAACGCGTTTTTCATGAAGGCGAACTCGGTCCATTCAAAAGGCAGCAGCGTGTCAATGATCGAATACACAAGATTCATTGCTCATCTGCCTCCTTCGCAAGCTTCAATCCGAACGCTTCCTGAACTGGGTCGGTGTGCATGACTTCTGCCACCGGGCCGCTGACAACGACTGTGTGGTCGATCAGCGCCGCGCGGTTTGCATACTTCATGACATGCGACAAATCGTGCGACACCAGGATAATCGGCATTGCATGCTCGCGGCGCATGTGCGTCACCAGGTCGTAAAACAGCTCGATTCCCCGCCGGTCCACGGCCGAAACC
>USIA01000081.1 GCA_900554535.1 uncultured Oscillospiraceae bacterium | reverse complement strand
GGTAGCCCATCAATGCGGCCAGACGCAAAAACTGCCGCAGCGTTGGCATGTTGAGAACAGCATTGCGGGAGATGTCCAGCGAAACGCCAAACTCTTCAAATGCACACTGCTCGCGCAAGGACCAATCGGCTTCCCCTGCCCGCGCGCCGATGGCGGCGAGCGCCCGGCAGAGATCCACCCGGCTGCCGTATTCCACGATGACGGCGCCGTTTTGCGCCTGCGCGGCAAAGCCGGAAATCTCGGCTTTGCGGGCATCGAGCGGCACGCCGTCCGCACTGTACGAAAAGCCGAGCACGGGGGCCATCTCTTCCAGAATGCGCTGTGCGGCTTTGTCAGAACGCTCCGGATTGATCTTCACAGTTACGGCCTTCTTTCAAACAAAAATCAATATGCAGGAAATCAAATCCATCGATTCGTTTTCCCCTGCGATGCCTGTATTATAGCAACCATACTGGACGTTTTCAATCCTTCTGAAGCATTCTGAAAGTACACGCAAAACTTCTTTATCGCAGGCCAAATATTAAAAGTGCCTTCTTTTTTGACCTTTTTTTCAAAGGTTTTGTCGATAAAAACTTTATTATTGTTTGTTAAGACTTAAAAAAAGAAAGTAGTCTGTAAAAATGCATAAAATTCCCCCTACAACCGGTTTTGTAGGGGGGATTTTTTTATAAAATGCAAGGTCATTTGCCTTTTAATTCATTTTTTGCATGTCTGGAGGAATCCTGCCGCAACGCCTGCAAGGTTTTGCGGTGGCGGCGCATGCTGGTCTCCTGATCATTTTTGAGCAGATCCCGATACAGCATGTCCGTCAGAATCAAAACAGGCAGCTGCGGGGAGATCAGCGCACCTTCGTCCAGGCCAGCGACAGAAGCCAACGGCAGCAGGACGTCGTGCGCGCCAGGGGCAGTGGATTTTGGCGCACCGGTCAAAAGGACCGTGCGTGCACCGTTGGCTTTGGCGAAGTGCAAAGCTTCCAGCACATCCTTCGTTTTTCCGCTCAAGGTAATGCCAACGGCCAGGTCCTGCGCTCCCAGCAGGGCGGCCTGCATGCGCATCTGCTGTGGGTCAGTGACCGCCTGTACCTGCAGGCCCAGGCGCATAAACCGCAGCTGAAACTCCTGCGCGGCCAGGCCGGAGCTGCCCGTGCCGAAAACAAACACACGCTGGCTTCCGCGTATGAAAGCGCTGGCGCGCGCCACCTGTTCCTCGTCGAGCAGGGAAAAAGCGTGCTGTAAAATCTCCCAGTAGCGGTCGTGCACACCGCGCGCCATCTTGCTGACATCCGGTTCCTCGGTTTCCTGCGACAGATCGTTCTGATAGCTGAAAATCAACTCGCGATAGCCTTTATATCCGCACTTTTTGGCAAAGCGGGAGAGCGCCGCCTCTGAGACATACAGCACGTGAGAAAGATTTTTGGAGGAAAAATCCATCTGTTTGGTATTGTGCAGAAAAAAATCCGCCAGGCTCCTTTCTACTGGCGTGAATGCCTCCCGCACACTCAGGATGCGCTGCTTAACAGAGCTTTGATACATAACACGGTGCCTCCTTGTTTCGGGAAATATGAAAAGCCCTTCAAAATGCGACCATTTTGAAAGGCCATTGTCCAAGACGTATCCAAATGTGCCGGATGCGTTTGATTATACAACTTTGTCTGGCCGGATGCAAAACATTTTTTGGAAATGAGCAGCACGCTGCATTGCCCGAAAAAGCGGCGGGCAGAAACTCCAGGGTCCAAGTCCATCTTTGCAAACAGCCGTCCGAAGTCCAGACGATCCAGTCAGGTCGCCAGTAAAAGCAATGATGTCCGGTCGCGGGCCAAGCTGCTGAGCGGTACCTAGCCGTGTTGTTTCATAAAGTTCGCTCTATTTGCCTATATTTTTCTTTATTATTGTATAGCACATGTAAAATATGCACAAGCGTTTTTATATAAAATGAAAGAATCCGACAAACTCCCGCGCAATCCGATTTTTTTTGCAGGGTACTTTCTGTTTTGCCTTGGCAGCACGCAAGTCCACTTCTGCATTTAAGCAGTCCGCTGCCCAGTTAATCTGGATACTTGCACCGGCGATTCCGGCTTGCAAAAGTCATCAAAAGATGATATGTAATGGCAATACAAAATGAAACCCCCTACTCGCCTATGCGAACAGAGGGCTTCATGGACCGGTCATGATTTCTATTCTATCTGAGATAAAAAAGGTTTTAAATCCAAAACAGCCCGCCACCTTACAAAAGGGTGACTGGCTGCCTATTGAAACGAACAAACTGTTTACACGTAATTCAGGGGATTGACGGCGCTGCCATTGACACGCACTTCGAAATGGCAGTGGTTGCCCGTGCTCTGGCCGGTGCTGCCGACATAACCGATGGTCTGGCCTTTGGCCACTGTACTGCCCACGCTGACGGCAACCCGCGACATATGCGCATACATGGTCACAACGCCGTTGCCATGGTCAATCGCCACAACATTGCCATAGCCGCCATAGCCGGAACCGCTGACGCCAAAGCCCGCCTGGATGACGGTACCACTGTCTGCTGCAACAATCGCAGCGCCATAGCTGCCCGGAATATCGATGCCCTTATGGGTCGTACCCCAACGGGAGCCGAAGCCGGAAGAGATGCTGGAGCAGGACGGAACCGGCCACTGATAAGACCCCGTGCCGTAACTGGAGGCGTTGTGACCGGTAGCTGGCCCCGCCGCTTTCCTCCTCCGTATCGTTGCTGCTGTTGCTAGAATTGTTGCTGCTGGAGTTGGAAGTGCTGCCGCCCGATTCAGAGCCAGAGTCGCTATCGGACTCGGAGACTTCATTGCGGGAAGATGAATTCGTGCTGCTGCTCGAACTGGTCTTGGCAGCCGCCGCTTTCTGGCGATCGGCTTCCTGTTGGGCAGCAATCCGCGCGCGTTCCTGGCTGGCCTGGTAATCGGCCATCCACTTGTCAACCGCAGCCGCAGCCTCGTCCTCCTGCTTAGCCAGCTGTTCACTGGTGCTCTGCAGGTCGGATTCTGTGCTGGACATCTCATCGATCACGCTCTGGGTTTCTGCTTCCAGTTTTTTGAGCTCATCCTGCTTGTCATCGACCGCTGTTTTCGCATCTGCGGCCTCCTGGCGATTTTTCTCAATCGAGTCCTTTTGTTCCTTGACAGATTCCATCTCGCTCTTGAGATTGTCAATCAAGGCTGTATCATGTTCTGTAACGGTCTGGAGCGCCTCGGTCCGATCCGCCAAATCAACCATGCTGTCTGCGGAAAGCAGAACCTCCAGGTTGCTGGCGCCGCCCGCCATATAGACTGCGCGCAAGCGCTGCTTTAACTTCTCGGTGTCAGCCGAAATGCTCTTTTGTTTGTCTGCGATCGCATTTTGTGCCTGCACAATCTGCGTATCCAGATCCTCAATCTGCTCATTATATGTATCGATCTGGTCCTGCAGCGTGGCGATTTGGTTGGTCAGCGTCTCTTTATACGCCTGCTTATCGCTCTTATCATTGCGCAGCTTCGCTAGCTTTGCGTCATTTTCCTGCTTGGCCTGCGCAAGCTGGGCCTGCTTTGCCTTCAGCGTATCGATATCGTCTGCTGCAAAAGCGGTATTGCAGGCGACAGCAGTCAACAGTGAAACGGAAACCAGGATTGCGCCCACGCGGCGCAGAATCGAACCTTTTCTTTCATGTGCCAACGGTAAATCCCCCTTTTGTCCTTTCCTGATCCATTCTGGGCCATACGGCAGCCGGTCTACCAGCCGACGATGGCGCCGCCCTCTTTTTTGAGGAAACGGCCTATGGAGATGACGCCGCCCAATGCGCCAACCACCGCGCCGGCAATCATAAAGCCGACTGTCACTGGAATCATGTGGGCGTTCAGATTGATGACATTAAAAAGCATCCGAATGCCCAACGCATCTACGACGCGGTAATAAATAAAGTTCAGAAGCAGCGCCCCCACCAAGCCTGCCACAAGGCCAATGACAATGCCCTCCACCAGGAAGGGCACGCGGATAAATCCGTTTGTCGCGCCCACTGACTTCATAATGCTGATTTCCAGCCGGCGCGAGAACATGGCCACGCGGATGGTATTGGCAATAATGAACAGCGAAACCACACACAAAGCAACCATGATGACAAGGCCAACGCCTGTCACAATTCGATCGATGCGCGTGAGTTTATTCGCCAGTTCCTGATAGTCATAAATCTTATCGACCCCATCGATGGCGGTAATTTGCGCCGCCGTTTCCTTATACTTGGAGAGGTCTTTCATGGAAATGCGGAACGCATCGGGCAGCCAGTTGTCGTCCCCTTCCAAGCCGTCCAGAAGGCTTGCGTTGTCCTCGCCAAGCAGGCTCTTCATATCGTCCATCCCCTCTTCTTTGGAGATGAACTCGCAGCTTTCGACGTTGTCGAGCTTGCGAATCTGGTCCCCGATCTGCAGCGCCTTCAGAGAAGGCACATCCTGTTTGATGTAAACCTTGATGGAGTTATTGCCCTCCACCGTGCTCATTGCGGCCTTGACGTTCAAACTGAAAAGGCCCGCCGCGCCTGTCAGAAGCAGGCAGCTCAACAGCACAGCCACTGAGGCCAGGGTCATCGTGCGGTTGGACCAGAGATTTTTGATGCCCTCTTTCAATAAATATCCAAAATTCTTCACTGCGCCGCCTCCAATCCATTGGTGTCGGCCACGATGCGGCCGTCGTGGATCTCGACGATGCGCTTCTGGAAATGTTTGACCAGATTGTGTTCATGGGTGACCATGACCACCGTCGTGCCGCGCAAATTGATCTCGCTGAGCAAATCAACGATCTCAAACGAAAGCGCAGGGTCAATGTTGCCCGTCGGCTCGTCCGCCAGGATCAGATCCGGGTTATTGACAAGCGCGCGCGCCAGGCCGACACGCTGCTGCTCGCCGCCGGAAAGTTCCGCCGGGTGGCACTTCTGCTTGTCCTGCAAATCCACCAGGCCCAACATATAGGGGACGCGCTTGCGGATCTCGCGGTTGCTCGCGCCAACGATATGCATGGCAAACGCCACATTCTCAAAGACTGTCATCGTCGGGATCAGGCGGAAATCCTGAAACACCATGCCCATGGTGCGCCGCAGATAGGGCACTGCGCGGCGCTTAATGTGTAGCAAGTCGCGTCCATTGACACGCAGACGGCCGCCATCGGCCTTTTCCTCGCAGGTGATGAGCTTGAGCAGCGTGCTTTTGCCCGCCCCGGAGGAGCCGACAATGAACACAAACTCGCCCTTCTGCACTTTCAGGCTCACGTCATAGAGCGCATGGGTGCCATTGGGGTACGTTTTGCTCACATGGCTGAATTCGATCAAGCACAATCGCTCCCATCTGTCGTATTTGCAAAAGGGCGCCTGATGGCGCGCCTTTTACATCTTCAATCGTTCACATAATACACGCTGATACGCGTTTTTTGATTCTTTAAAAGAATAATTCAGCAAGAAGTTGTAATCATTTTGTAAACATTTCGCGGAGGGTCGACCTCTGCTGCTAAAATTTGTGAATAAAAAACCGCCCGGCCAAGCGGGCGATTTTCATTTTAGAATTTGACAGGATTGCTGGTCAAGTATTTCTTAACCATCAGGGCTACTTTAAAAACAATCGCGTCCTCGAATTCACGCAGATCCAGCCCCGTGATCTTCTTGATTTTCTCCAGGCGATAGACCAGCGTATTACGGTGGACAAAGAGTTTGCGGCTCGTTTCGGAAACATTCAGGTTGTTTTCAAAGAAGCGCTGAATGGTGAAAAGCGTCTCATGGTCGAGGCTCTCAATGCTGCCCTTCTTAAATACCTCTTTGAGGAACATCTCACACAGGGTTGTGGGCAGCTGATAGACCAGACGGGCAATGCCAAGATTGTCATACCGGACGATGCTGCGCTCTGTATCAAACACCTTGCCGACTTCCAAAGCCACCTGCGCTTCTTTAAAGGAACGGGCCAAATCCTTGATGCCCTCGATGGCAGTGCCGATGCCGACGACGCAATGTGTGTAAAATTCACTGGAAAGCGTGTCCACGATGGAGCCGGCCAGCTTTTCGAGGTCCTTGCTCTCGATGCCGGGCTTGATCTCCTTGACAAGAGCAATGTCCGTTTCATTAATATTGATGACAAAATCCTTGCTCTTGTCTGGGAACAGGTTCTGGATGACATCATAAGCCGCCACGTCGGTCTTGTTGGTGATCTTAATGAGCATGCACACGCGGCTGACGTCATTATTGAAATGCAGTTCCCGCGCCTTCAGATAGATATCGCCGGGCAGAATATTGTCGAGGATGATATTTTTGACAAAATTGCTGCGGTCATATTTCTCGTCATAAAATTGCTTGATGCTCGCCAGCGAAACCGCCAGCAGCGCAGCATAGCGTGCAGCCTCGGGGTCAGTGCCCAGGACAAAGACGGCGTACTCCGGACGCGGGCGGCTGCCAAACGAACGGTAGGTATAGCCATTGACGACAAAGGGTTCTGCCGAAGCCATCAGTTCCGGTGTCACACTGTCGTTGACTTCCCCGATGCGCCCCAATTCACTACAGGCAATGATGACCGAGGTTTCGTCAATTACGCCGATGGTGCGGTCGATCGCATCGCGCATCTGATGGATAACGCCCTGAAACAATCTATTGGACATACCTGAATCCCTCATTTCTAACTTCTATGGAAACGGCGCTCATGTGCGGAGGACTATCCCCCACAGCGCCTGTTGTGTACATGTGCGTTTTCACAAAAACGCATCCTACGTAAAGATATCCTTTTATATATTTTACAGACTTTTGCTCTGCTTTTCAACTATCCAGCCAAAAAATTCACGAAATTTTATTACTTCTGATGATTGCCGGCCAATACAAAAAGGGAAACCGGCCTCATAATGCGCGGTTTCCCTCTTTATTCACCTACAAAAAATCAGTTGAGAATCGTAATTTCCGAATCCTTATCAAACAGATGGCACTTCTCCATCTCAAAGGCAATCTTGATGTTATCGCCAGTCTGTGCAGTGGAGGTCGGCGCCACGCGGGCGGTCAGGTTGTTGTCGGCGCAGTTGACATACAGATACGTTTCTGCGCCCATCAGTTCGGTGACTTCCACCTGAGCGTCGGCGATATACTGCGGGTTTGCCGCCAGGAATTCAGGCTCGTCATGCACATGCTCCGGACGGATGCCCAGCACAATTTCCTTGCCGTCATAAGAAGCCAAATCTGCCACTGCATTCGGGATCTTGTCAGCAGGAATCGGCAGCGTATAGTCGCCGAACCGAACGGCATAGCCATCGCCCTGCTTGACCAGGGTCACATCAATAAAGTTCATTTGCGGGCTGCCCATGAAGCCTGCCACAAACTCATTGACCGGCAGATCATAGAGGTTTTGCGGCGTGTCGACCTGCTGGATGACGCCATCCTTCATGACGACGATGCGGTCGCCCATGGTCATAGCCTCGGTCTGGTCATGCGTAACATAGATGAAGGTGGTGCCCAGGCGCAGGTGCAGCTTGCTGATTTCCGTGCGCATCTGAGCGCGCAGCTTTGCGTCCAAGTTGGAGAGCGGTTCGTCCAAAAGGAAGACCTTCGGGTCACGGACAATGGCGCGGCCCAGGGCAACGCGCTGGCGCTGGCCGCCGGAAAGTGCCTTCGGTTTGCGGTCGAGCAGGTGGGAGATGTCCAGGATGCGGGCAGCCTCTTCGACGCGCGTCTTGATCTCATCCTTCGGGACTTTGCGCAGCTTCAGGCCGAATGCCATGTTGTCAAACACGGTCATGTGCGGATATAGTGCATAGTTCTGGAACACCATGGCGATATCGCGATCCTTCGGGGCAATATCGTTCGAGAGGGTGTCGCCGATATAAAGCTCGCCTTTGGAAATTTCCTCCAGGCCTGCGATCATGCGCAGCGTGGTGGATTTGCCGCAGCCAGACGGGCCGACCAGAATGATAAACTCTTTATCTGCAATTTCAAGGTTAAAATCGCTGACAGCCTGCACACCGCCATCATAAATCTTATAGACATGTTTTAAAGTAACGCTTGCCATACCAATTGTGCCTCCTGTTTTTCAATCTCGTTTCTTCTTGGATTTAGATCAATGATTTTGTGTTGTCTTTATGATACCAGAACGCCACGGGTATGTACAGGCGTGTTTTATCCAAACTTTTTGGGCTCCATTTAGGGAATTCTGATAAAAGCCAAAAATATGGCTTCAAATTCATGAATTTTGCCAAAACAATTTACCAAAAAAATGCCGGTATTAGAAATGGATTCATCACAAATTTGTTAATCGGATTTGGCAAGGGCAGCCTGCTCGTCCGGCGTCAGGGGGCGGCAGCCG
>USIA01000080.1 GCA_900554535.1 uncultured Oscillospiraceae bacterium | reverse complement strand
CGCCTTCTGCCCTGCCGCATCCGCGTCGTAGGAAGCGACCACCTCTTTCGTATAGCGGGCCAAAAGCCGCGCTTGATCCGATGTCAAAGCCGTCCCCAAACCCGCCACTGCGTTTTCAAAACCCGCCTGGTGCAGGGCAATGACATCCATATAGCCCTCACAGAGAATCAGATTTTCCGCGTGAACGTTTTTCGCAAAATTCAAAGCAAACAGGTTGCTGCCCTTACTGAACACCGGTGTGTCGCTGGTGTTCAGATATTTGGGCTCGCCATCTCCCAAAATCCGCCCGCCAAAGGCGATGACGTTGCCCCGCAAATCCAGGATTGGATAGATGACGCGCTCGCGAAACCGGTCCACCGGATACCCGCTGCGGCCTTGAAAGCAAAGATTCGCCAGTTCCAGTTCGCGGGGCGCAAAACCCAGCCCCTTGAGGTATCGGGTCAGCGCGTTTTTCCCGGGCGCATAACCCAGGCCAAAGTGGCGGATCGTTTTCTGCGTCAGGCCGCGGCGCGTCAGATAGTCCATTGCCGGAGCGCCCTCCGACGACAGCAGGCACTGGTGATAAAAGCGCGCGGCCGCACGATTGGCCTCATACAGCCGCATCCGCAACTTGGCAAGGCCGCGGTCCGCTTCGCTTTCCGGCACCGTCAAGCCGACGCGCTGGGCCAGGCTGCGGACCGCCTCCATATAGTCAAGGTTTTCCGCCCGCTCCACAAAAGAGATCACATCGCCGCCCGCGCCGCAGCCAAAGCAGTAAAATGACCCATTGTCCGGATAAACCGTGAAGGAGGGCGTCTTTTCACTGTGGAAAGGGCACAGGCCGACCAGCGTGCGGCCGCGCCGCTTTAACGTCGTATAAGGCGAAACCACATCCTCAATTTTGACGCGCGCTTTAAGCGCTTCTTTAAAATCTTCTGGCAGTGCCACTCGCTTTTCGCCTCCTTTGCGTCACCTGCTCCAGGAATGGGGCACAAACAGGCGTTCAAATAATTCAACTGCGTATGGGTCCGTCATCCCCGCGATATAATCCACTGCTGCGCGCCGAATTCCGTCCGTCCGCGCAATCTGACACAGGTCCTCGGAGAGATGCGCCGGGTCGAGGGCATATTCATAAAGCTTCTGAATGACCAGCGGGACCTTCTGCTCTTCCCCTTTCGCGTGGGGATTCAAATAGACCGATTCATACATGAAATCATGCAGGGTATCAAACGCTTTCTGCACATCCGGCGGCATACGCGGAAAGCCGTCTCCACTTTCTGCAATCACCGCACGCACAAGCGTATTGATGCGTGCGGTCCGAGTGCTGCCCAGCACGCGGACTGCATCTCGCGGCAAATCGGACTCCTGTAAAATGCCGGCGCGCTCGGCGTCATCTATGTCGTGGTTTATGTAGGCAATGCGGTCCGCAACGCGCACGATACGGCCTTCCGGTGTCTGTGCCTGTGCGCCGGTTGTGTGACAGAGGATGCCGTCTCGCACCTCCAATGTCAGGTTCAGTCCACGTCCGTTTTTTTCCAACCGCTCCACCACGCGCACGCTCTGTTCATAGTGGCGAAACGCGCGGCTGCCATCCTCCAGTGGACATTCCCGACACAATGCATTGAGCGCCCGCTCCCCGGCGTGGCCAAAGGGCGTGTGCCCCAGGTCATGGCCCAGAGAAATCGCCTCCGTCAGGTCTTCGTTTAGACGAAGCGAACGGGCGATGGTGCGGGCGATTTGCGCCACCTCCAGCGTATGCGTCAGACGTGTGCGGTAATGATCGCCCTCCGGGGAAAGAAACACCTGCGTTTTGTGCTTGAGCCGCCGGAACGCCTTACAATGGATAATGCGGTCGCGGTCCCGTTGAAAGGGTGTGCGAAGATCGTCTTCTTCCTCCGGATGCTGACGCCCACAGCTTTCTTCTGAAAGCGTTGCGAGTGCGGACAACGTCTGCCGCTCGATCTGCTGCGTTCGTTCGCGGATATTCATTAGGATAACACCGCCTTTCCGCCCGACCGCGCTGTCGGATCCTCAACCGCTGTACAGCGCGGATAAGGACATTTTTCACATGTTCTGAATAGTTATACGGCAAAAAGGCTGCCTTCCCTGCGAATCCGCCAAATGTGACGTAAAAATTTACAAATTATTCACAAAATTACGAAGAGCCCGGTTCAATCTCGACGGCAAACGAATCCTCGCCGCAGATTTGCGGCGCCACTGTACCACCCGTGGCATCCGCCAGGCCGGCCTTCAATGCATCCAACTTTTCAGGCGCTAAGCGGCAGGAAATGGACACGATGTCTGTGAAATCCTCTCCATCCACAACTGCGCCCACAGCTGGCAGCCTTTTTCCGGCTGGCAGCGGCGCCGCTACGCGGCCGTATTGGCTGTACGTGCAGGAAAGCCGCAGGCGCAGACAAGGGCGCATCTCCACAATGCCCGCGGCCCGCAGTGCCAGGGAAGCCGCATGGGTATAGGCACGCACCAGGCCGCCCGCTCCGAGCAGCACGCCGCCAAAATAACGGGTGACCACGACGGCTGCGTCCGTCACGCCGCTTTTGAGCAGGACGTTGAGCACCGGCACGCCAGCTGTCCCCTGGGGTTCTCCGTCATCGGAGCAGTGCTGCTGCCCACCGCGCAGCACATAAGCGCTGACATTGTGCCGGGCGTCCCAATACCGCTTTTTGAAGCGCGCCACGACGGCCTGAGCCTCTTCCACAGAATGGACCGGCACTGCCGCGCCCAAAAAGCGCGATTTTTTCTCCACAAAAGAATCTGCGCCCTCGCCGCGCAGTGTTCGGTATACTGCCATGCACAACCCTCCATACAAAAAAGAAGGGCCGCCACGCAGCCGACAGCTAACAGCCGGGCTTTGCAGCAGTCCTTGGTTGCAGAGAAACGCCAATCACTTTGACATGCCATAACGCTTCTTGAACATATCGACACGACCGCTCGTATCCACCAGCTTCTGCTTGCCGGTGAAAAACGGATGGCATTTGGAGCAAATTTCAACGCGGATATTCTCTTTCGTCGAACGCGTGTGAATCACATTTCCGCAGGCGCACGTGATGGTTGTGTCTTTATACTCCGGATGGATCCCCTTTTTCATGCAGTTGTCACCTCTTTCAGCAAAAGCCGCTACAGAATCACCCGTCCTACCAGACAGGCTCTAAACATTCGCATTTTATCACAAACCCGAATAAAATGCAAGCTTTTTTCGCAGATCAATTTGCCGCCTCTTGCTGTGCCAGATAGGACACGTATTCTTCCAGGCACAGGCCCATTCGCCGCATGGCCTGCGCGTTCTGGGTGCCCACATACCGGAAATGGTAGGGATTTGCGGCCAAGCCGGTCTGGGACTCCTTACTTTCGGTATACCGCAGCACGAAACCATAGTCTACGCACTTATCTGTCAGCCAATAATAAGCATCAGAGGACAGCAAAGCGCTGCCGCCGCCAAAATCCACGGCCAGGCCGGTCTGGTTCTCGCCATAACCGCCGCGCGGGATCTCGGACGCGGCTGTGCTCTCGGCCATCGCGCGTGTGGATCCATTATTCTGCATGAGTTCCTTCACGCGCTGCTGATAAAGCTGCTCTTGCTGGTCCGCACTCACATAGCCGCGGTCAATGGTCAACGAATATCCCTGCTCTTTGGCGTCTTCCATCAGCTTTTGCAGTGCCGGCACAATCCGTCTATCCACCTGCACCTTGTCAAACGTGGCAAGCGTGGGTTTGAGATCTGATGATGCCGCTTTCGTCGGGGAAACAATGGTCAACGCCCAGCTGTTATCCGGAACCGGCAATTCGCTGGTCTCGCTTTCCACAGGCTCCGAGGATGGAACCGCTGTGGAGGAAGACGCAGGGTTCTGCGCAGGCTGCAGCGATTGCCAAAGCATCAGGCCCGCTACCGCCGACAGGACCACAATCAATACCAGGACGACCGCCATCCATCGGCGCAGCCTGCGCATTTTGGCCGGCCCCCCGGTCTGCGGCGCTCTGCTGATGATGCGTTCATACCGTTTGTGCCGTTTCCGCATAACATCACTCCTGTCCTGGCACGCTATTGCCATTATAGCGCAGATTTTCTGAATTCATTGTAAACCCCGCAGCCCTGCTTTGCAAGTCCTATACAAAACCAGCGTGTACATGAAGCGCTTTTTGTTGGGATGGAGAATTGCTTTTCACGCATATTTAGCGTATGATAAAAAAGTAACAAAATGCCCACAAGGAGGATGGGTCACAGATGGATGCGGGTCCTAGGCTTTTTGCCGCAGGCATCAAAAGCTGCCCCGCAAAGTTCCCGGAGAACACCAGGAGATACGGACAGAATGTGAGAGAATCGAGGTATTATCATGCGAAAAACAAAAATCATCTGTACTTTAGGCCCTGCAACAGACGACCGGGCAGTGCTGCGCCAGCTCATGCTTTCGGGTATGGACGTCGCGCGTATCAACTTCTCCCATGGTACCCACGAAGAACAGCTCGTGCGCATCAATATGGTCAAAGAGCTGCGCGAAGAGTTGGGGCTGCCGGTTGCCCTGCTGCTGGACACAAAGGGCCCTGAGATCCGCACAGGTGACTTTAAAGACAATAAAGCTTTTCTGAAAGAAGGCACGCCCTTTACCCTGACTACCCGCAAAGTCCTTGGCGACGACACCATCAGCTATATCACCTTCCAAAACCTGCCCAAAGAAGTGGAGGCTGGCACAAAGATCCTGATTGACGACGGCCTGATCGAGCTGCGCGTCGACAGCACCACAGACACGGATATTCATTGCACCGTCATGAATGGCGGTCCAGTCTCCAACCACAAGGGAATCAATGTTCCGGGCGCCAACCTTTCCCTGCCCTTCCTCAGCGAACAGGACAAGTCTGATCTGGCTTTTGGCGTAGAGCAGGATTTCGACCTGATTGCCGCTTCCTTCACCCGCTGTGCACAAGATATCCTGGACATGCGTACAGAACTGGAAAAGCACGATTGCCGCGATATCCAGATCATCAGCAAAATCGAGAGCACCGGCGGCGTGGAAAACATCGACGAGATCATCAGCGTCTCCGACGGCATTATGGTCGCGCGCGGCGATCTGGGCGTCGAGGTGCCGATGGAGGAAGTGCCGATCCTGCAAAAGAAATTGATCCGCAAGGGCCTGGCCGCCGGAAAGCTGGTGGTCACTGCCACACAGATGCTTGATTCGATGATGCAGCACCCGCGTCCGACTCGTGCGGAAGCTACAGACGTGGCAAATGCCATTTATGATGGCACCAGTGCCATCATGCTTTCTGGCGAGACTGCGGCGGGCCCGCACTCGGGGGGGGGCGGCCCCGGCGGCCCAGTATCCGGTGGAGGCGGTCTCCACCATGGCGCGCATTGCAAAGCGCACGGAACAGGATATTCACTATAAGCGGCGTTTCGAAAACATGCCGCCCTTCGAACGGTCCGATGTCACCACCGCTATCTCGCATGCGACCTGCACCACAGCCCATGATCTGAACGCAGTGGCCATCATCACGGTCACCAAATCCGGCAAAACAGCACGCCTGATCTCCAAATACCGCCCTGCCTGCCCCATCATCAGCGGCACGACCAGCATGAAAGTCATGCGCCAGATGAACCTCTACTGGGGCGTGCAGCCAATCCTGATTGAGGAAAAGGACAACACCGACGAATTGTTCGATCATATTGTCAACGTTGCGCGCGACCACGGCCTCGTGAAAAACGGCGATTTGACGGTCATCACAGCCGGCGTACCGCTGGGGCTTTCCGGCACGACAAACCTGTTGAAGGTACAGCTGGTTGGCGACGTGCTGCTGACCGGCGTCGGCGCAGTTCCCGGCACGATCTGCGGCAACCTGCACGTGTGCGGAGACGACGGCAAGACGCCGACCAATTTCCGCACAGGCGACATCCTGGTCCGCCCCACGACGGACAATAGCATCCTGCCCGTCATGCGTTCGGCCAGCGGCATCATTGTGGAAGACACAAATCCCAACTGCCATGCGGCCATTGTTGGCATGGCGCTGAATAAGCCAGTCATCATCGGTGCGGCCAACGCCACCAAGCTGCTGCGCAGCAATATAACGGTTACCATGGACGCCACACGCGGCATTGTCTATAGCGGCGTGCCCAAGCAGCCCAAAGCAGAGAAAAACGAGAAGCCTGTACAGGAATAAAAGTCAGGCAAAATAACATGCCAACAAGCAACGAGGCCAGGACCCGAAAGGGTTTTCCTAACCTCGTTGTTTGCTTTATATTGAATTTTAGGAACAAAAAGGCGATTGGAATTTTCATGGCAAATCTGCGGAAAAGTCAGGCCTGCAAAAGTGGCAGCAAAACGTGCTTTAGTTTACCTGTCGCTGAAATAACCAGCTGCGTTCCATTTGTATAATGAGAATCAAAGTCAAATTACAAGTCCGTAAGCGGCAAACTGAACGGAGCATAACGCCACTGCCCTACAAAATTCTGATCTGCTCTGTCCCCCAAATAGCGTTTATATAGATTTTGGAATTGCCCACGCACCGGCTCCTTAAGAACCCTGGCTCGACGATTCCTGTCCGGACAGAGCGCAGAGTTTATCCAGCGCTTCCTTGGCCTTTCCCTGGGCCCGGCTTTTGCTGTAATCTACCGCCTGCACAATCTCTTTCCACGAAGGCGTGCGCGTCCACGTTTTCCGCTGCTGTGGGTCTTTCGGACCCATATAAGCGAGCTCCAACAGGCATCTCTGTGCGCGGTCAAGCGTGGCCAAAGCCGCATTACACCAATTCCATTCCTCCCTGCACTGGACAATCCGGCTGCGGCAATGCTGAATCTCCCGAATCAGCTGTGGGTCGTTCGCCGAAGCAGCGCGTTCCCGCTCCAGCTCCGCCAAAAGCTGCTGCTCCTGCCGGATCATTTCTGGCAAATCATAATAGCGCCCCAGCAGGCGCTTTACCTGCGTTGTGGTCATGTGCTGCATTCCAAAATTCCTCCTGTCAACACCTGCATCTTTTCGACGTCTGCTGCCGGGGGCCTGCTCGCGCGTCTGCACACGGGGCCGAAAGCCTGTCCGCTGCCTCTATCGAAATCGATAAGGTGGTCGATACTTTGCGGCAGCTTTTTCCAATTGCGAGTTGTCCGGAAGCGCGATCGTTCAGAAAATGTCTGATTGAACATCACCAAATTGCGCTCAATTTGTTGCTTATTTGGTGACACGTCTATTGTATTTGATTTTATTCGATTTGTCAACCATTTGGTTATTAATTTATAGAATTTTATATTTTGTCTTGATTTTGGTGATCAAACATGGTTTAATAGACGTAAAGGGACCTTCAAAATGGGCGCAAGCCAGAAACGGGGATGCTTATGGCAAGCTTTGGCGCGAAATTAAAAGCAATCCGCGCGAAAAATAACTGGACGCAGGCACAGCTGGCCCAAAAGCTGCACACCTCCAAGCAGGTCATCAGCCGGTATGAAACCGGCCAGCGCACGCCGAAAATTACGGTGGCGCAGGCCTTTGCAGAAGCGCTGCACATACCGCTGCGTTCTCTGCTCGACGACGCGGCCGCATCTGCGGAAATTCCATCTGGATTGGAGCCGCTTCCGAAAATGAAGCAGGTGCCCCTTTTGGGCACCATTGCCTGTGGGGAACCGATCTATGCGGCGGAAAACTTTGACGGATATGTCAGCAGTCCCGAAAGCGTGCATGCCGATATGGCGTTGCGCTGCAAGGGGGATAGCATGGTCAACGCCCGCATTCTGGATGGCGACTTGGTTTTCATCCGCATGCAGGAAGATGTAGAGAACGGAGAGATCGCCGCGGTTCTGATTGATGGAGAAGCGACCCTGAAGCGCGTCTATAAATATGAAAATCGTGTAGTGCTCCAGCCGGAAAACCCAAAGTACGCGCCGCTTGTCTATGTCGGTGAGCAGCTGCAGGATTTCCGCATCCTGGGCAAGGCCGTGGCGTTTATGAGTCACGCGCGATAAGCGTGCAGCGGCCGCATCCATGCACAAAAAAAGGACACGTTTGGCAGCGGCAACAGCCGGCCATCGCGTCCTTTTTTCGATTGACCGAATGGCTTACACCAGCCCCAGAGACCGCAATAGATACAGCCAGAAAGTCAGCGTAAAGGCACTGCCAAACGTCGTAATGGCCACCACGCTGGAGGTCAGCACCCCCTCGTGCCCCATGTTGCGCGCCATGACAAAGCAGCTCACTGTTGTTGCCGAACCCAGCATCACCAGGATGGCCACCATTTGCTCATGGCGGAAGCCCAGCAGAGCGGCAACCGGCAAAAAGATCACACAGAGCACCACCAGCTTGATGATGCTGGCCCCTATCGCGGTTTTGAGCCCAT
>USIA01000079.1 GCA_900554535.1 uncultured Oscillospiraceae bacterium | reverse complement strand
GCCAATCCGCCCAAAGCCCGCCACCAGGCAACGGCTTCCACACAGCGTGCCGGGATATTCGTGCATGGCATATTCCAGCGCCCCCTCCGCTGTGACGGCAGCGTTGCGCAGGGCAAATTCTTCGCGCGCGTAATAGTCGCGCAAATGCCGCTCGCAAAGTGCCGGACAGACGGCCTCGGCGCGGTCGACCATTCCGCCAAAAACCTGGCGGCCGGCAAGCAGCGCAGCAAAATCCTCGTCCAGTGGAATCGGGCTGGCAGCATAGACAGCCTTCAGCGTTTTTCCGTCTATCGTGACAGGCAGCGGCAGCAGCAGTACATCGCATGCGGCGGCTGTCGTTTTGAGGTCTGCCTTTCGTACATCTCGGTCAAAAACAGCATTGTCGAAGCCACAGGCATACACCGTAAAGCCATCCCCGGCGATAGAATCCGCCAGGGCGGTCTGGCGCTGGTCCCCGCCCACAATACCGAAATGAATGCGATCTATCATCATGGATCCCCTCCAAATGTCATGTACCATACTATGGAGCTGCCCCCTTTCCTGTGCGCGCTGGAAAGAAATCCGGTGGTTTTTCCGCGCATCCCTCTTGCCTGTCTGTCAAACCTGTCAGACTGCCGTGTTGCCGCGCACTTCAGACGGATGCACCTGCATCCTCCGACAGTTTTCTTTTCACCATTCAATAGGTGTTGTGCACCCACAACTTATATCCGGTCGTTTTTCCGCGCATCCCTTGCATTTGAACCCGAAAATGATTATGATAAGAGAAGAAAAGAAAGCCCATCATGGCTTTTCTGACGAGCCGAATGTACGGGGCTTTTTCAATGGAAAAAGGAGTTGCTTCCATTCATGGATGATATTTTGGCAAAAGTCAAGCGGGTTCATTTTATCGGCATCGGCGGCAGCGGCATGTGCCCGATTGCCGAGATCCTGATCCACCGTGGCTATCTGGTATCCGGCTCCGACGCGGCGGAATCCGATACACTGGACCGCATCAAGACATACGGAATCCCGGTCTATATGGGACAACGTCCGGAGAACCTCAAAGACGCGGAGCTTGTCGTCTATTCGGCGGCCATTAAGGCGGACAACCCGGAATTGGCCGCAGCGCGGGCGCGCGGTATCCCCTGCGTAGAGCGCAGCGTGATGCTCGGCATGGTGACCTCCCGCTATCCGCACAGCATCTGCGTTTCCGGAACCCACGGCAAGACCACGACGACCGGCCTCATCACGACCGCACTGATCGACGCGGGGATGGACCCCTCCGCCATCATCGGCGGCCAGCTGCCCTCCATCGGTGCAAACGGCCGGCCCGGCGGGCACGATAAAATCGTCGTGGAATCGTGCGAATATGTGGACACTTTCTTGCAGCTGCATCCGTGGCTGGCGGTCATCCTGAACGTGGACGCCGACCACCTCGACTATTTTAAAACGCTCGACAACATCGTAAAATCCTTCCACCAATTTGCCAAGCAGGCCTCGGGTTATCTGGTTGTCAATCGCGACGACCCGGAGGCCATGCTGGCCATTGACGGCATCACAAACGCAAAAATCATCACCTTCGGCGAGAGCGAAGGCTGCAACTACCGCGCCGTCAACATTGCGGACTGCAAAGGCGCGCGTGAAGACTTTGACGTCATGAAGGGCGGCAAGATTCTGTGCAATATTCAGCTCTCGATCCCCGGCCGCCACAATATCTACAATGCGCTGGCTGCATTCGCCGCGTGCGATCTGCTCGGTGTGCCGACCGCTTCCCTGCAAAAGAGCCTGCACGGCTTCAAGGGCGTACACCGCCGCTTTGAAATTCTCGGAAAATTCGACGGCATCACGGTGGCAGACGACTTTGCCCATCATCCGACCGAGCTGAAAGCCACGCTCTCTGCGGCCATGGAAATGGGATTTCATGCTGTGTGGGCCATTTTTCAGCCGCATACGTACAGCCGTACCGCCATGCTGCTCGACGATTTCGCCAAGGCCCTCACGATTCCGGACCACGTGGTCGTGTCGGAAATTCTGCCGGTGCGCGAGACGAACACCTACAACATCTACGCCGAAGACCTGGTCAAAAAGATCCCCGGCGGCGTTTACCGAAAGACTTTCCCCGAAATTGCGGACTACGTGATGGCGCGCGTTGAGCCGGGCGATTTAATCCTGACGCTCGGCGGGGGCAATGTCTATCAGTGCGCGAACCTGATTGTGGACCGCTACCGGGCAAAAGAAGCGGCAGAAGAAAAATAAGCACGCAGCTGGCGCGATGTCTGTGCCAGTGAAAATCAGAAAGGAGTATCCGTATGGACGCAAATCAAAAGACCGCAAACGCCACCAAAGCAGCCACCATCCTGCGCAATCTGGAAAAACGGCAGATCACCGGCCACTACGTGGAGACTGGTGAAGAAGCGCGCACATTGCTGCTCACGCTGCTGACACCCGGCTGCTCGGTCGGCTGGGGCGGCTCCGCAACCATCGACGCTTTGCAGATTAAACCCCTGCTGCGCGAGAAAGGCTTCCGACTGATTGACCGGGACACCGCGAAAACGCAAGACGAGCGTAACGAAAAGATGCGCGAATCCCTGTTGGCGGACGCCTTCCTGATGAGTACGAACGCCATTACGATGAACGGCGAACTGCTAAACATCGACGGAAACGGCAACCGCGTGGCGGCGCTGTGCTATGGCCCGAAAAAGGTGATTGTCATTGCGGGCATGAACAAGGTTACGGCCAATGTCGAAGATGCATATCATCGCGTCAAGCTGGATGCCTGCGTGCCGAATGCCACGCGTTTTCACGCGGGAACCCCGTGCGAACGGACCGGCATCTGCGGCAACTGCGTGGGGCCAGCCAGTCTCTGCGACCAAATCGTCCTGACGCGCAACTCCAAAATTCCAGACCGTCTGCACGTCATCTTAATTGATGAAGTGCTCGGCTTTTAATTTCTTTTCTGCACATCGATAAAAACCGGCCTTTCCCGCGCTCTGCCATCGGGAAAGGCTGGTTTTCTGCTCGCCATAAACCAACCATATATAAAATTTTACTTGCAAAAGCCTGCGAGTTGTTGTATAATAAATAAGCATTCGCCGGTGTGTTGGAATTGGCAGACGAGACGGACTCAAAATCCGTTGGTGGCAACACCGTGTGGGTTCGACCCCCACCACCGGCACCAGACTATGACGTCAATTTGGAAACAAAGTGGCGTGTAGAAAACCCCTGATTTTTCGGGGGTTTTCTTTGATTTCAGCGCCAATTTCGGATTTACAGAGGTATATCTGAGGTGGCAATTTGAACGGTTTTTAGGGTTAGCCAAGGCTAGCCCTATTTTTTGCGCCAATTTTTGCCTGGGCGACCGGACGCTAACTTTTGAGAAAGTTGGTGCAAGTGGAAATAAGCAAGAAAATTACCCCTCACACGTGTTTAGAAGGTACCTCTGGATTCATGTGCAAAGCCAGCAAAACCCTCATTGTGTTGGAAAGAATTTTGCTGGCATGTCCATTTGGCGACTGCCGCGAGGGTTAAATCCCCCGATGCTTGCACCGGAATCTTTAACTTTGTAAAATAACATGACAGCCGCCATCAAACAGACGAATAGGCGTCAAACTACATTCTCGATAACTTCTGACAGCTTTTTCATTGCTTCTGGAAGTTGCGTCAATGGTATTGCGCTAAATCCAAGTAAGAGCTGGTTTTGCGGACAGAGGGTTTTGTCTGCCCAAAATAACTCTGTAGGGTATATCCGTATTTTGTTTTGCGCAAACCGCTCGATCAGTTCCGTCTGAGTCTGCTTTGTCTGTATGGATATGACGAAGTGTAATCCAGCATCTTCTCCAATCAGAACCGCTTTTCCCGTCAGAGTATCCCTGACATAATTTCTGATGTAATCGTGTTTCTTCCGATAATAGGTCCTCATGGTATTGATATGGCGCTGGTATTCGCCGTTTTCAATATATTCAGCAAGCGCTGACTGGAGGAGTGCGGGGACAGTGCAGTTTGCATATAAATACTTCTCCCTGTAAGATGGCAAAAGCTGTACCGGCAGTATAACATAGGCAATCCGCAGATCGGGAGAAAGCGATTTAGAAAACGTTCCGAGGTATATGGTGCGGTTGTCGGAATCAATGGACTGCAGGGACGGTACAGGGCGGTTATGGTAACGCAGTTCGCTGTCGTAGTCATCTTCTATGATATATCCGTCATTTGTCTTTGCCCATTCCAAAATCTGTAATCGTTTGGATATGGGAAGCACGCTTCCCAGCGGGAACTGATGGGAGGGCGTAACGCACAGCAGCGTATGAAAAAGGTCTTGAACTGCATGAACGGAAATCCCGTCAGCCTCTACGGGTATGGGCGTTATATGGAAATGATTCTGTTCCATCACCTGGCGTGTCCCGCTGTAGCCAGGGTTCTCCATAGCAAATCCCCAGTCCATATGGGAAAACAGGCTTGCTATGATATGCAGGGACTGCTGATGACCACTCGTAAATATGATTTGATCAGCAGAACATTTTACGCCGCGCGACTGATACAGATAGCCGGAAAGGATTTGACGCATATGGATAGAGCCTTGTAGTTCTTCATAAATTGTTCTTTTTTGGGAAGCAAGCCTATTATAAGCATTCTGCAGGCATTTTCTCCATGCTTTGGAGCTGTAACAGTTATAATCCAGGTCACCGTAGGCAAACGTGTAGTCATAGCGTTGATATGACGTTTCCGTTACAGAGGGGAAAATATCGACTTTCGGAGAATCAGCTTTGAAAGAGGTAAGCTTTTCAACATAATACCCCGAACCTGTAATGGGCTTGATATAACCCTCGATCTCCAACTGTTGGTATGCGCCTATTATCGTGTTTCTGCTTAACTTATATTCAGAAGCCAGTTCACGTGTAGAGGGCAGGCGTTGTCCGGCAGACACATTTCCTGAAAGGATCTCCTTTTTAAGCTGTTCATACAACTGTTTGTATAAGGGTATGGTGCATTTTTTATCTAAGGTAAACATACAATCTGTCCTTCCTTGGCTTATAATTAAATTGGTTCTATATAAATTTACAAAATTGGAACTTTTTCATGAACCAGTTTGATGATATTATAAGCGAGATCATAAAACAAATGCAAGAATAAAAACTGTAATACAAATGAGGCGGGCTGTGAAATGCTGAATGAGGTACAGATTAAGCAGTATTTGCAACGAATCGGGTACGATGGTATACCTTCCGCAGATTTATCTACACTATTTCGGTTGCAATGGGCGCATATCACACATATTCCCTATGAAAATCTTGATATATTGGCGGGTATTCCGCTGTCTTTGAAAGCGGAAGATCTATTCCATAAAATTGTGACAGAAAAACGAGGGGGATATTGTTTTGAATTGCAGGGGCTGTATGGGGAACTTTTAAAAAGCTGTGGATTTCGTGTTGTGCAATATGCCGCAAGATTTATGGATGAAGATGGAATTATACAGATGAGAAGACATCGGGTCTTAGTCGTTCAGATCGGCAACGCACGTTATCTTACGGATGTGGGAATAAGGAGTGAATCCCCAAGGATCCCGCTCAAACTGGTATGTGACGAGCTGCAGACAGATGATATATGCGAATATAGGTTTCAAAGAGATCCCTTTTATGGATGGGTACTCTGCCAGAAAGAACGGGGAAAGCAGTGGAGAACGATGTATGGGTTCACGGAGGAGCCGCAGATTGATGAAGATTTTGTTATGCCCTCTTTTTACTGTGAAAAGCACCCTGATTCCACATTTAATAAATTTATGAAAATATCCATTTTCAGAGGAAAAAGCAATTTCACACTGATAAACGGTATATTTCAAGAATACCGAGATGCAAGAGTACAGTTGAGGAAGAAACTCATAAGTCAATCAGAAATCAGTAATATTTTGAAAACGTATTTTGGGTTAGATGGATATCCCTATAACCTGAAAAGGACGAGGTGAGCATTTATGAATTATTATATTGCGAGTTGTGTATTCACGTCAAAATATCCTGCGCTAAGCAGAAAAATATTGAACTATGTCGCATCTATAGACAATATCGCCATCGTTCGGTGCTGTGTGCCGGGATGGAAGAAAAAAATATACGAAGAAAAAATGGCCGAATGTGGATTGGCTGAAATGTGGAATGATCTTCCGCAGAGCCATGCGTTTGTCTCGGATGATGAAATATGGTCGCTATGCCCAAACTGCATGAATATCGTGGAGGAATGGCGAAGTGTAAAAAAGGTTCATTCTCTATGGGAACTGATGGATCAGGATAAAGGCTTTGTGTTTCCAGATTATTCCGGTCTCGTGGCGACAGTCCAGGACTGTTGGAGGATGAGGGAACGGGGAGCCACACATGATGCAGTCCGAAGCCTTCTTAAAAAAATGAACATTGATATCGTGGAGCTTCCTGAAAATCGTGAGCGAGCAGATTTCTGCGGCAAATCCCTCTATAGGCCGCAGGTCGAGAGAAATCCAAAGCTTGCTCCAAAGCACTATAAGGAAAATGCGCAGGGACTATTCCAACCACACAGTGAGGAAGAACAAAATCAGATCATGCGAGAATACTGCCAACGATATAAAACAGAAACGGTCATATGTTATTGTCACTACTGTTTGGAAGGATTGATCGCGGGGGGTGTTGATGGACATCATCTTGCGGAATTGCTCTTTCGAGACAAATAATTTCCTGTGTTACTAGTTTCCAGGGGAGGTACATATATATGAACCAAGATCTAACGTCCGGAAAGCCAGAATCTGTTCTATGGCGTTTTTGCCTGCCATTGTTTGGCAGCGTCATCTTTCAGCAGCTCTATAGCATCACAGACAGCCTTGTGGCCGGAAATTTTATCGGCGAGACAGCGCTGGCCTCAGTGGGCAACAGTTATGAGGTCACGTTGCTTTTCATTACCTTTGCGCTCGGATGCAATATCGGCTGCTCAGTCATTGCCGCACAATTTTTCGGCGCAAAGGAGTATAGCAAACTGAAAACAACGATATCCACAGCCTGTATCGCCAGCGCAGTTCTCTGCGGAATCCTGATGTGCATTGGTGCTGTCAGCTGTGGAGAACTGCTCCATCTTATCCACACGCCGGAAGAAGCATTTGCGGACTCTAAGCTATATCTGGGCATCTACATCTGGGGTCTGCCTTTCATTTTTTTCTATAATATCGCTAATGGCATATTCACTGCCTTGGGAGATTCCCGAACACCGTTTATTTTCCTGGTGTTTTCGTCCATAGCGAACATTGGAGTGGATATTCTCTTCGTTACCAGGTTCAAAATGGGAGTCGCTGGCGTGGCTTGGGCCACATTTCTCTGCCAGGGGATTAGTTGCTTATTGGCTGTGACCGTAGTATTCCTGCGTTTGAAAAAAATTAAGACGCCAAAAAACACAGGTCTGTTTTCTTTTGAGATCCTGCAGAAAATAGCCGTCATCGCCATCCCCAGCATTTTGCAGCAAGGCTTTATTTCTGTGGGCAATATTGTGATCCAAGGCATCGTTAATGGCTTTGGCACTGGAGTTATGGCTGGATATTCTGCAGGTGTCAAACTGAATGATCTTGTGACTACAGCTTTCACAACTTTAGGCAATGGCATCTCAAACTATACAGCTCAGAATTTAGGCGCTCAAAAACTGTTGCGAATCAAAAACGGTTTCCGGGCTGGTATTAAATTGGTTTGGATTTTAAGTCTGCCATTATTCCTGCTATATTTCTTTGGCGGACGTTATGTGCTGCATTTGTTTATGGATCAGCCAACGGATGTAGCGATACAGACCGGTGTTGCCTTCCTTCGTATCGTCTCGCCGTTTTACTTTGTAATTTCCGCCAAACTTGTAGCGGACGGTGTTCTCCGTGGGGCTGGGATGATGGGGAAATTCATGATTGCCACATTAGCTGATCTGACTCTCCGTGTAGTGCTGGCGACTGTTCTGTCTAAAACCGTTTTGGGGGCGACGGGAATCTGGTGCGCATGGCCCGTAGGCTGGTCTTTAGCGGCAGTTCTTACGGTTTCGTTTTATCATACTGGACCGTGGAAGAATGTTTCTCAGCAATAGGCAAAAGATATCCGTTTTAGCAGAGTGTTTCTTAATCATCCTGTTGCCAGGCTTGCTGAAAAGCTGTTTAATGAGCATCGGGTTCTTGACTATCATCGGATTCTTTTCGATATTCCTTACAGGGAAAATCTTATGTCGGAATAAAAAAGAGCCTCAGCCGACACCCGAAAGGGCATCGACTGAGGTGGTGCTAGAATCAAAAACGCACAAGTGAAAATGAGAAAATCCTATATACCGAAAACATGATACAATAGATGTATGGTACAGAAGGAGGATCTCATGAT
>USIA01000078.1 GCA_900554535.1 uncultured Oscillospiraceae bacterium | reverse complement strand
CACCGGCACGGGCGCTGCGCCGGTCGTTGCGGAGATTGCCCGCGATATGGGCATCCTGACCGTCGGCATTGTGACAAAGCCGTTCGGCTTTGAGGGCCGCCGCCGTATGGAGCAGGCGGAGGCGGGCATCGCCCAGCTGCGCGAGCATGTGGATTCTCTGGTTGTGATCCCCAACGAGCGGTTAAAGCTTGTTTCCGAGCAGCGCATCACTCTGCTCAATGCGTTCTCCGTTGCAGATGACGTGCTGCGCCAGGGCGTGCAGAGCATTTCGGACCTGATTAAGCTGCCGGGTCTCGTCAATTTGGACTTTGCCGATGTCACCGCCGTCATGAAGGATGCAGGCTACGCACATATGGGCGTTGGCCGCGCTTCTGGCAAGGACAAGGCCGAGACAGCGGCGAATATGGCCATCTCCAGCCCACTGTTGGAGACCAGCATTGCGGGTGCCAAGGGCGTCATCATCAACATCACGTCGTCTCCGGATATCGGCCTCGACGAAATCGAGACGGCTTCTTCCATGATCAGCGAACAGGCCAGCGAGGATGCGAACATTATCTGGGGTGCTGCGTTTGACGAGAACATGGACGATGAGATGAGTGTCACGGTGATTGCGACCGGCTTTACCACCCATGACGGCAAGGATGAGGAAGAGGCGGCGGACGCCGACGATTCCGTTGAGCCGTTGCCGTCTGTCAATGCTTCCTCGAATCCCTCCGCCGCGAAGCCTGTCGTTTCTTCGGCAAAACCCAGCAATAAGCCGCGCCCCAATGTGAGTGCAAGTGACGACGCGCCGTCTGGCGATGATGACGATACATTCGTGGATATCATGTCCATTTTTAACCGCAATAAATAAGAGAATTGTCTTGGAGCCCGGCCTTTGGCCGGGTTCTTTTTTCGTTACCCTGTCACAAAAATCACTTAAAAATTGTCCTTTTCCGGCAATTTGGGCGATTTTCTGCATATAGAGAAAAGAAGCTCCGCAAATGGGTGTGGCGCGCTTGCATTCTATGCCGGTTATGCTATAATAGTTCACGACGGTTTCTCACCGTATTTGCGAAAGCAGGGAGGTGGCATTGTGAATACAGATCCTTTTGGTCGATTATGCGGCGATATGATGAAGGAACAAAATCGAAAAGGAGAGGATTCCAATGTTGACCTTTTACAAGACGGTGGAAGGCCAGATGCAGCAGCTTTCTGCCTGTGAGCCGGGCTGTTGGGTCCATTGCGTTTCGCCTACAGACGAGGAGATTTCCCGGCTGATCGACCACCTCAACGTGGAACCGGACTTTTTCCGTGCCGCGCTCGACGAAGAAGAAAGCCCACACATCGACCAGGAAGATACGTGCACGCTGATTATGGTGGACATCCCGACCGTGTTGAAGGACGAGGATGGCTTAAACTATTCAACGCGGCCGCTGGGCATTATCATTACGGAAAAAAACGTCGTGACCGTCAGCCTCTACGAAAATCCGCTGTTCGACGAGTTTGCGGACGGCGCCGTCAAAGACGTACAGACGAACTTAAAGACGCGCTTTGTGCTGCAATGGATGCTGCGCATCGCTTCGCGGTACCTGCTCTACTTAAAGCAGATCGACCGCACGAGCGACCAGCTCGAGGAGGAAGTGCGCAAGTCCATGAAAAATAACGAGCTGATCTGCCTGCTCAATATCGAGAAGTCCCTGATGTACTTTTCGTCGTCGTTAAAGCAGAATGAGATTACGCTCGAAAAGATCATGCGCGGCCGGGCCGTGAAGCTCTACGACGAGGACCAGGACCTTTTGGAAGACGTCCTCATCGAAGTCAAGCAGGCCATCGACATGGCAAACATCCACCTAAACGTCCTTTCCGGCACGATGGACGCGTTCGCGTCGTTAATCAACAACAACATGAACAACGTGATGAAGATTTTGGCCTCCATCACGCTGATTATTTCCATTCCGACCGTCGTCTCAGGCATCTGGGGCATGAACGTCGGGAATCTGCCGTCGGAGAACTTTTGGGTGCCGATTGCCATTACGGTCGTGGCGATGGTGGTTGCAGCCTTCGCGTTGCGCCGCAAAAATATGATGTGAGCCGGAAGGAGAGACTTTTGTGCCGAAACGTTCGTTAAATACGAAAGACCTCGCAGAGGAAGCGCCCAGCCTACGTGCAGGCGATGAGGTGCTGCTTTCCGGATACATCTATACAGCGCGCGACCAGGCGCACAAACGCATACAACAGCTGCTGGACGCGGGCAAGCCGCTTCCATTCCCTTTGGAAGGCGCCACCATCTATTATGCCGGCCCGACGCCCACGCCGCCCAATCTGCCGATTGGCGCCTGTGGCCCGACCACTTCAAGCCGGATGGATCCCTATACGCCCGGCTTTCTGGACCGCGGCCTCAAGTGTATGATCGGCAAGGGCGGGCGCAGCAAGGAAGTCTGCGATGCGATCCGGCGCAATGGGGCGGTCTACCTCTGCGCAATTGGCGGGGCGGGCGCTCTGGCGGCGCAGAGCGTGCAGAGCTTGGAGGTCGTTGCCTTTGACGACCTCGGTTGTGAATCTGTCAAGAAACTGCTGGTCAAGGATTTTCCGTTGATTGTGGCCATCGACTGCCATGGCGGGAACCTGTTCGTTCGGGATTAATTCGAAATACACTTGTGTTTTTGCGGCGGATGTGTTATAACAGAACACAATGCAGTACGCCGGAATGGGAAACCTCTCCTTTGCGGAGAGGATTTTTTATTCTCAGGAAAATTAGTGCAGGCAAACTTTTGAAAGATTATAAAGAGACAGGGGGAAAGCATATGACGGCGTTTTTGATACGCCATTTTGTGAAGGACTATCAACATACGCAGGATCCGCAGGTGCGCAGCCGTTACGGGAAATTTGCCGGGATTGTGGGGATTTGCACAAATCTCTTGCTGGCAGCCCTTAAAATGCTTTTAGGGATGCTGTCGGGCAGCCTGGCTATTTTGGCGGATGGCATCAACAACCTTTCGGATTCCGCCTCCAGCATTGTCACGCTGGTTGGGTTTAAGCTGGCGGGCAAGCCGGCGGATGCGGAACATCCCTTTGGCCATCAACGCATCGAGTATATCAGCGGCTTGATCGTCTCCTTTGTGATTCTGATCGTTGGCGTACAGTTGATACAGGAAGCGGTCGGGAAAATCCTTCATCCGGAAGCGGCGCAGACTGGCGCGCTGACCATTTTCATCCTGATCGGCTCCATGTTGCTCAAGCTGTGGCAATGCCTGTTTTACCGCAACATCGCCAAGCGCATCAACGCGACTTCCCTGTTGGCCACCGCGGCGGATAGCCGCAACGACGTTTTTGCCACTGCGGCTGTGTTGGGCAGCGTGATTGTCACAATCTGCACGGGCGTGAATCTGGATGGATACTTAGGCCTTGTTGTCGCGATTCTCGTGCTCATCACAGGCATCCAGCTCGTGCGCGAGACGAGCGGCCCGCTGCTCGGTCAAGCGCCCAGCAAGGAACTGGTGGATTCCATTTACAATCGGATCATGGAATATGACGGCATCCTTGGCGTCCACGACCTGGCCGTGCACAATTACGGTCCGAACCGCTGGTTTGCCAGCATCCACTGCGAAGTCGATGCCCGTCAGGATGTCCTGGTCAGTCATGATTTGATCGACAACATCGAGCGTACGGTCGGTGCGGGCCTTGGCATTCAGCTGGTCATCCACATGGACCCGATTATTGTCGATGATCCGCGCACCAATAACCTGCGCCGTCAGGTGAAAGATATGGTCAAGGCAGTGGAGCCGACGGCAACGGTGCATGATTTCCGCGTCGTGTGGGGGCCAACGCACGCAAATCTGATTTTTGACGTGGCGGTCCCGTTTGACTGCCAGCTTTCCGGCAAAGATCTGCAGGCGCGTATTGCCCAGGGGGTTAAGGCGCTGGATCCCTCTTATTATTGCGTGGTCACCATTGACCGCAACTATGTGCCGCGCGACGAGGAATTGCTCGAAGAGCGCAACATGGAAAAGGAACAGGCTGCTTTTGCAGATCCGGATCAAAAAGAAGATCAGTAACAAACAAATGAAAAGGCTCTGAGGTGTCTGCACGGATATCCCAGGGCCTTTTCGTTTTGCACGAAATTTCCGCCGCAGGCAATTGATCATCTTTTGATTGGCTTGGCGTCAGATCGTCGAGGTATAACGGACGGCGGTTTTCCAATCCCATTATATAACCCAGCGAATTGTGGTGGGCCATGCGGATGTACATTCCAGGCGGGCGTTTTCGTGTTTTGCTCATAGGGCGCTGATCATGAACGCGTTACGCCCAGACAGCAGGCTGCTTTCTGTTGCGGGAGGGCGCCTGGCGCACCGCGATTCTTTTAGGAGCAGGCCAAAATCGAACAGCATCTACTGTATGGCTTCCTCTGTCCATTTTTTCTCGATCTTCACTTTAGAATACCAATGAGTTCATAGATAATAAAAAACAATTGCAAGACTATTGTTTTAGTTGATTTTTTATTAGAAAAGGCGTATTTTGTAAGGAAGGGGGGTCCGCGAATGGACAGAATTTTGCTTGGGCAGCGGCTTCGTCAGTGCCGTGAACAACTTGGATGGAGCCAGCAGCAGGTCGCAGATCAGCTGGGAATCACACGCTCGTCATATGCCTATTACGAGACGGGCGCGTCCTGCCCACGTCTGCCTACGCTCTGTAAGCTGGCGAAACTTTATCACGTCAGTTACGATGAACTCCTCGATGGAATGGATGAATAGAGCTCGATGTCTCCACCATAAGGAGGGCCCGTGTGCCTGTGCGTCAAAAGGGGACTGTGGGACCATGCAACAGTTGACCACACACCTTCCCCGCGCCGCTTTTGCATAATGTTCATAGTTTATTCATTGAATTTTGCCAGCGAATGCGCTACAATATTTTTAGCACTTGTAGCAAGCGAGTGCTAAAACTCAAAACAAGAGGCGCATATCCATGAAGCAATTTAAAGCAGAGTCGAAACGCCTGCTCGACCTGATGATCAATTCGATTTATACGCACAAGGAGATTTTCCTGCGCGAGCTGATCAGCAACGCGAGCGATGCCATCGACAAGCTCTATTACAAGACACTCCAGGATGGCGACACCGGCCTCAACCGCGACGATTTCGCCATCAGCTTGACGCTGGAGAAAGACAACCGCCGCCTGATCATCGAAGACAATGGCTGCGGCATGACAAAAGATGAATTGGAGAAAAACCTGGGCACCATTGCGAAGTCCGGTTCCCTGGATTTCAAGAAGGAAAATGAGCAGAAAGACGGCGTGGAGATCATCGGCCAGTTCGGCGTGGGCTTCTACGCGGCGTTTATGGTGGCAAAACACGTCACAGTGGAAAGCCGCGCCTATGGCAGCGACGAGGCCTGGAAATGGGAGAGCAGCGGAGCGGAGGGCTATACCGTCGAGCCCTGCGAAAAGGACGGCCACGGCACGCGCATTACCCTGGATATCAAAGACAATACGGACGACGAAAATTACGACGAATTCCTCGATCAGTACCGCATCAAGTCGCTGGTGAAAAAATACAGCGATTACATCCGCTATCCCATCCGCATGCCGATGCAAAAAAGCCGCCAGAAGCCGAAACCGGAAAATGCTCCGGAGGATTACAAGCCGGAGTACGAGGACTATACGGAAGTGGAGACACTCAACTCCATGGTGCCGCTCTGGCGCAAGAATAAAAACGAGATCACCGAGGAAGAGTACAACAATTTCTATAAGAGCAAGTTTGGCGATTACGAGAACCCGCTGCGCGTGATCCACAGCAACGCGGAAGGCGTGGCCACCTACAATGCTCTGCTTTTCATTCCGGCGCATGCGAGCTTTGATTATTATACAAAAGAATATGAAAAGGGCTTGCAGCTGTATTCCAACGGCGTTTTGATTATGGACAAATGCGCGGATCTGCTGCCGGACCATTTCAGCTTTGTACGCGGTCTGGTCGACAGCCAGGATCTCAGCCTGAACATTTCCCGCGAAATGCTCCAGCATGACCGCCAGCTGCATCTGATCGCCAGCCGCCTGGAGAAGAAGATCAAGTCCGAGCTGGAGTCCATGCTCAACAATGACCGCGAAAAGTACGAGCAGTTCTTTAAGGCGTTTGGCCTGCAGCTAAAATATGGTGTCTATAGCGATTACGGCATGCACAAGGACCTGCTGCAGGATTTGCTGCTCTTCTATTCCAGCAAGGAAAAGAAGATGGTCACCTTCAAAGAGTACGTTTCCCGCATGAAGGAAGACCAGAAGTATATTTATTATGCAGCCGGCGAATCCATCGCAAAAATCGATATGCTGCCGCAGACCGAAACGCTCAAGGATCGCGATTATGAGATTCTGTATCTGACTGACGAAGTCGACGAATTCGCCCTGCGCGTCATGATGAATTACGACGGCAAGGAGTTCCGGTCCGTTTCCGCGGAGGATCTCGGCCTGGAGACCGAAGAGGAAAAGGAAGCTGCGAAAAAGCAGGTCGAAGAGAATAAGGACATGCTCAATTTCATGAAGGATGCTCTCAACGGTCAGGTGCAGCAGGTCATCCTCTCGACGAAATTGAAGAGCCACCCCGTGTGCCTGTCGGCCGGCGGCCCGCTGTCGCTCGAGATGGAGAAGATCCTCAATTCGATGCCCGGCGCGGAGAAGGACCAGCCCGTCAAGGCGCAGCGCGTGCTCGAGATCAACGCGAACCACCCGATCTTCGAGAAGCTGCGCGGCCTTTATCAGAACGATCAGGACAAACTCAAGAAGTATGCAGATCTGCTGTATAACCAGGCGCTTTTGATTGAAGGCGTATCCATTGCGGATCCAGTTACGTTCAGCAACGCGGTGTGCGATTTGATGGTCGGAGAATAAGAGAAAACAGCGCGTTTGACGTTTAGGCAGAACTGTACGACAGATTTGACTCAAATTTGCACATGCAACCCCCTATCCTGTAAGGGTAGGGGGTTTTTTATACGCACTTGCAGAAAATCGGCGCCAAGTATACGGCGCTTATGGAAAGGAAGAAACGTATGGAAGAAAATCGAGAGCATTGCGGCCCGGTGCGGCTGACATTAAAGGATGGCACGCTGACAGCGCTGCTCACCGGTGAAATTGATCATCATACGGCACGCGAAATGCGGGAGACCATCGATGACACAGCGGTGCGTGTGCATCCGGCGCGCCTGGTGTTGGATTTTTCAGGCGTGCAGTTTATGGACAGCTCCGGCATAGGCCTGATTATGGGCCGCTGCAAGCTGCTTGCCAACTGGAACGGCCGCGTCATTGTGCAGAATATCCCGCCGAAACTCGAGCGGATTGTCTCTTTGGCGGGGCTGAATACCCTGTGTGACGTTGTAAAGGAGGGGAAACTTTATGAAATCGATCAATGAAATGCACCTGCGCTTTCCGAGCGTCAGCGCGAACGAGGCATTTGCGCGCGCATCCGTGGCGACGTTCGTCGCGCAGCTTGACCCGACGCTCGATGAACTTTGCGACATGAAAACCGCCGTCTCCGAGGCGGTCACAAATTGTATCGTGCACGGCTACCGCGATACAATTGGTATGATCTATATCGATTGCATGATCTATGAAAACCAGCGGGTGGTCATCCGCATCCGGGACCGCGGCTGCGGAATCGAAGATATCCAGCAAGCCATGGAGCCGTTGTATACCACGGCGGGCGATGAGCGTGCGGGCCTCGGGTTTGCCGTGATGCAGAGTTTTATGGACAAGCTTCGTGTGCAGAGCAAGCCCGGACAAGGCACTACCGTCACGATGGAAAAAACCTTCTCCCCGCGCATACATACCAATGGATAGGGAAGAACGCGTTCAGCAGAACCTGGGACTGGCGCGTGCCTGTGCGGCACGATTTCGTGGGCGTGGTATTGAATATGATGATCTTTATCAGGCAGCGTGCGTTGGGCTGATCCAGGCAGCCGACCGGTTTGATGAGAGTCGTGGTCTGCGTTTTTCAACGTATGCCGTGCCCGTGATCCTCGGCGAAGTCCGCCGTCTGTTCCGGGAAGGTGGAGCGGTCAAGGTCAGCCGTGGAATTCGGGACCTGTCACGAAAAGCGTCAAAAGAAGCGGCTGCTTTTGCCGCGCAGCATGGACGTGCGCCGACGGTGAGCGAACTGGCGGAGCAATTGGGGATCGAACCAGAAGAAGCGGCGCAGGCCATGGCGGCAGGGCAGGCGCCGGTTTCCTTGACGGCGCCGGAGGATGGCGCCAATATTGATCTGGCAGATGAGGCATGCGAGGAAGCGCTGACGGATATCTTGAGTCTGCACCAGGTGATGGATACGCTTCCGGCACGGGACCGCCAGTTGCTGTATTTTCGCTATTTCCGGCATCAGACGCAATCGGAGACAGGCAAACAACTTGGCATGACACAAGTGCAGGTCTCACGGCGGGAAAAGAAGCTGCTGTCAGAATTGCGCGAAAGTCCTATTTT
>USIA01000077.1 GCA_900554535.1 uncultured Oscillospiraceae bacterium | reverse complement strand
CGCCGCCATCGCCGCCGCGGTGGCGAAGCTCGTCCGCTTCGTCGCCAAAGATTTCACTGACAAATTCGCCCGCACCCACCGCGCTGGAATATGCCTTGACGACGGTAATGATATCCTTGATTTCATACGGTGGCAGGCCCGCGCCCACTGCGCCGTAACCGGCCAGAGTGGAGCTCGAAGTCACCATCGGATAAATGCCCCAATCCGGGTCCTTCAAAGAACCAAGCTGCCCCTCCAGCAGGATCGTCTTGCCCGCGTCACAGGCATCGTGCAGCAGCGTGAAGGTATCCGCCACATAAGGCGCCAGCATCTCACGGTATTTGACCAGCGTTTCATACACGTCGTCTGCCTTTAATTCCGGCTGATGATACAGATCCCGGAACAGGACATTTTTGATCGACAACACGTGGTCAATCTTTTCGCGAATGGAAGCTTCATCGTCAAACAGCTCCGCTACCTGGAAGCCGATCTTTGCATATTTATCGGAATAGAACGGCGCGATGCCGCTCTTTGTCGAGCCAAAGGATTTGCCCGCAAGCCGCGCTTCTTCCAGGGAATCCATCTGAATATGGTACGGCATGACAACCTGTGCACGGTCGGAAACCACAATGTGCGGCTTCGGCACGCCACGGGACTCCAGCTCGGCGATCTCATTGACAAGCTTCTCCGGGCTTAGCGCCACGCCATTGCCGATCACATTGGTAATGTGATCGTAAAAGACGCCTGACGGCAGCTGATGCAGGGCAAATTTACCGTAGTTATTGACAATGGTATGGCCGGCGTTGGCGCCGCCTTGAAACCGGACAACAAAGTCGGCTTTTTGCGCTTCCACATCCGTAATCTTGCCTTTGCCCTCGTCGCCCCAGTTCGCACCTACAATTGCTTTAATCATGCTACTCTAATCTCCCATTTTCGCCCGTGCCGCTGCGGATCCTTGCCCGGCGGTAGTGCGGCTGCCCTGCGGCTGAATTTGAGCAGCCCTGTGCCACTTTTCCGGATAGTCTCAGTTTAACACACAAATGCAAAAAAGTAAATAAAAGCAAACGGTTCAAACGTTAATCGGAACGTCGTCGTCCGCTACTTCGGCGTAAGGCTCCAACACAGGCGCCACCGTTTCGTTGAGGAATTCTGTCACCTGCTGCGGTGCACGCCCCACATATTTTTGAGGCTTGACGACTTCCTGCAACTGCTCGAGTGTTACGCCAAAGAGCGGATCTGCTGCAATACGCTGCAACAGATCGTTTTCGCCGCCCTCTTCTTTGACGACGCGGCTGGCCGCCATCGAATGCTGGCGAATCCGCTCATGTAACTGCTGGCGGTCGCCGCCGCGCTTGACAGCGTCCATCATGATATTCTCCGTCGCCATAAATGGCAATTCACGGCTCAGATGCTGGGCAATGACCTTCGGATAGACCACCAGCCCGTCCGCCACATTGCGATACAGATTCAAAATGCCATCCACCGCGAGGAACGCCTCCGGGATGGAAATGCGCTTATTCGCAGAATCGTCGAGCGTGCGTTCAAACCACTGCGTGCTTGCGGTCATGGCCGTGTTCTGCGCATCCGCAACCACATAGCGCGCCAGGGAAGCGATGCGTTCGCTGCGCATTGGGTTGCGCTTATAGGCCATGGCAGAGGAACCGATCTGATGCTTTTCAAACGGCTCCTCAACCTCTTTGAGGTGTTGGAGCAGGCGGATGTCGTTGCTGAATTTGGCCGCGCTCTGCGCGATGCCGGACAGAACGTTCATAAACTGACTGTCCACCTTGCGGGAATACGTTTGACCGGAAACCGGGAACACGCCTGCATAGCCCATCTTTTCTGCAACCCGGCGGTCGAGCGCCTTGACCTTCTCATGGTCGCCGTCAAACAGTTCCAGGAAACTCGCTTGCGTGCCGGTTGTGCCCTTGCTGCCCAGAAGTTTTGCTTTGCGCAGCTGATACTGCACATCCTCCAGGTCCAGCAGCAGGTCTTGCATCCACAGCGTTGCGCGCTTGCCGACTGTGGTTGGTTGCGCAGGCTGGAAATGTGTGAAGGCCAACGTCGGCAGGTCCTTATAGGCATCCGCAAATTTAGACAGGACACGCAATACGGAGACGATCTTCTTTTCCAAAAGCCGGAGCGCTTCGTTCATAAGAATCAGGTCCGTGTTGTCGCCAACATAGCAGGATGTGGCGCCCAGGTGGATGATTGGCTCCGCTTTGGGGCACTGCTGGCCAAAGGCATAGACATGGCTCATCACATCGTGGCGGACTTCCTTTTCGCGCGCCTCGGCGACCTCATAATTGATGTCGTCCTGATGCGCCTTCATTTCATCAATCTGTTCCTGCGTGATGGGCAGGCCCAGCTCCATTTCGGCTTCGGCCAGCGCAATCCACAAGCGGCGCCAGGTGCGGAATTTTTTGTCCGGCGAAAACAGGTATTTCATCTCGTTGTCTGCATAACGTGCCGACAGCGGTGATTCGTAAATATCTCTCTTCAAAGGAGGCTCTCCTTTCCGAAAACGTCCAGCGCATCAGACACGCTGAATCGGCATGGAATAATCATACGTTTTGCCTGCAACGCTGACGTCCGGCGTTTCGGCCGGGTAATGCCCGGTAAAGCAGGCGTCGCAGAATCCATCCTTCACGCCGAGCATACGCGGCAGGTTCTCGACATGCAGATAGTCGATGCTGTCGGCAAAGCTCATTTTGCCGATTTCCTCCACCGTGTACTGACAGGCAATCAGATGTTTTTTGTCGGGGATGTCTGTGCCATAGTAGCAGGGCCACATAAACGGCGGGGAACTGATACGCAGATGGACCTCTTTTGCGCCGGCATCCTTGAGCATGGAAACGATATGGGCGCAGGTAGTCCCGCGCACAATCGAGTCATCGAGCATAACCACGCGCTTGCCGCGGAAGGCATTGGGAATCAAATTGAGCTTCAATCGCACGCTGCGCTCGCGCTCGCCCTGCGTCGGTTGGATGAATGTGCGGCCAATATAGGTGTTTTTCACGATGCCCTTCTGATAGGGAATCCCAGAGGCCTCTGCATAGCCGATGGCCGCGTCGACACCGGATTCCGGAACGCCAATCACAATGTCCGCATCCACGGGGCTCTGTTCCCAGAGCAAATGACCCGCACGTTTTCGTGCTTCATAGACGCTGATGCCGTCGATGATGCTGTCCGGGCGCGCGAAATAGATATATTCAAAGACGCACAGGCTCTTGTGCTGATTGGTTGGTTCCTGAACGACGTGTAGGCCGTTGCGATCCGCCATGACGATTTCGCCCGGCTCCACGTCACGCACAAACTCTGCGCCGCAGGCATCGAGTGCGCAAGTTTCCGAGGCAAACACATAGGTGTTTTCGCCGATGCGGCCAATTACCAGCGGCCGGAAGCCGTTTGGATCGCGGGCTGCAATGAGCTTCTGCGGGCTCATGACCACAAGCGAATAAGAGCCACGCAGCTTGGGCAGCGCCTTGGCGACTGCCTGCTCGATGGAGCGCTCAGTCACACGCGCCTGGGCGATCAGGTATGCAATGGCCTCGGAATCAATGGTCGTCTGGAATATGCAGCCGCGTTTGACCAGTTCCGTATGCAGTTCGTATGCGTTCGTCAGGTTGCCGTTGTGCGCAATCGCGATGGTGCCCTTGACATACCGCATCACCAGCGGCTGGGCATTTTCGCGCACGCTGGCGCCTGCTGTGGAATAGCGGACATGGGCGCAGGCCATCTGGCCGGGCAGCTTATCCAGGATTTCCTGGTCGAAAGCCTCGCTGACCAGGCCCATACTTTTGGAATACGACATAACGCCGCGGTCGTTGACCACAATGCCGCAACTCTCCTGGCCTCGATGCTGCTGGGAAAGCAATCCATTGTACGAAGCATAGGCCACATTGACAGAGCCGTCCGGACTACTGATGCCAAATACACCGCATTCCTCATGCGGTTTCGCGTCATATTCAAATGCGCTGACCAAAAAACTTCACCATCCTTAATTCGGGTAAACAGTGGCTGGAATTCGGGAACAGCGAAAGGCCGGGACAAGCAAAAGCCCGGCCTTTCGCACGGCAAAACGCCGGCTTTTGTCTTTCTTATTCTGCCAGGCCGATGCGGCGCATCACTTCGGCATATGCTTCCTCGACGCCGCCCAAGTCGCGGCGGAAGCGGTCCTTGTCCAGCTTTTCGTGGGTTTTGACATCCCAAAAGCGGCAGGTGTCCGGGCTGATTTCGTCGGCCAGGAGGATTTTGCCGTCATAGCGGCCAAATTCAAGCTTAAAATCGATCAGGTCAATTCCCACCGAGAGGAAAAATTCTTTCATGACCTCGTTGACCTTCAACGCCATCGATTTAATGGTATCGATCTCTTCCTGCGTGGCCCACCCCATCGCCAGCACATGGGAATCATTGACCATTGGGTCATCGAGCGGATCGGACTTATAGCAGAATTCCAACACTGGGCAGAGCAGCTTCTGGCCTTCCGGCACACCGAGACGTTTGGAGAAGGAACCAGCCGCCACATTGCGGATGATCACCTCCAGCGGGACGATTTCCACCTTCTTGACCAGCGTGTCGCGGTCGCTGAGCTCCTCGACATAGTGGGTGGGCACGCCTTCCTTTTCGAGCATCTTGAACATGAAGTTGCTCATCTTGTTGTTGACAACACCCTTGCCGACAATGGTTCCGTGCTTTTTGCCGTTGAACGCAGTGGCGTCGTCTTTGTAGGAGACGATGCAAAGTTTCGGGTCTTCGGTCGCAAACACTTTTTTGGCTTTGCCTTCGTAGAGCTGTTCTTTCTTCTCCATGCTGTAAAATACCTCCATAAAAGTTTCTATCAACAATCGATCATGAGATACTGCTGGCATTTTGGCGCAGGGGATCCTTCACATACTGCGCAGCATCCGCCTTACACGAAATTCAGAAACGTATTCACACGTGCGATATCCACCACGCTCAGCTGGGTGGTCTCTGCATTTTGCGCGCAGGTCAGGAACGCATTGGCCGTATCCAGGGACGTCAAGCATGTAACGCCGCATTCCACCGCCGTCCGGCGAATGGTCAGGCCGTCGCGGCTGTGAGAAGCCGTGTTGGTCGGCGTGTTGATGACCAGATTGATCTTGCCCGCTGTGATCAGAGAAACCGTGTCGCGTTCGCCCTTGCCGATCTTACTCACACGAATCGTGGGAATGTCATGATCATTGAGGAACTCGCTGGTGCCCTCGGTCGCATAAATCGTCCAGCCCAGGTCATACAGGCCCTGCACAATGGGCAGGACTTCCGGCTTGTCGCTGTTTTTGACCGTTACAATCACGCGGCCGTTTTTGATCATATGGACGCCCGCGCCATAGAACGCTTTCAGTAGCGCCTCGTCATAGGTGCGTGCAATGCCCAGCACCTCGCCGGTTGATTTCATCTCCGGGCCGAGATTCGTATCCGCGCCGGAAATCTTTTCAAAGGAGAACACCGGCATCTTGATGGCGATGTAATCCCTCGGCTTCTGCAAGCCATAGGAATAGCCCATGTCCGGCAGTGTTTTGCCGAAGAAAGTGTTGACAGCCAGCGGCACGATCGGGATGCCCGTCACCTTACTGATATATGGTACGGTGCGCGAAGAGCGTGGGTTTGCCTCGATGATATAGACGACGTTGTCTTTGACGATAAACTGAATGTTCAAAAGGCCTTTGACCTTCAGCGCCTTGGCGAGCTTGCGGGTATAATCGATGATGGTCTCCTGCGCTTCTTCCGAAACGCCGATCGCTGGATAGACCGAAATGCTGTCGCCCGAATGAATGCCCGCGCGCTCCACGTGCTGCATGATGCCGGGAATCACGGTGTCGATGCCATCGCAGACTGCGTCGACCTCAACTTCCGTTCCCATGATATATTTATCGATCAGGATCGGATGCTCCTGCGCGATGCGGTTGATGATGCCGATCTGATTGACGATGTCCGCATCTTCGTAGGCAATCTGCATACCCTGGCCGCCAAGCACATAGCTCGGGCGTACCAGCACCGGATAGCCCAATTCATGCGCCGCAGCGATCGCTTCGTCGCAGGTAAAAACCGTGCGGCCGGCCGCGCGGGGAATCTTACAAGCATTCAGAATCTCGTCAAAGCGCTCGCGGTCCTCCGCCAGGTCGATGCTGTCGCTGGAGGTGCCCAGCACCGGAACGCCCATCTTCTCGATAGCTGACGCCAGTTTGATGGCTGTCTGGCCGCCAAACTGGCACACAGCGCCATCGGGCTTTTCCAGCTCAACGACGTGGCGCACGTCCTCTGGCGTCAATGGCTCGAAATACAGCTTGTCCGCGATGTCAAAGTCCGTGGAGACGGTTTCGGGGTTGTTGTTCATGATGATCGTCTCATACCCCAGCTCACGCAATGCCCAGACACTGTGCACCGAGCAGAAATCGAACTCGATACCCTGGCCGATACGGATCGGGCCGGAGCCGATGACCAAAACCTTTTTGCGGTCGCTGAGGGGCTTTGACTCATTCTGTGTGCCATAGCTCGAGTAATAATACGGCGTCTCCGCCTCAAATTCCGCAGCACAGGTGTCGACCATTTTATAGACCGGATGAATGTCCCATTCATTTTCCAGCGCGCGCAGCTCCTCGACGGGTTTGCCGCACAGCTCGCTGATCGTGCTGTCCAGGAAGCCGAAATCTTTCGCGTGATAGAGCAACTCGCGCGTCAGCGGCTGTGCCGCCAAGTCGTTTTCTACCGCGACGATTGCAGCCAGCTTGCCCAAAAACCACAGATCAATCTTCGTAATGGCATGGATTTCCTCCGGCGAAATACCGCGGCGCAGCGCCTCCGCACAGGTCCACAGGCGGCGGTCGTCGATATTGTGCAGATTCTCGCGGATTTCCTCATCGGAAAGGCTCGCCATGACTGGGTCGCGCAAGCTGTAAAGGTTCTGCTCCAGGCAGCGTACTGCCTTCATCAAGGCGGCTTCAAAACTCGGCGCAATGCCCATGACTTCGCCGGTCGCTTTCATCTGCGTGCCCAATGTGTGCGCGGAACCGACGAATTTATCAAACGGCCATTTTGGGATCTTGACGACGCAGTAATCCAGCGTCGGCTCGAAGCAGGCGAATGTCTTCTTCGTAATGGCGTTCTGAATTTCATCAAGCGTGTAACCCAGGGCGATCTTGCTGGCGACCTTGGCAATCGGGTAGCCGGTGGCCTTACTGGCCAGCGCGGAAGAACGGCTAACGCGGGGATTGACCTCGATGACGCAGTATTCAAAGCTGTTGGGATTTAAGGCAAACTGCACATTGCAGCCGCCCTCGACACCCAGCTCCGTGATGATATCGAGCGCAGCAGTACGCAGCATCTGGGTTTCCTTGTCCGCCAGCGTCTGGCAGGGCGCCACGACAATCGAATCGCCCGTATGTACGCCGACCGGATCAAAGTTTTCCATATTGCAGACCGTGATGCAGTTGCCGTTATGGTCGCGCATCACTTCGTACTCAATTTCTTTCCAGCCCGCGATGGAGCGCTCGATCAGCACCTGGTGCACACGGCTGCGCTGCAAACCGATCTCCGCGATCTCCTCGAGTTCCTCCTTGTTTGCCGCAATGCCGCCGCCGCTGCCGCCCAGCGTATAAGCCGGGCGCACGACAACCGGATAGCCGATCCTGGCTGCGATCTTGCAGCAGGTCTCGATGTCCTCGGCGACCGCACTTTCCGCGCAGGGCTGATCGATACGCTCCATTGCCTCCTTGAAGAGCTCGCGGTCCTCTGCCATGCGGATGGTATCTGCGCTGGTGCCGATCATCTCGACGTTGTGCTCTTTGAGGAATCCGCTTTCCTCCAGCTCCACCGCCAGGTTCAGCGCATTCTGGCCGCCCAAAGTCGGCAGAATGCTGTCCGGCTTTTCCTTGATGATGACCTTCTTGACCGTTTCGGTGGTCAGCGGCTCAATATAGACTTTGTCAGCGATCTGCTTGTCCGTCATGATCGTGGCCGGGTTGGAGTTTATGAGGATAACCTCCACGCCCTCTTCACGGATGGCGCGGCATGCCTGCGTGCCGGCATAGTCAAATTCCGCCGCCTGACCGATAATAATCGGGCCAGAACCGATGATGATGACCTTTTTAATTTCCGGGCGTTTGCTCACAGCTGTCCACCTCCAATCAGCTTCATAAAGCGATCAAACAAAAACCGGGTGTCGTGCGGGCCGCCGCAGGCTTCCGGATGGAACTGCACGGAAAAACAGCGGTTGTTTTTATAGCGGATTCCCTCGACGCTGCCGTCATTCATGCTGATGAAGCTTATTTCTGCAACCGCCGAGTCAACCGTCTTTTCGTCGACCACATAGCCGTGGTTCTGCGAGGAAATGTACACACGGTTTGTTTCCAGATCCTTGACCGGATGGTTGATGCCGCGGTGGCCGTATTTAAGCTTATAAGTATCGCAGCCATTGGGCAGCGCCATGAGCTGATGGGCCAGACACATGGCAAAAGGCTATGGCGAC
>USIA01000076.1 GCA_900554535.1 uncultured Oscillospiraceae bacterium | reverse complement strand
AGCGGGCGGCCCTGGGTTCTGCACAGGGCCGCCCCGGCCTCTCCTGCGCTTGTACAAAGATGCGCACCCGCAGCAAGCGGCGCTGCTTGGCGCAAAAGCCGGAGATATGGCAACCCGGCCGCAGCGGCGGCGGTGCGGATATTGGCGGTAGCTTCCACTGCATAAGGATGCGTTGCATCTACCACCCAGTCGAATGTACCGCGCCGCATCATGGTCTCCATGCCCCGCGCATCTAGCCGGCCAATTTGCACAACGCAGCCGGGCGGCAGCAACTCTTCCCCATAATTCGTCGCCACACAGACGGTCACAGCCAGTGGAATATGAAGCGCTGCCTGCGCTAAGCGGCGTCCCTCGGTCGTCCCGCCAAACAAGAGCAGACGTCTCACAGCCGATACCCACGCGGCGTCACAAGTTTGCCATTGATCTGTCTGGTCTCACTGTTTCCAATGTAAACGGTTGTGAACATATTTGCCTTCACATCCGTCAGCTCGGCCAAGGTGCAAACGCCGCTTTCCTGGCCGGTGCGGTCAATATTACGCACCCATCCGCAGGCCGTTTCCGGCGCGCGCAGCGACGCCAAAATGGCGCAGGCTTTGCGCAGATAGCCGGCGCGGTGACGGCTTTCTGGATTATACAGGCAAATGACAAAATCCGCCTGTGCAGCCGCGCGCAAATGCGCTTCAATCTTCTCCCATGGCGTCAGGCGGTCGGATAGGGAAACCACCGCAAAATCGTGCATCAGCGGCGCGCCAAGGACGGCCGCACCTGCCGTCGCTGCGGTCACACCCGGCACAATCTCCACCGCTACGCCCGGATAATGTACAGCCAGCTGCAACACAAGCCCTGCCATGCCGTAGACGCCAGGATCTCCGCTGCACACAAGCGCCACCGTCTTTCCGGAAGCCGCTGTCTGAAGTGCTGCTCGGCATCGTTCCGTTTCCTGGGTCATTGCCGTGGCTAAAACGGCCTTTTCCGGAAAAAGTGGACGAATCAGTTCCAGATAAACGGTATACCCACAGAGCAGATCGCTTTGTTCCAACGCTTGCCGCGCGCCCGCTGTCAATCCATCCGGTCCACCTGGTCCAATGCCCACTACATAGACTTTTCCCATAGATGCACCTGTCCTTTCTGATTGACAAACACAGTCAAACAACGAGAAAGGCTCTACGTGAGCGGACGTCGCCGGAGAAATGGTAAAAACTGATGCACATGGCTCACCAATTCACTTCGAACCCGTTGTCTGCTAAAGTGCTATACAATTTACTATAGCAAACCGCCCGCCCGCTGTCAAATCGCTACGTATGTAAAAAGCCGCATCAGGCGAAATCCTTGCCTGACGCGGCCATATAATTCGTATTTATTCCATGCACCAGGAAACCGCCAGCGCATCGGTGCCCAGATGTGTGCTCAACACCGGCCCAAGTTCACGCTGCAATACCGGGATGGTCGGAAATTCGCGGCGCACCATATGCGCCAGGCTGTTTTCAATCGGGGTATTATTAAAGCCCTGCACCATCAGGCGCCTGGCTCCAGCGGGCACAAGGCTCGTCATCATGCGGATGCGCTCGGCCCGGCCACGCGCCTGTCCGCGCGTGACGATGGCGCCATCCTCCAGCATAAACACAGGACGGCGGTTGAGAATCGTATTTACCGACTGCGTGGTAAAATTCAGCCGGTGGCTGCGGCGCAGCGCACGCATGTTTTCTACTGAAAACGTCACACCGCTGACGTGCTCCAACTGGCGGCAGCGGTCAGCCACCCTGCTCAGGGAGAGACCGCTGTCAATCAATCCACGTGCGCGTACGAGCTGATAATACAATGCCCCAGCTGTTGCATGGGAATCAATGACTGCGATATGCGCATTGCCAGTCTCGCGGGCGGCAGTGACGGCGCTGGTCCAAGCACCGCTTAACCGGGAGGAAATCACAAGACAGAGCACCTCGCAGCCCTGTGCCAGGATTTGTCGAAATGCTGCGCCAAAGGCCGCCGCCGTGCACTGGCCGGTGGCATATTTATTGGCCCGCAAAAGGCGGTCCGCATAGCCCACATTTTCGTCGGTAAACGTCTCCAAATAAGTCGTGCCGTCCACGGTGTAGCTGTGCGGGATCATGCAGATACCCAATTGTTCCGCTTCCTGCCGGGTCAGGGGGGCAGTACTATCGGTCACGATGACGATCATTTTTTGAACACCCCCATTTTCCGGAATCGCTGATAGCGTTTTGCGCAGCGCTCTTCTCGGGACATCGCACTCAAGTGCGCAAATTCTTCCGAAAGCTGCACCGGCAGGGTGCGCCACAGCGCCTCTTCGTCGCCCTCTGGGAGAATGCGTTCAATCACGCCCAGCTCCAGCAGATCCTCCGGCGTGAGGTGCAGGCTGTCGCTGGCCTCGCGGACTTTGCCGACATCCTTCCAAAGGATGCTGGCGCAGCCTTCGGGGCTGATAACCGCATAATAGGCATTTTCCAGCATCCAAACCTGGTCGGCCACTGCGAGGGCGAGCGCGCCGCCGCTGCCGCCTTCGCCGATAAACACGGTCAAAATCGGTACGCCGAGCGTCATCATCTCACTGAGATTCTCGGCAATAGCCTGCCCTTGGCCGCGCTCCTCCGCGCCAGTGCCGCAGAACGCGCCGGAAGTGTCCACAAAGCAAATCACCGGGCGGCCAAATTTTTCCGCCAGCTTCATTTGGCGCAGGGCCTTCCGGTATCCCTCTGGATGTGGGCTGCCAAAATTGCGGAACGTGCGTTCTTTCATGGTGTGGCCTTTTTCCTGGGCAATCACCGTTACGGGTTGCCCACACAGACGGCCAATCCCGGCCACGATCGCCGGATCATCCGCAAAACGGCGGTCCCCATGCATTTCAAAAAAATCCGTGATGGTGTGATTAATAAAGTCCAGTCCAGTCGGCCGGCCGGACTTGCGGGAAAGTTGTACGCGTTTATAGGCTTCCACAGGTCAAGCCTCCTTTTGATGCAGCCGCAGCAATTTGGCCAGCGTTGCTTTCAAATCCGGACGGGCAACGATGCCATCCAAAAATCCCTTTTCCAGTAAGAATTCGGCACTTTGGAACCCCTTTGGCAATTTTTGGCGAATGGTCTGTTCAATGACCCGCGGCCCGGCAAAGGCGATCAGCGCCCCTGGCTCTGCCAGTAGGATATCCCCCTCCATTGCAAAGCTGGCAGTCACGCCGCCGGTGGTTGGGTTTGTCAGCACTGTAATATAGAGCAAACCTGCATCACTGTGATACTTGACCGCGCCGCTGGTTTTCGCCATCTGCATCAGGGAGATCGTCCCTTCCTGCATGCGCGCGCCGCCGGAAAGCGTAAAACCAATCACCGGCAGGTGCTGCTCGGTCGCGCGCTCAAACACGCGTGTGATCTTTTCACCGACCACTGAGCCCATGCTGCCCATCATGAAGCGATGGTCCATCGCAAAAAGCGCACACGGCAGCCCCTCAATCAGCCCTTTCCCAGAGATAACGGATTCATTCTCACGGCTATTTAACCGTGCGCTTTTCAATTTGATGGCATAACCCGGAAAATGTAAAAAGTCGCTGCTGCGCAGGCTCGAATCCCATTCCTCAAAGCTGTCCTTATCGCACAGCGCCAGCAGGCGCCTGCGCGCCGGATATTTGAAGTGATACCCGCAGGAAGGGCACAGATTCATATTGGCCTGCATATCCGCTGTAAACAGCATTTTGCCACAACCCGGGCAGCGGGTACACAGTTGATCTGGAATCTGAGGCTGCTCGGTTTCGCCGCCGCCAGCGGTCGCGACGCCGATGTTCTCCAGCTTATTGCGGCTTGGCTTAAAATTGGCACGCTTCAGCATTCAGCTTCCCTCTTTTCCATAAAGTCAGTCGTATAGCTGCCATCTAGGAAAGCGGGATCCGCCAAAATATCCATCTGCAGATCAGCCGTATGTGTCACGCCCTCGATGACCAGTTCGGAAAGCGCCGCCTGCATTTTACGGATTGCTTCTTCGCGTGTGGGCGCGTGGACGATCAACTTGCCCAGCAAGGAATCATAAAATGGCGGCACAGAATAATCCTGATACAGCGCTGTATCAAAGCGCACCCAGGGGCCGCCGGGGATGTGCAGCAAATTGATCTTGCCGCAACTGGGCATAAACCCGTTTTCCGGATCCTCGGCATTGATGCGGCATTCGATGGCATGGCCACGCAGATGGATATCTTTCTTCTGGAAGGGCAACTCGGAACCTGCTGCCGCGCGAATCTGCCACTTGACCAAATCCAGGCCAGTGACCATTTCGGTGACGGGGTGCTCCACCTGGAGGCGTGTGTTCATTTCCATGAAATAAAAATTTCGGTTGCTGTCCACAAGGAATTCGATTGTTCCCAGGCTGCGGTAGTGGACGGCGTGGGCTGCCTTTTCAGCCGCAGCCATCATCTTGGCACGCAGTTGAGGCGTCACGCAGCAGGCAGGGCTCTCTTCCAAAAGCTTTTGATGCTTGCGCTGCACAGAGCACTCCCGTTCACCCAGGCATACGACGTTATCAAAGTTATCGCAGAGGATCTGCATCTCAATATGTTTTACCGGATCGAGGTACTTTTCCAGATAGCAGGCACCGTCGCCAAAAGCGGACTGCGCCTCCTTAGAAGATTCCTGGAAAGCGGGGATCAATTCCTCCTCACTGTTCACAAGACGGATGCCGCGGCCACCGCCGCCAGCACGTGCCTTGACCAGCAGCGGATAACCGATCTCCTTTGCCGCAGCCACCGCCGCATCCGCATCCGGCACCAGATCGCTGCCCGGAACAACCGGCACACCGGCCGCGCGCATTGTCCGCTTGGCCTCATCCTTATCGCCGAGCTTGGAAATCAGTTCCGCGTTCGGACCAATAAAATGGATATGGCATTTCTCGCACAATTCGGCAAAGCGGGCATTCTCGCTGAGCAGGCCATAACCCGGATGGATTGCCTGCGCACCGGTTTTGACAGCCGCCGACAGGATTGCCGGCATATTCAGGTAGCTGTCCTGCAACCGCGCCGGGCCGATGCATACGCTCTGATCTGCCAGGCTGACATGCAGAGCTTCGCGGTCCGCCTCGCTGAAAACGGCCACCGTTTCCACGCCCATCTCTTTGCAGGCACGGATGATGCGCACAGCAATCTCGCCGCGGTTCGCAATCAGAATTTTGGAAAACACTAGGCCCACCTCTTCTTCCGCCGCGGGGTCATCCGACCACCGCGAAGCTCAGGTCACCGGAAACCGCGAGCTTTCCATTGACTGAGCCCTTGCAATGCGTAAAATAAAACGACTTGAATTCCCGTGTGACGGCGCATTCCATCTCCAACGTATCGCCCGGCTTGACTGGATGGCGAAATTTCACCTTATCGATGCCGGTAAAATACGGCGTCTTCCCCTTGAGCTGCTCGGCCAGCATGACGCAGCAGGTCTGGCCCATCATCTCGCACAACACCACGCCAGGGACTGTCGGATTGCCCGGGAAATGCCCTTGCAGAAACCACTCGTCCCCACGGATTGTGTAGCGGCCGTGCGCCGTGCCGTCTGGCTGCAGCTCCGCCTCATCCACCAGCAACATGGGCTCGCGATGCGGCAGAATTTCCTTAAGTTGTTCGCGATTCATCTGAATGCCTCCTCAAAACATTTTGAAGAGGCACTGGCCATATTCCACCAGCTGGCCATCTTCAACACAAATATCGACGATCTCGCCGTCCTGGGGAGCGGTGAATTCATTCATAAGCTTCATTGCCTCGATGATGCACAGCACCTGGCCCTTTTTGACCTTGTCGCCTACGTGGACATAGGGCTCCTCATCCGGGGAAGGCGCCATATAAACCGTGCCGACCATCGGTGCCTTGACTTCCGTCACATTGTTAAAATCGACAACATTTCCCTCTTGGCCAGCACCAGCTGCTGGCTCTGCGGCCGGAACTGGCGGAGCAACCTGCGGTATGGGGGCTGTCGGTGCCAGCGGCGTAGCCGGGATGGCCGGCGACGCAACAACCTGCACTTCCTTTTTCAGGACAACATGCTGCCCATCCAACTCGACGTCCAACTCTGTCAAGCCTTTGTCTTCCATCAACTGAGCCAGATCTTTCACTGCCTGCAAATCCATGCTTTACGCCTCCCTGACTTTTCCAAATACCAGGCAACCATTGTGGCCGCCAAATCCCAAATTGGTGGACACAGCCGTCTGTACATCCATCTTCACGGCCTTGCCTGGCGTGTAGTCAAGGTCGCACGCGGGATCCGGCTCTTCCAGGCCGATTGTTGGCGGAATGATGCCGGTTTCGATTGCCTTTAAGCACACAAGGGCTTCCAACGCGCCCGTCGCACCCAGCAGGTGGCCGGTCATGCTCTTGGTAGAGCTGATCTTGACCTGATAGGCCGCATCTCCAAATGCCTGTTTAAAAGCCTGCGTTTCTGCAGCGTCATTAAGCGTTGTGCTGGTGCCATGCGCGTTGACATAGGTGTGGCTATCCGGCGTGACACCTGCTTCTTCCATGGCGATGCGGATGCAACGTGTGATCCCTTCCGCATCCGGCGCCGGCGCTGTAAAATGATAAGCGTCGCTCGTGTTGCCATAGCCGAGAACCTCGCCGTAGATCTTGGCGCCGCGAGCTTTGGCGTGCTCGTACTCCTCCAGGATCAAAACGGCTGCGCCCTCTCCCAAAACAAAGCCGCTGCGGCGCTTATCAAACGGGATACTCGCGGTGGCAGGGTCCGGGTTCGTAGTCAGCGCCTTGCAGCTGGAGAAACCGGCAATGGTCAAGGGCACGATGGCCGCCTCGCTGCCGCCCGCAATCACCGCGTCCGCGTAGCCGTTTTTCACAGCATGAAATCCTTCGCCCACAGTGTGCGTGCTCGTCGCGCACGCGGTGACAATCGGCACGCAGGGCCCCTTCGCACCCGTACGCATGGAGACGACGCCCGCGCCCATATTCACAATCATAGCGGGGATCATGTAGGGGGAAACGTGCTTGCCAGTCTCCAGGTTCGTGTGGTTTTCCAAAGTGGTGGTAATTCCGCCAATGCCGCTGCCTAAATAAAGGCCCAGGCGCTCTGGCGCAATCTTATCTTTAATGCCGCTGTCCGCCATGGCCTGTTCGGCCGCCGCGACCATATAAAGTGTAAAGAGGTCATTTTTCCGCAGTTCGCTCTTTGAAAAATATTGCAGCGGGTCGAAGTTTTTCACTTCGGCGGCGATGTGCACTTTCAGATTAGAAGAGTCAAACCGGGTGATTGGGCCGATCCCGTTTTTGCCGGCTGTCAAGCCTGCCCAGGTTTCCTCCACTGTATTGCCTACAGGCGTCACCGCGCCCAGGCCCGTTACTACTACTCTGCGCATTCTTCGTACCCTTCCTTTCTACATGCCGAGGCCGCCGTCAACGCGAAGAACGACGCCTGTGATATAGGCCGCTGCATCGCTGGCCAAAAAGGCGACCGCATGCGCCACATCTTCCGGCTGCCCGGGCCTGCCCATTGGGATCGTCTCCCGAAGGGCGTCCTGTACCTTTTGCGGCATGGCGGCCGTCATATCGGATGCAATGAATCCCGGCGCAATGGCATTGCAGGTGACGCCGCGGCTGGCCAGCTCTTTGGCGACGCTTTTGGTTAGGGCGGTGGATGTGTTCGCGTTGATCGGGCCGATGACGCCCGCCTTTGCGGCAGCGTAGCTCGCCTGGCCCGCATTGCCATGCAACCCCACCACAGAGGAGAGGTTAATGATACGGCCGGCACGTTTTTTCATGAAGTGCCGGTAAAGTGCCTGGATCATATGGAAGGCGCCCTTCAGGCTGACGGCCAACACGCGGTCGGTGTCTGCCTCCTTTGCAGAAAGCAGAAGGGCGTCGCGGGTGATGCCCGCATTATTGACCAACACATCCACGCCGCCAAAATCCGTCAAAACCTGGTCGACCGTCTGCTTTGCCTGCTTCTCGTCGGCCACGTCGCACTGGTAGCTTTTGGCCGTAACGCCCTCCGCCTCCAGCAGAGAGACGGTTTCTGTCGCGGCAGCGGTGTTGCCCGCATAGATGATCGCAACGTTCATGCCCGCCCGTGCCAGCTCCAACGCCACAGCGCGGCCGATGCCGCGGCTGCCGCCTGTGACAAGGGCGGTCTTTTTCGCTTCATTCATATGCTCAAATTCCTTTCCGGGATCTATCCGGTTTATCCACGCAGCGTTTGCACGGCTGCGGTGACCATGTCCATCTCCTCTGCCCGCAGGATCTGCGTACGCGGCGCAATCCGCTTGACAAGGCCGGACAGTGTCTTGCCGGGACCGACCTCCACAAACGTGTCAAAGCCATCCGCCACCATGCGCTCAATGGTCTGCTGCCAGCGCACGGGGTTTTCGATCTGGCGCGCCAATGTGGCGCGCATCGGCTCTGCATATGGGGCAGCGGTATAATTCGCATACACCGAGATGCCGGGCGCCTTCATGTCGCTTTTCTCGAGCAGCTCTTCAAAGGCCAGCGACGCCTCGTGCATCAGCGGC
>USIA01000075.1 GCA_900554535.1 uncultured Oscillospiraceae bacterium | reverse complement strand
GGCTGGTCAGGCGCTCCGGCGCGCCGAGCACCAGAGTGCCCAGCTTGTCAAAGGTCATGGCGCTCCATTTGCGCTGCGAGGAAAACGGCACTTTTTTGACTGGCGTAAAATCGCCATTGCCGGTAAAATAACCCGCCAGGGCCTGGAAGGTTGCGTTGTTGTCGTCGGAATTGCGCAAAAACGAGCCCATCAGTTCTGAAAATGGAACGGGCGGCTCAGCGCCGAGCGGCACAACGGATTCCACCAGCATGTTTCCCTCAGTGATGGTGCCGGTTTTGTCCAGGCAGAGCGTGTCCACATGCGCGAGCATCTCCAGCGAATAGGGGTCCTGCACCAGAATTTTTTGCTTGGCCAGCCGCCCGACGCCCACGGCGAGGCTGATGCTGATCAGCAGCACCAAGCCTTTTGGCAGCATGCCCAGCAGGCCGGCCGCTGTGGAGACGACAGAAGTGTTCAGTGCGCCGCTGCGCAGGAAAAATGCCTCCAGGAACAGCAGAATGCCCAGCGGCACAATCAGAAATCCGGTGAAACGAGTCACCCTTTTCATGGAGCGCAAAAGCTCGGAATTGACCTGACGGAGCTTTTTGACCTCCTGCGACAGGTGGGTGGCATAGTTGTCCGCACCGACATGCTCAATCTGCGCGCGGCATTTGCCGCTGACCACAAAGCTGCCTGAGAGTACGTGGTCGCCCGGCTGTTTGTTGATGGGGTCGGATTCGCCTGTCAGCAGCGATTCGTTTGCCTCGATTTCCCCGTCCAGCAGCACGGCGTCCGCACAGATCTGGCTGCCCGCTTCCAGTACCAGCAAATCGTCCAGCACGAGCTCATCGACGGGCAGCGCCTGCTGTTTCCCGTCCCGCACCACGTTTGCCGTGGGGACAGAGAGCAGCGAGAGCTTCTCCACCAGCCGCTTGGCGTGCAACTCCTGCACAATGCCAATGCAGGTGTTTAACGCAATGACGAGGATAAACACCATGTTGGTCCAGGCGCCCACGAGGGCGAGCGCAATGGCAATCAGGACGTTGAACAGATTAAATAGCGTGCAGATATTTTCTTTCAGAATTTGGCCGGTGCTTTTTGTAATTTTCTCTTGCGTCGTATTGCACAGGCCCTTTTCCTGACGCTGGCGCACCTCTTGGGCGGTCAGCCCGATTTTGAAGTCTGTATGAAACGGGTGATTCTGTTTCCAGTCCAAACGGCTTCCTCCTTTGGCGTTCTTTTGGACGTCATGCTTTAAATTGCAGCGTCTGGAATTCAGACAAATTCACAATATAATCCATATTCATGAACTGCGTTTTAATACGCGCGGTTTTATTTCTGAAAATATATATTTTATTATATCATAAAACCTTCGGCTTGGGTAGCCATATGCTGGGAACAAACATGAGCCGCTTTCCACATGATGGCTTCTTGTCCATGATGTGTTCCAGAAAGAAGCTGCTTTGCTGCATTGGCGAAAGGCACGGCGGCATGCACACAGAACAAAAGCACTGCTTGAAAAATGCAATTTTAACGTAAAACGGTTGCAAAGCATGAAAAAATAAATTACACTAAAGGCAGATCCACGAAAGCATTTGGATTGGAATTTTGGAAAAAGGAGACAAATCATATGGCAGACAAGTTGAAGACCGAGCGCGTCGAAAATATGTGCGGCGGCAAAGGACATGTCATCATCAAACACATTCTTGGCGAAAAGGAGCTCAATGGAAAGTGCGGCCTTTACGCGCAGGTTACTATTGAGCCGGGTTGCTCTTTGGGCTACCATGAGCACCATAACGAAAGTGAGACGTACTATATCCTTTCCGGCAAAGGCATGTATAACGATAATGGCACCCAGCGCCCCGTAGCAGCCGGCGACGTTACCTATACGCCCAATGGCTGCGGCCATGCCATGGAGCCTGTCGGCGACCAGCCGCTGGTGTTCATGGCGCTGATTATTTTTGATTGATCGTGGTTTTCGGGCCTGTCGCTTGTGAGGCGGCAGGCTTTTCCGCAGCCGGATATCCATGTTGATTGGCCCGTAACAGCAAGCGGCAAGGGGCTTCGTGCGTCCATAAGGGAATCCGGCATTGGCCACAAGGCACAGAAGGAAGTGCAAAAGGAGGAAATTATGAAATTGAAAAACATTGGAAAAAGATCAGCCGCATGGGTTCTTTCCGCTGCACTGGCGCTTTCCATCGGAATTGTGACGGGAATGCCCAAAGCATACGCAGCGGAGGAACCGACAAAGACGATTCAGATTTTGGGTACATCGGATCTGCATGGACGGTTCGACTCCTATGATTACGCCAGCAATACGCCGAATACAAACGGCGGCCTGACACAGCTTTCCACGAAAATTCAGGAGCTGCGCAAGGAAAACCCGAACACACTGGTTGTCGATGCCGGCGATACCGTGCAGGACAACATGGCGGATCTGTTTTTGCAGGACCAGAAGCACCCGATGTTTGTGGCAATGGACGCCATCGGATATGACACCTGGACACTCGGCAACCATGAATTCAACTATGGTTCCGATATGATCGAAAAGCTGGTGAAAGAGCCGAACATGGAAGTGCTGTGCGGCAATGTCTATAAAAAGGATGGCACGCGGCTGGGCAAGCCTTATACCATCAAGACGGTCGACGGCGTCCGCGTTGCGATTATCGGCATGACAACGCCCAATATTCTCCGCTGGGATGGCCCGAAGCTGGAGGGCTATAAGGTGACAAGCCCGGTCGAAGAAACCAGGAAGGCCATTGACGAAATTAAGGAGCAGAAGGCTGCGGATGTGTTTATTGGCGTGATGCACATGGGCCTGGACAATGAATATGGAACCGACGATTCCACCACTGCGGTGGCGAAGGCCTGCCCGGAACTGGCGGCCATTGTTTCCGGCCACGCACACGAGAATGTTCCGGAGCAAAAGGTCGGTTCCACCGTTTTGACGGAGCCTGGCAAGTACGGCGAGTACCTTTCGGATATCCAGCTGAAGATCAGCGGGACCGAAGGCAATTATCAAGTGACCGATGCATCCTCCACCACCATCTCCATGAAAGATGTGCCGGCGGATGAACAGCTCGATCAGACGCTCAAGCCGTACCATGACCGTGCAGTCGCCTATGGCGACCAGGTTATCGGCAAGCTGACCGGCGGCGACCTGGTACCTGAGACGGAAATTCAGGGCATCACCCAGGCCCAAGTGCAGGACACTGCCCTGATGCATTTGATTCTGGACACGCAAATGTATTACACAAAGCAGTATGTACCAGAGGACGCACACTTTGTCAGCTCCGCCGCAATGCTGGACGCTTCTGCCAACATCAAAGCCGGCGACATCAAGCGCAGCGATATGGTGAAAATCTATAAGTACGACAACACGCTGTATACCATGAAGATCACCGGCAAACAGTTGAAAAAGTATATGGAATGGTCAGCTTCCTATTTCAATCAGTACAAGGATGGCGATCTGACTGTTTCCTTCAACCCCACCATGCCGAGCTATTTGTATGACACGTTCGCCGGCGTGCGCTATACGATCAACATTTCGAAGCCGGTTGGCAGCCGTATTGAGAACCTGACCTATATGGACGACGGCCAGCCCGTCAAGGATGACGACACAGTTTACCTGACCAGCAACGACTATCGCACTTCTTCTAAGCTGTTGGGCGATCTCTTCAAGGACGAGAATGTGGAGGTCATCCACAAGACAGCGGACGATCAGATCGGCGCAGTGCGCGATATGATCGCGGATTACATTATCAATGTGAAAAAAGGTACGATCAGCAATGCATTTACGCCAAACTGGAGCCTGACGGGTATGAAGTTCGATCCTGAGAAGCGTGCGCTTGCCGCAAACCTGGTCAACAATGGCACACTGAAGCTTTCTGATGACGGCAACGGCAAGAATTACAACGCCAAGAGCATTACCGAAAAGGACGTGGAACCGTATCTGGATCAGATGCCGAAGCTGGAGTGCAAGGGTACCAACGGCACTGTATATACACCTGACACTGTAGTGCCGGTGAAGAAAGGCCAGCTGCTGCAGTTTACGGTCGATTTCCCGCTGTCGGTCGATTATGTTGTGGGGAACGGCAACACCGCGCAGACCAGCGTCGTCACTCCGCGTAAGGATGGCAAGGTCACGTATGCCGTGACCGCAACAGGCGCTGTCAACGACTGCACCGGCATCTATTTGGATGGCAAGAAGATGTTTATGGTGAAGGTGGCGGCGTAAGCGCACTTGCCAAACAGGCAGCATCTGCCCTGTTGTGTGACTCCAACGCAGGGAGCCGCCGGCCTGTAAGCGGAACCATAAAAACGCATCGGGACAAGACACCCTCTGATGTAGGAAAAATCAAACTACATCAGAGGGTGTTGTTATGTGGTATTCGTCAAATCTAACCGCGTAAAAAAGCGCCGCGTCTGAACTTACGTTGTTCAGGCGCAGCGCATGGGATTTTTCAGCATTCATTTGTTTCGCAGACTGCTGGAGCGTTTCAGGGCAGCAACTGGACATTCTCCGGCTGGTTCAGGGTTCAGATCCAAATTGGCTTCGGTGTCCAGCAGCCAGGTCTAGCGAGACGGCCCCTACGACCATTGGACTGCCATTCTGAACTATTACACCTGATTTTTGTCACCATTTACCAGCCGTTCTGTAAAACCGGAGATTTCGGCTTGAGAAATGAATTTATCAGGTTCAAGAACGATATATCGGGTCTTTCTTCGGATTCGGCCTGATCGCGCGGCCCCCAAAAAGCCTTCTAATTTCACAGATCCGAAAATATCCGGAGACAGTTGTATTGATAGAGAAAAAGCATTATGAAAGGAAAAACAAGGATATGACCAGAAAAGCAATGTGCGCCGCTCCGCCTATGGGATGGAACTCATGGAATACATTTACTGATAAGATCAGTGAAGACTTGGTCAAAGAGACCGTGGATGCAATGAAAGAACAGGGGTTCCTGGAAGCAGGCTATGAATATGTGGTGATCGATGACTGCTGGAGCTTAAAAGAACGCGACAGCGAGGGGAAACTGGTAGCGGATCCGGAGAAGTTCCCCAACGGAATCAAGGCACTTTCCGATTATGTCCACGAAAAGGGATTCAAGTTCGGCATCTACAGCTGCTGTGGAACAAGAACCTGCGCCAATTATCCGGGAAGCTTTGAACATGAATATGAGGATGCAAGGCAGTTTGCGCAGTGGGGCGTGGATTATCTGAAATATGATAACTGCTTTAAGCCTCAGAACCAGGACGGAAAAACCCTGTATCGGAGGATGGGGCTGGCGCTGGCAAACTCCGGGAGAGACATTGCCTTCTCCGCATGCCAGTGGGGAACGGATTCAGTTTACGACTGGATCCGCTCCTCCGGAGCGCATCTGTTCCGTTCTACCGCAGATATCAATGATTCCTGGAATTCTATCAAAGATATCGCCCTTTCCCAGATGGATAAAATGGCGTTTTCTGGGCCTTACTGCCACAATGATATGGATATGCTGGTAGTCGGCATGTATGGAAAGGGCGGGAATGAATACATTTCCGCCGGCGGATGTACGGATGAGGAATATCAGACACATTTTTCGCTATGGGCAATCATGAATTCCCCGCTTATGATCGGCTGCGATGTGAGAAATCTTTCAGATCAGGCCAAAAAGATCCTGCTGAACCGGGATCTAATCGCAATCAACCAGGATATCGAGTGCAGGCCTCCATTCCTTTTAAACTGTGAGTCAAACAGTGCGGATCTGTTTGTGCTGGTGAAGTTTTTATCCGGCGGAGATCTTGCGGTCGGCATGTTCAATATGGGAGATGTGCCCGCAATGGGAGCAGTTGATTTCTGGGATCTGGGCCTTCCCGTGAGCGCCGGAATGAGTCTGGAGTTTTATGACTGTATCGATCATGTGAATATCGGAAAGCAGAATGAGATGTTCTCGACGACAGTGCCGGCACATGGCTCGAAAGTATACAGATGCAGGCTGGTGGCGAAAAAATGACAGACCATACCTGTATGACGTGCGGGAAGAAGCTTATGTCTGATGAGATTGCCCTGCACAGAAAACTGTTCGGCAGGGCATCCAAGAAATTTATGTGTCTTGACTGTCAGGCGGCGTATCTGCGGGTTGACCGCGCGCGTCTGGAAAAAGTGATAGAAATGTACCACAAGAGTGGTACATGCGTATTGTTTGCAAAATGGGAATAAAAAAGCAGGGAAATAGAAACGATGCAGTTAAGAAGAAAGTCTTATCCGTTTCCAGTTACCTTTGCGCATCGCTTAGTTCCTCTTTATCGGCTTTTTCCCATACATTCTTTAATACCATCTTATACGTTCGGGGATACAGAAGGGCTCCGCTGTTTTCGTGACACCAGCATGCCGAACAGCGCCGCCAAAATTTGCTGAAACAACGTGCCAATCATGACCGGAAATACCACCTCGGGCGGAAAATATGCGGAGGCGATCACAGCGCCAGCGCTGATATTCCGCATGCCGGAACCATAGATCATGGAAACCGTAATGGAATGATTTTGCCGGAATAAGGCGGCCAAAAGCCAGCCGAGCGCGTAACCGCTGGCCGCCAGAAGAAGGATACTGCCCGCCACCAGGAATCTTTCTGCGTTCATGTGCCGGATATAGGGGGCCACCTCCGAGGAATTGGAGGTCACCACAAAGATCAGGCACAGCTTGGAAAAAGGCGCCAGACGGGAAGGCCAGGTCTGTTTCACCCGTCCTTTGCTGAACTGGTTCAGGAGCATTGCAAGCAGTGCCGGAAGCGCAATCATAAAAAGCAATTCCAACATCATCTGGGAAGGATCGATCTGTACGTTTGACCCCACCAGAATGCGAAGGGTCAGCGGAATGATAAAAGGCGCCAACAGGGTATCCACGATCACCAGCGACAGAGAGAGGGGGCTGTTGCCGTGATAGATAGAAACCCACATCAGGCCTACCACCGCTGTGGGCACTGCAAACTCCAGTACCATACCCGTCACAACATTCATATTTTCCGGGAAAAGCAGGCGCCCCAGCCCACAGGCCAACGCCGGCAGCGCCACATGCAGCATTACCAGGCTCAAAAGAAGCGGCAGCGGCTTCCGGAATACCTCTGCTATATCGCGGAAACTGGACTTCAGCCCGCCGATAAAGGTCATGAACGCAAAGACAATGGGCACATAGGGAACCCCCAGACCCGCTACAGACGGAAACAGCACGCCCACAGCCAGGCAGCAGGGCGTCACCAGGAACATCCATTTTTCAATGAACTGATTAAAACGATTCAACATGACAATTACCTCTTCAAGCAATCTGCGAAAATGAGCCGGCTCAATCCGTGGCATGAAGTCCTTTTCCGTGCTTGTCTTGATGCTGAAAAGACATGATCAGATTGTTTTTTCTTTCAGGTATCCACAAGCAAAACGTTTGTTCTAAAAAGCAAAAAAGGCAAGGAAGCGAAACGCATCGGCTCCCTTGCCTTTTTTGGATTCGGGCCTTATTATAGCACGCAACTTTTTAGATTACAATAGGGATTTTTTTATTTTTTGTATTTTAATAATTTTGTAAAATTTATCTTGACATTACAAAATTAATTCATCAATGGAACGATCTTGCAGCGGCCTTGGCAAAATCACACGCCGGCGCATAGGCTATAGGGCAGCCATTCCACATGCAGCCATTTTTCCGCAGGAAGTTCCCGCAGAGGAACGGCAGGAGGCTGCGAGACGGAACTTTTCATTGGGAGGTGAAGCTGCTGTGCAAACAAGACAAACGCTCGCCCGGCTGCGCCCCGGCGAAAAGGCGGTGGTGCGCGATTTGCAGGTGGACGGCGATATGCGCAGGCGGCTACAGGACATCGGCATGGTTGACGGTACCACGGTCGAATGCGTGCAGAGAAGCCCGCTGGGCGATCCGTCTGCATACTGGATTCGCGGGGCGGTGATCGCACTGCGCCGGGAGGACGCCAGTGCGGTGCAGGTGGAACGCCTGCGGTGAAGGAGGACGGTGATGGAAACAATGTACGAAAGCGCGCTGCCCCAAGTGGTGCAGAAGCGGCGCGCGTCCGACCGCGTGGTGGCGTTGGCCGGGAATCCTAATGTGGGCAAGAGTACAATTTTCAATGCTTTGACAGGCATGAAGCAGCACACGGGCAACTGGCCGGGCAAAACCGTCAGCAGCGCGCAGGGGTACTGCCAGCGGCACGGACAGGGATATGTGTTGGTGGATGTGCCGGGGTGCTACTCGCTGCTCGCACATTCCGCAGAGGAAGAAGTCGCGCGGGATGTCCTTTGCTTTGATCATCCGGACGCCGTGATCGTTGTGTGCGACGCGACCTGTCTGGAGCGCAACTTGAATCTTGTATTGCAAATCCTGGAGGCTACCCCGCATGTGGTGGTCTGCGTCAACTTGATGGATGAAGCCCGGCGCAAAAACATCCGGGTGGATTTAAAGCTGCTGTCGCGCCGGTTGGGCGTTCCGGTTGTGGGCACTGCGGCGCGCAGCAAGCGGGGGCTGGACCATTTGATTGATGCGCTGGGAGGAGCCTTCGGCGCACCGTCCACACAAGTGGCACGCGTGCAGTACCCGGCCTATTTGGAGG
>USIA01000074.1 GCA_900554535.1 uncultured Oscillospiraceae bacterium | reverse complement strand
CAGCCTCCAGGCTGGAGAGCGTTTTATCCATAATGGCCGGCTGCTGAACGCCGGTCAGCGACCACAGAACGCCAGCCACGATACCCAGAATGATCGGGTTCGTCACGATGCCTTTGAGCGCACCAAACACGACATTCCGATTCAGGCCCTTGCCCTGCCGGTCCGGGCTCGTCAGGGACAGGACAACCACCGCCAGCACATTATACAGCGGCACGCTGCCAATAATCATCAACGGACCAATGCTGGCCGTTCCATACATATTTTTGATAAAGGCAATCCCCAGAAGCGACGCGCTGCTGCGGTATGCCGCCTGAATGAATTCGCCCCGCTGGGACTTGTCCCCAATCCGCAGTGAAATCAGCGTCACGAGCCCGATACTGCACAGGGTCACCACAAAGCAGAACATCACAAATCTCGGATCCCACACACTTTGGAAATCCGACTTGGCCAGTTCTTCAAACAACATCACCGGCAATGCCACTTTGAAGACAAATTGATTGACCTTATCAATAAAACTGCCTTCCATGATCCGGGCTTTTCGGAAAAAAGCCCCCAAAAGCATCAGGAAAAAGATCGGCAAGGTCGCATTCAGACTAAACAGAAGATTCTCCACAAAGTTCCCCTCTTGGGGAATTCACCCCTCATTCCCTGTTACATGCAAAATGCGCACCCCACGGGATGCGCATTCTGAATATAAAAAACTTCGATTGCTTATTCGCCGAAATAACGCTTCAACAGGCCCTTGAAGCCACAGCCGTGACGGGCCTCGTCCTTTGCCATCTCATGGACCGTGTCATGGATCGCGTCGTAGTTGAGTGCCTTTGCCTTTTTGGCCAGCTCCAGCTTGCCAGCGCAGGCGCCTGCCTCTGCCTCGGCGCGCATTTCAAGGTTCTTCTTCGTGCTCTTGGTAACGACCTCGCCCAACAGCTCGGCAAACTTGGCAGCGTGCTCTGCCTCTTCAAACGCATAGCGCTTGTAAGCTTCCGCGATTTCGGGATAGCCCTCGCGCTCTGCCTGACGGCTCATGGCCAAATACATGCCAACTTCAGAGCACTCACCGTTGAAGTTGTCCACCAGGCCCTGATAGACCTCCGGATCGCAACCCTGCGCGACACCGATCTCATGTTCGCAGGCAAACCCTGCAGTAGCAACCTGCTCCTTGAACTTGGACGCGTCTGCGCCGCACTGCGGGCACTTTGCCGGCGGATTCTCGCCCTCATAAACATAGCCGCAAACAGAACAAACCCATTTTTTCATCGTGAAATACCTCCATTAAAAATTTTCTTCCAAATTGTCGAGCAAATATCTTCTATATTTGAAAAAGGCCAGATTGCCTCTTTCGGTCTGTAAAAGAAACCCAGCCACCGTTATCCGGCGTTTTCAATGGCAGACGATTCGTCATCAGCTTCCGTCTGCATCTTCTCCAGACAAGCCGTGCAGTAGCCATGGAACAGCACCTGGTGGCTGAGCACCTGCACATGGTTCAGGCTGGAAACGGCTTTATCGGCTTGCGGGTCCACAAACCCTTCGCCCACATCCAGGACTGCGCCGCAGCCCAGACAGATAAAATGAGAATGCGGGGATGTATCAGCGTCGAAGCGTTCCTGCCCATCCACCACACCTACACTGACAATGGTGCCGTCTTCTTTGAAACGGCTCAGATTGCGGTAAACAGTACCGAGGCTCAAATCGGGAAAAGTTGGCTTTAACTGCTGATACACCCAGTCGGCCGTTGGGTGACTTTTGGTGCTGCGCAGCGTCTGCAGGATTGCCTCGCGTTTGCGACTGTAATTCTGTTTCCTTTCCATAATTCACCCCTGTGTAAAACAATAACAATTATTCTTATTGAAAAGAATACCACGTTTTTGCAGATTTGTAAAGTGGAAATTGACGGCTGTGCAGAAAATCCCAACTAAAATCGAAACGCCTACTTTAAATTAATAACAATTCTTTTTCTTGCTTATAGAATACCATATCTTTCCCGTCTTGTAAAGGTGTTTTTAAAATTTTTTTGGACAAGTTTCAGTGATTGCGGGCACGAAAAAAGGCCGCTGGGAAAATCCAGCGGCCTTTCACAAATCATCAATCAGGCTTCAAAGAATCGCTTGTGGATGGCGCTGACAGCGCGGTCCGCTTCCTCCGCATCGATCAAGACGGAGATCTTGATCTCGCTGGTGGCGATCATCTGAATATTGATGTTGGCGGCAAAAAGCGCCTCAAACATGCGGGAAGCCACGCCGGGATGGGATTCCATGCCTGCGCCCACGATACTGACCTTGGCCACATTTTCGTCATACACAACGCTGGAAGCGCCGATCAACTCCACATAAGGATTGAGCAGGTCGATAGCCTCCTGCAGGTTGTTGCGGGCGATCGTGAAGCTGATGTCCTTGGTGCCGTTGCGGCCCACGGATTGCAGGATAATGTCCACATTGATGTTTTTGGCCGACAGCTTTGAGAAAATTTTAAAGGCCAAACCCGGACGATCCGGAACACCGATAATTGAGATGCGCGCCACGTCGTCGTCCTTCGCAATCCCGCTGATGAGCATTTCTTCCACTTTGCCAACCTCCCTAACAATTGTACCCGGTTTCTTTGTCAGGCTGGAGAGCACCTCCAGCTCAATGCCGTATTTCTTCGCCATTTCCACGGAGCGGTTATTCAGAACCTGCGCGCCCAGCGTCGCCAACTCGAGCATTTCGTCATAGGAAATCGCTTTCAGTTTGCGTGCAGCTGGCACCTTACGCGGATCCGCTGTAAACACGCCCTCCACATCCGTATAAATCTGGCACAGGTCTGCGTGCATGGAAGCGGCGATCGCCACGGCTGAAGTATCGCTGCCGCCGCGGCCCAGGGTTGTCATGTCGTTATACCGATTGATGCCCTGGAAGCCGGTGACGACCACAATGTTCTTTTTGTCCAATTCCTTGCGGATACGGTCCGCCTTGACATCATAGATGCGCGCACTGCCATAGGCGCTGCTGGTGCGGAAACCCGCCTGCCAGCCAAGCAGCGAAACAACCGGGAAGCCAAGCTTCTCGATCGCCATGGCCATCAATGCGGCGCTCATTTGCTCGCCCGCTGTCAGCAGCATATCCATCTCGCGCTTGCTGGGGTGCGGGTTGATCTCCTCGGCTTTGGCGATCAGGTCATCCGTGGTGTCGCCCTGCGCCGAAACAACGACCACAACGTCATTGCCCCGTTTGTATGTATCCGTGACAATCCCGGCGACATTGAAGACGCGCTCCGGATTTGCCACAGAGCTGCCGCCAAATTTCTGTACAATTAAACTCATACAGGTTTTCCTCCATCTCAAGTTTCTATCCAGCGTCACATTATTCGATAAAAATCTGCGCGCCTACTGGCTCGGCATGAAGCAGGTGGACTTCCCACCCCTCGATGCCCTTATCTATTAAGTGTTCCTGGGCAGTTTTGGCAAACTGCTCTGCGCTGCCCGCTTCCACCATCGAAAGGATCGTCGGCCCCGCGCCGCTGACGCAGGTGCCCAGCGTGCCCAATTCATAGCTTAAGCGCACGACCTGGTCGTAATGCTCGATCAACGGCGCGCGATATGGCTGATGGATGCGGTCCTGCACCGCCACACGCAGATTTTCGAGGTTCCCGGAAAAGAGCGACGCCGCCATCAGCGCCGAACGCGAGAGGTTATAGACCGCGTCCGCGCGGCTATAAGAATCTGGCAAAACAGAACGCGCCTTTTCCGTCTTCAACTCGAACGGTGGAATAAAGGTCACAAAACGGATCTTTTCGCTGATCGGCACGCTGACGCTGTAGACCTTTCCACCTTCCATGGCAGAAGTTACCAAACCGCCCTCAATGGCCGGGGCAACGTTATCCGGATGGCCTTCAATACGGGTCGCGAGCGTTACCAGCTCTTTTTGTTCCAATGGGCTGCCCAACAGGCGGTTGGCGCCCAAAAGTCCGGCCACGATACACGCGGAGCTGGAGCCCAGTCCCCGCGCGATGGGGATATTATTAAGCTGCACGATCTTCAATCCCGGCAGTTTACGGCCGCACTCGGCATACAGCTGGCTGGCCGCCCAATAAATCAGGTTATGTTCATCGTGTGGCACCTGCACATCATCTTTGCAGGTAATCTCGATACTGTCTGCCTCTTCCATCCAGACCTGGTTATATAGGCTCAAGGCAATACCCAGCGCGTCAAACCCGGAACCCAGGTTTGCACTGGTAGCCGGCACTTGGATGCGTATCACGTCAGACCCTCCATTCCCGTACTGTGCGGCTTCAGACCGCGCTGATGCGGATAATATTATCAGCAGAAATGCCCACTTTTTGCAGCCGCTTGAGCGCCTCATCAAAGTCGGCCTCGCGGATGCGTTTGGTCACAAAGGCCAGTTCATTTTCCAGCGCATCTGCACGCGACAGGCGTAACGCGCCCGGCAGCACGCGCTCCACCGCATCAAATGCAGCGTCCACGTCAAGAATTCCCTCCACATGAGCACGCGCATAAAATTCGCGCACCGCCTCGCGGTAATCGGCCACATAATCCGGCGAGCCCTCGCTCCAGAACAGATATTTGCGGGCTTTCAGATGTTTGATGCAGTCGATCACATCCGCCACCACTGCGCTTGCCGTGGGCAGTTTGCCTGCACCCTTTCCGTAAAAGACCACGTCGCCGGTGACGTCCCCGCGCACAAGAATGCCATTGAACACGTCGTCCACATTCGCCAGCTGGCTGTCGCGAGAGACAAACATCGGACAGACGATGCTCTGGATTTGACCAGTGGGGATGCAGTGGGCCTCGCCGATCAATTTGACCACGCCGCCCCACGCATCCGCATAGGCGACATCTGCCGCGGTAACGTGGGTGATGCCCTCCGTGTGCACCTGTTCCGGATAGACGTGCTTGCCATAGGCCAGAGATGCCAAAATGCAGATTTTGCGGCAGGCGTCCTCGCCCTCCACATCAGCGGTTGGGTCACGCTCCGCATAGCCCAGACGCTGCGCCTCCGCCAGCGCATGCTCAAAAGAATCGCCCTCGCGGAACATCTTCGTCAAAATGTAATTGGTGGTGCCGTTTAAGATACCCGCCACCTCGACCACATCGTTTGCGGCCAGGCACTGGGTCATCGGACGAATAATCGGGATGCCGCCGCCCACGCTGGCTTCAAAAAGGAAATTGGCATTTGTATCGCGCGCAATCTGCAGGAGCTCCGCGCCCTTTGCTGCCACCAGTTCCTTATTGGAGGTAACAACGCTTTTGCCCGCCTGCAAACACCGCTTGACATAGGTATACGCGGGGTCCAGGCCGCCCATCACCTCGACCACCACACGGATGGCGGGGTCCTCTATGATCTGATCAAAATTCTTAACAAACCGGCCCATGGGCGGTGGCTCCGGATAATCCCGCCGCACCAGAATATACTTGACCTGAATATCCTGATGTGCACGCCGGGCCAGGTGATCCTCATGCTTGGAGAGCACCTCTACCACGCCGGTTCCCACGACGCCGTAGCCCATCACTGCGATCTCCACCATCTTCATGCATCCCTCTTTCCCATATATTGCAAATACAGCGCGCATTTGCGCGGATCTTTGCTTTTCTGGCAGTTGATACTGTATCAGTGTATCATGTTTTCCTGCAAGTTTCAACTCTCCTGGCGTCTTTTCTGCCATAGTGCGGTCAAACGCAAAAACAGGCAGTCTTGGAGGCTGCCTGTTCGCTCTGAAATTTCTCAGGCGGCTGCGCTGGATCCACCACCCTCGGGTTGTTCGTCTTGGCTAGTTGTAGCCGGAGGCTGCGAATGGCTCTGCGACTGCTGAGCGCTCTCCGCTGGCGGCTCGCTGGCTGGCTGCTGGCTGCTGGCCCCCTGGTTATTCTCTTCCGGCTGCTCACTGGTGCTATCATTATTATTAATATTACCATTCTCGCGGTTCTGCCTGTACCCGTTTTCGCTTTCTCGATTTTCCCAATAAGTAGAATGGCCGCCGTCGTCGGTTGCAGGCAGGTTGTTGGCATCATAATAGCCAGGAGCGGTATCTGAACAACCGGGGCCTGCCAACAGGCCGGTCTCTACACAGTAATCCCGCTCGACCATACCGCTGTCGAGCGTAAAGTCTTTATCTTCCTTATCGGAAAGGTACTGGGTCATGATACCCTTGAAGATGCCCTTGGAATAATCAGTCGGGCGCATCCGGGTATTTTCGTTTTCATAGCCGGTCCATACCGCACAGACCGCGTAGGGCGTGTCGCCAATAAACCAGCTGTCTCGGTAGTCGTTGGAAGTACCGGTCTTGCCAACGACATCCCAGCCGCTGATCGCCGCCAGTCGTCCGGTGCCTTCGGTCACGACTGTTCGCAGCATGCGGTTCATAATGGAAGCGGTTACCGGGCTGAGCGCCTGCGTCGGTGATTGGGTGGTATTGTCGATCAGGACATTGCCGTCGTGGTCCAACACCTTATAAAAGGTATACGGCTTATAATACTTGCCGCCATTTCCAAAAATGGCGTATGCCGCCGCCATGCTCTCCACGCTGACGCCGTTGGTCAAGCCGCCCAGGGCCAGCGGGGCCAAAGCCTTGTCCGAGTCCACATACTGGGAGGCAAAGCCGAGCTTCTGCGTCAAAAAATTGAAGCTGTTGTCAATGCCAAGTTTTTTGAGTGTGTTCACGGCAGCCGCGTTGTAGGAGCCGGCCAAAGCCTTTTGCGCGGGCACCATGCCATGGTAGGTGCCGCCCTGGTTGTCCAGGCTGTAATTGAGCGGACCCTCGCGGTCCGTGCCATCGTTGTAATATCCGGCAAACGGCTCGTCCTCGACAAGCGAAGAATAATTGATAACGCCCGCCTCAATGGCCGGCGCATAGACGCCAATGGGCTTATTGGAGGAACCTGTCTGCTGCGGCAACGTTGTGGCAAAGGAATTGACGCGGTTGGCTGTCTTCTTATTCCGGCCGCCGACCAATGCCAGCACGCGGCCGTCATATCCGACCACAGCCACGCCGGTCTGCATCTTGCTGTCGTCGCCAAAGTCTGCCTTATTGAGCACATAGTCTTCTGCCTGCTTTTGCAGTGTGGAGTCCACAGCGGAGTAAATCTGCAGGCCATTGCTGTATATCATATTGCTGGCAGCGCTGGCGGAACATTTATACTTGTCCATCAGCGCCTGCTGCACGTCGCTGATCACCGCGTCGGTGTACCAGTCCCACACCTGGTTTGTGTTGGCACTTGCCTTTTTTCCGACAAAGGTCATGTGCTCGCTTTCCTGCATGGCAGCCTCATAATCCGTCTCACTAATCATCCCCTGGCTATACATTTCCTTAAGCACAACCTGCTGGCGGTCTTTGTTGTTGTCCGGATGCACAAGCGGATTATACTTGGCGGGACTCTGCGTAATGCCCGCAATCGCGGCACACTGGGCCAGATCGCACTCGGCAATATCTTTTCCGAAATACAATTGGGCCGCCGCCTGCACGCCCTGAATATTGGGCCCGAACTGTGCCACATTCAGATATGCTTCCAGAATCTGTTCTTTACTGTATTCTTTTTCCAGGTTTTGTGCGCGGAAGATCTCCTTAATTTTTCGGGTGACGCTGATGTCGTCTTCTTGGGTCAGGTTTTTGATCAGCTGCTGTGTGATGCTGGAACCGCCAAAGCTGCTGCCGCCAGGCTTCAGCAGGTTGAGTACAGCGCCCGCTGTGCGCCGCCAGTCCACGCCGTGATGCTTCCAGAAACGCTTGTCCTCAATCGCGACCATGGCGTTTTTCATGTTGTCCGGAATATCCTGATAGTCCACCCAAATGCGCTCCGGACCGGTTTTCAAAGTCAGCTGCTCGACCGGGTTTTTGGTGTCGTCTCCGTCTCCGTTGACATACAATGTACTGCTGTAGTTCTGCTTAAAGGACGTCATCAAATCCGGCGATACCTTTTCGTCTCGCATACTGAAAATGAACATCAACAGCGCAATGCCGACGACGACCAAGCTGATCAAGAGGATCATCAGAACCGTCACAATTGTTTTGCCTACTGCGCGCAGGGCTGTTGGGACCGCTCGGCGGCCAACTGGCAATGCGCCTTTCTTTTGCGGATTCGGCGCCTTCTGTTGATCTGGATTCGTTTTGTTCATCAAAGGTTCCCTCCAAAACGAGGATGCAAAGCCGCCGCTACCGCAGGCGCGCAGGCTTCAGCTCCGGCTAGGAAATCATTACGTCCTGCCAAAAGGGGATTGTGCGCTTCAGCGGGGGCGCGACGGCCAAAAAAACATCCGAAAGCAGCGAAAAGCGGATTTTCGCAAAAAAGAATACGAAACATGCATAAATTTCCAGAAATCGTCCACACTATTGCCTGAGGTGAAGGCGATGAAAAAACTGAATGCAATGATGCTTGCATGCGGCGCAGTGCTGGCGGCAACGCTGTTAGTCGCAATCCCACTTTCGACAGCCACACGCAAAGCCCAAAATACACCCTCCGATGTATTTGTTTATTCTAACGCAAATGCCACTGCAAGTCAAGAAACGGCCTCTTTCGGGGGCATCGGCACCACCAGCAGCCCACCAGCCTATGTGGTGCGCTCCTACGAAGGGGAAATTGGCATTTTTCGTGGGCAG
>USIA01000073.1 GCA_900554535.1 uncultured Oscillospiraceae bacterium | reverse complement strand
CGTGCGCCAATCCGGCCGTGACAAGCGCGAGCTGCCGCTGGCCATGTACGGGATTGAACACATCTGGCCCACGCTTTCCGAAGAGCTGGGCATGGATATCGAATATGTCAAAAAGGGCAACCTCCGCCTGGGCAAGACGGAAAAGCACCTGGAGATTCTCTCTCATTTGGCGGAAGTCGGGCGCTCCTGCGGGCTGGATATGCGCATGATCGACGGAAAGGAAGTCCGCGAGCTAAACCCGTACCTCTCTGACGAAGTCATTGGCGCAAGCTGGTGTCCGACAGACGGCCACGCCAATCCGCTTTTGACGACGCTGGCGTTTTACCGCCGCGCCCGTCAGCTCGGCGCCCGCTTCATCACGGGCGAAGAGGTCGTGAAGCTGCGGAAGATCAAGGGCAAGGCCCGTCAGGCTGTGACAAAGGACGGCGTCTTTGAGGGCGAACACATCATCGTGGCAGCCGGCTATGGCAGCCGCGCGATCACCAATACCGTTGGCGTGGACATCCCCATGAGCAAAAAGCTCTTGGAGGCGCTGGTCACAGAGGCAGAGCCGCAGATGTTCCCACAAATGCTCGGTACTGCGGAGGCCGATTTCTACGGCCACCAGACCAAACACGGCTCGTTCGTATTCGGCGGCTCCTCTGGCCTGGAGGGCGTCAATCTCGATAACCACGGCCATCTGGCCACGTCGAGCATCACCGCTCCCTGCATCTGCCGCGGCATCATGAAGTATGTCCCGAAGCTCGCGGACGCAAAGATCGTGCGCACCTGGGCCGGCTGGGAGGATGCCTGTGTGGACGGCGTCCCGGTCATCAGCTTCATCCCCGAAGTCCCCGGTCTGATTGTCGCCTGCGCGTTCACGGGCCATGGCTTCGGCATCTCGCCGGTCGTCGGCAAGCTGCTCTCCGAAATGGTGCTTGACGGCAAGCCGTCCATCGACCTTTCCGCACTGCGGTATGACCGCTTTCATGCAAAAATTTGATGACTTGACAAAACATTTATAAGTTTCATCCCCTTCTAAGATGATTTTTTCCCAATTGCACTTGACTTTTGAAGTTTTGGCGCATATAATAATGGTAATCAAAAGCCTGCACTGGCGCAGGGCCTGCGGGGCTTCTGCAAGTGCGCTCCGTTGGTAAAAGGAGGGGATGCACTTGCAAGGCTCCATACAAAGCAAGCCGTTGCTGCCAGTGCAGCCTTATTTTGAGACCACTTCGCAGCGTTATTATGAAAAACGCGTTTGGAAACTGGGAATTTCCCATTTTTATCGCTATCAGGTGGATGATCCAAGCGGCACGACGATTGCAGTTCCGGATGGATGCATTGACTTTGTGTTTGACTGTTCTGCCGATGCCAGCGGGCCTGGCAGCAGCGTGATCGGGACGGTTTTGCAGCACAAGGAAATCCGCACGCAGTACCGGCACGTCTATTTTGGCGTTCGGTTCCTGCCGGGGGTATGTCCCGCCATGCTGCGGGTTCCGAATGGCCAACTCATCGAACAGGATGTGCCGATGCCGGAAGTGATAGATGCCCCGGAGCTTTCCGAAAAAATTTGCTCAGCCGGCAGCTTCCGCGCGCAGTCTCAGGTGTTTTGGAAAGCATATACCGCCGCGTGGCAAAAACGGGAAGAGGACTTGGCCGGTGACGGCAAGGCCCGCTTGGCGGCTGCCGTGCAGCAGCTGGTCAATGCGTCCGGCGGGCGCGTCAGCATTCAGGCGCTGTCCGACTACAGCACCCGTTATATCGACCGTGTATTTCGCGAAGTGGTGGGCTTGAGCCCCAAGACCTTTTGCCAGATTATTCGGTTTCAACGGCTTTTGAATCTATTGCACAGCAGCGAGCAGCAGCGATTAACCGATTTGGCGGATGCGTGCGGCTATTACGATCAGCCGCAGTTGATCCGGCAGTTCAAGCACTACACGGGTACAACGCCGCGTGCGTACCGCAAGATGCTCGCGGATGCGGACTACCACCACCGTGTGGTTGTGACGGATTTTCATTTATCCGGTGCGTTGCCGCAATAACAAAAATAAGATGTAAGAAGCAAAGGCGCTTCCCAACAGCAGATTTGCCTGTTTGGGAAGCGCCTTTTTGTATGGATTGACATTTTGGGAGGTAATCTTTATGCAGGCAACAACGAAAAAATTGGGATTGCCGAGCGCCATATCCACCTGTGTCGGCCTGATCGTGGCGACCAGCTGCCTTTTGTCACTCGGACGCGGCATAGGGATGGCGGGCAGCAGCTTTGTCATTGCCATGGCGGTGGTCGTTGTCCTCAACATTTTCCAGGCATTCACCTTTACGGAACTGCACAGCTTGATGCCCAATGTGGACGGCGGTCTCGGCCAGTATACGCTGGTCGGCCTAGGGCCTGGCCCGAGCATCCTGTCGAATCTGTCCGCTTATTTTATCGTCAACCTGCTCTCCTGTTCGGTGGAGATCTCCATGTGCGGCATGGTGCTGCATCAGCTGTTTCTGCCGATGATTCCGGCGCCAGTGATCAGCATCGCGTTTTTGCTGATTTTGCTTGCCGTGAACATGATGGGCGTCGACATCTTTGCAAAGCTGCAAAACGCGGTCGTCGCGTTGCTGTTGCTCTCCTTCCTGGGGATGGGCATCATCAGTTTCTTCCGCTTGGGGACTGGCACGGCCATCCCAGACGCGCAGAAGATGGCGCCGAGCGTCAGCGGCATCAGCGGCCTTGTCAGCATGGCAGGCACGGCGTTCTGGCTGTTTATCGGGATTGAATTTGTCATCCCGATCAGCAAAGACCTGAAGCACCCGAAGCGCGATGTGCCGCTGGCCATGATTCTCGGCGTGTGCATCCTATTTGTGCTCCAGTCCATCCTTGGCACGGGCATGACCAATTATGTGGACCTTCAGACGCTTTCCACCGCAGAGATGCCGCACATGGTGTTTGCCCAGAATCTGCTGGGAAATGTGGGCAGCATATGGATGGGCATTGTCACGTTGCTGGCTGGTATTTCGACGGCAAACACGGTGTTGGGCAGCGTATCAAAGATCCTGTGCGGCATGGCGCAGAATGAAATGCTCCCGAGCTTCTTTGCCAAGAAGAATAAGCGCGACGTGCCGTATGTAGGCCTTCTGATTTTGTCTGCTGGCATTGGCATCATCGTGGTGTCGGGCCTGGCGGAAACTGCCGGCCTGTCAAACATGGTGCTGGCTGCGTCCTGCTTCTGGCTTTTGTCCTATATCCTGACGAATGTGACGGTGCTGGTTTTGCGGCACCGCTATCCGAACCATCCCGGCCGTAACAAAAAGCTGACCCTTTTGGGCATCCCGCAAATTGTCTGTATTTTCATGGATGTTTTCATGATTTGGAATATTGCGGAAGGGGACGAACGCATTTTGATCTATAAAATTTGTGTGGTGTTCCTGGTCGCTCTGGTGGCGTATGCCCTCATCTGGGTCAAGGTCGTCAAGAAACAGAAACTGTTCCAGCATATCGATCTGGAAACCGTCAACGGCCTGACCGAAGAAAGCGCGCCTGTCCTTGGTGAGCCGGCACCTACCCCGGAAACAGTGCCTGCGCAGGCGTCCAATCTCGTGCATAGTGTTTCTTCAAAGCTATAAACCGAATTCAAAATTTTTAATATCTTCCGGATAAGGGCAGCTGCTGCACAAATTGTAGCGGCTGCCCTTGTATTCTTTGAAATCCACCGCCTTTCCGAAGGCGGGCACTGGATATTTTTGCTGAAATCGTGTATAGTAGAGCCAAGGCCGCAGCTTACTGTCCGCCCATTCTGATCCTGCTATGGTAGAAACGGAGAATCTACATGAAGAAACCAATGTCCAAACCCGTCAAATACGTCGTGCTGGCTGTGGTGCTGGCGGCGCTCGCCTTCCTTTATTATTATGTAGAGCTGCCTGCCTTTAACATCCATGCCCCTTCTTTTTGGGGATTCATTTTCCTGGTGGCGATTGTGCTGGTGATCGTGTTGTGCGTTGCGCCGGTGTTGCGCAAGGCAAAGCGAAACGGCGTGGAGCCGGATTTTAAGGGCGACCGCGCGGTCAAAGCCGGACTGCTGGTGATCGGTGCTTTGATTATCGTGCTGGTCATTGGGGCGGTCCTGTCTTCTCCGATTGTGAATGCCGGGAAATATCAGAAGCTGCTGACGGTTGAAGACCGGGATTTTGCAAAGGATATTCAGCAGGTTGATACCAGCAAGATCCCGCTGCTTGACAAGGACTCCGCGACCCTGCTCGGCAACCGCAAAATGGGCAGCATGGCGGATATGGTCTCTCAGTTTGAAGTGTCGGACGACTATACGCAGATTAACCTCCAGAATACGCCGGTGCGTGTCTCTCCACTCAACTATGCCAGTCCTATCAAATGGCTGACCAATCACAGCAGCGGCATCCCGGGTTATATGAAGATCAATATGGCCACCCAGGATACGGAGCTGGTCAAACTCGACAAACCGATCCGCTATTCAAAAGGGGAATATTTTACTCACAACATCTACCGCCATCTGCGGTTCCGCTATCCAACGTATATTTTTGATAATGTGAATTTTGAGATTGATGAGGAGGGCACCCCGTGGTGGGTCTGCCCGGTGAAGGCATATACCATTGGCCTTTTTGGCGGCGAAACCATCGGCCGGGTGGTGCTCTGTAACGCCCAGACCGGCGAAACACAGGATATGCCGGTCCAGGATGTGCCGCAGTGGGTGGATGAGGTTTACTCCGATACCATGCTTACCGGATTTTACAATTATTACGGCACGCTCAAGCACGGCTATTTCAATTCCATTCTCGGCCAGCGGGATTGCCTGACCACGACTGAAGGCTGCAACTACCTTGCCATCGACGACGACGTATGGGTTTATACCGGCGTGACCTCGGTCACCAGCGACCAGAGCCTTGTCGGCTTCGTCTTGATGAACCAGCGCACCAAGGAGACGCATTTTTATTCGGTGACCGGTGCGGTGGAAATGAGCGCCATGAGCAGCGCGGAGGGTCAGGTGCAGAACCTCGGCTATCAGGCGGCGTTCCCCTTGCTGCTGAATATCGAGGATCAGCCGACCTATTTCATTGCGCTGAAGGATGAGGCGGGCTTGGTCAAGAAATACGCAATGGTCAATGTGCAGAAATATCAGATCGTTGCCATCGGCGATACCATGGCCGACTGTCAGAAAAATTACCAGGACCTGATGCGGACCAATGGCATCAGCAGCAAGCCGGAAACCGCAACCAAGGCAACCGGAAAAATCCAGAAGATCGCCCAGACTGTGCAGGATGGCAATTCTCACTTCTATCTGGTGCTGGAGGGCGACAGCCGCCTATATGATGTCGATGTGTCCAAATTCCTGGAAATCCTACGCTATAATGTGGGCGACACGATCAGATTGACCTATACACAGGGGGATCCAGCCTGCACGGTGACGGCGATTGGTTGATCGGACATTCGACACACATTGTTGAACATTCCGTCACTTATTTTTCAGAATCGTTCTTAATTTGTTTAGAAATCAGAGGCCAAAATGTGTTATGATGAAACACAGATCAAAATTTGTAATAGATTGGTGGAAGAAATGAGATGAAAGAGCAAAAGGCACCGAAAAGGCCATTGATCTTCTATTTTATCATAGCGATCTGTATCCTGTTTGTCCTGGAAATGTTTGTATTCCCGCTGCTCAGTCAGCAAAGGACGACAACGGTCACATACAGCCAGTTCCTCAATATGCTGGACCAGGGGGAAATCACGAAGGCCGATGTGAACCGTTCCACAGCGCAGATTACATTTGAGGCAAACGCCACCCCAGATGGCGATAAAACGGCACGGCCGGTGGTGTATACCACGACGATGATGGATGACGACAAGCTGACCGACCGGCTCAAGGACAAGAATGTGGAGTTTGGCGCGGTCGTGCAGCAGTCGAACAGCCTTGTCGATATGCTGGTCATGGGCGTGCTGCCGATTGTGCTGGTCTTTGTGGGCGGATACTTCTTCATGCGATGGATGCAGAAGAAAATAGGCGGCCCGGGCGCTATGTCTTTTGGAAAAAGCAATGCCAAAATCTATGTGGAAGCCCAGACTGGCAAGAGCTTTGCCGATGTGGCAGGCGAGGATGAGGCCAAAGAGGCTTTGGTGGAGATTGTAGATTTTCTGCACAATCCGAAGAAATATGCCGATATCGGCGCGACGCTGCCTAAGGGCGCCTTGCTGGTGGGCCCTCCCGGCACAGGCAAAACGCTTTTGGCGCAGGCGGTGGCTGGCGAAGCGCATGTGCCGTTTTTCTCCATCTCCGGTTCGGAATTTGTGGAGATGTTTGTCGGTATGGGCGCGGCAAAAGTCCGCGACCTGTTCAAGCAGGCACAGGAAAAAGCCCCCTGCATTGTCTTTATCGATGAGATCGATACGATTGGCAAGGCGCGCGACAGTTCTCTGACCAGCAACGACGAGCGCGAACAGACCCTCAACCAGCTTTTGACGGAGATGGATGGCTTTGACGGCCGCAAGGGCGTTGTGATTTTGGCGGCGACAAACCGGCCGGATAGTCTGGACAAGGCTTTGCTGCGTCCAGGACGTTTCGATCGCCGTATCCCGGTCGAGCTGCCGGACCTGAAAGGCCGCGAGGCAATTTTGAAGGTCCACGCGCATGATGTGAAGATCGGCCCGGATGTGGACTACAATGCCATTGCCCGCGCAACGGCAGGCGCGTCCGGCGCGGAACTGGCCAATATCATCAATGAGGCGGCCCTGCGCGCCGTCAAGTGCGGCCGTAAGGCCGTGATCCAGGAGGATCTGGAGGAAAGTGTGGAGGTCGTCATTGCAGGCTACCAGCGCAAGAGTGCGGTAATCCCGCCGAAGGAGAAGGAGATCGTGGCCTACCATGAGACGGGCCATGCTCTTGTGGCGGCGATGCAGTCGAATTCTGCCCCGGTGACAAAGATCACGATTGTCCCGCGCACCAGCGGCGCCCTCGGCTATACCATGCAGGTGGAAGAGGACGAAAAAATGCTCATGAGCCGGGAAGAATGCCTCAATAAAATTGCGGTGCTCTGTGGCGGCCGCTCGGCGGAGGAACTGGTTTTTGGCGATTATACGTCCGGTGCCGCCAACGATATTGAGCAGGCCACCAAGCTGGCTCGCGCCATGGTAACGCGCTTCGGTATGAGCGATGAGTTCGGCATGGTGGCCATGGAGACCATCCAGAACCAATACCTCGGCGGAGACGCGACGCTGACCTGTTCTCCGGAAACCGCAGCAAAGGTCGATACAGTGGTGCAGAACATCATCCAGAAGCAGCATGAAAAGGCGATCAGTATCCTGAAAGAGAATATGGGCAAGCTCCATGAGCTGTCGCACTATCTGCTGGACCGCGAAACGATTACGGGCGAAGAGTTTATGCGGATTCTCAAGGACGAGGGTCTGCCGGAGCAGGCGGCGCAGCCTGATGAACAGGGCGACAAGGCTTCCGGTCCGGACAGTAAGGAATCATAATACCGATATTGAATGGAGGAAAGATCGATGACATTGGACGAGCGAATTGACAAAGCGCTGGCGCTGCATGACCAGGGGGCGAACTGCGCCCAAGCGGTTGCGTGTGCGTTCAGCGATTGTGTGGATGTGGACGAGGAAACGATCTTCCGTATGGCAGAAGGCTTTGGACTCGGCATGGGCGGTATGGCTGCCACGTGCGGCGCAGTCAGCGGAGCGGTTCTGCTGGCGGGACTGCACAACAGCCGCGGCCTTGGGCAGAAAACCAAGGCAGGCACCTATCAGCTTACCAAGCAAATTACAGCGGACTTTGCTGCGCAAAATGGTTCCCTGGTTTGCCGTGAACTCAAAGGTGTGGACAGCGGGAAGCCGCTGCGCACTTGCCAGGACTGCATCCGGGATGGCTGCCGTTTGGCCGCAAAAATCGTTTTTCAGAATGCTTAAAGCGCCGGGCAAAACGGCGGGAGGGTGTGTTGCCTGCTCGCTGGCCATAGAATCATGACCCCCGTCAAAGCCGGGGGCTTGTGCAAGTCCTAGAAGGGCATCATACGGACAACGCCTCTCAAGGGGCCACGAAAGGGTCGGCCAACTGCATTGCTGACTCATGGCGGCCCCTTGAGGGGCTGTTTTTTATGTCTTCGTATTCTTGCTACCCGTAAACGGGTCAACAAACTCCTTCAAACTCATTTGATCTGCTATTTGATCTTCTGCCAGCTGATTTTTGATGTGCTCCTGTATTTGCTTTTTGTTTCGCCCTACCGTGTCCACGTAGTATCCGCGTGCCCAGAAATGTCGATCTCGGGACGGGGGTGCGGACAAAAAGTTGGACAAATTAAGCAACAAAACCAAGGTGCTGTCTATATTCGAGGGGACTCAATCCGCCTAAAGATAGCTTGTTACGCTTGCGGTTATACCAATTGATATAGTCATCAAGCTCCCGGGCAAAATCGTCAAGTGAGCTTCCTAAAAACATTTCGTTTTTCAACCGTCCAAAGAAGCCTTCACATGCTGCGTTATCAGGGGAACACCCTTTCTTAGACATGGAGCGGACGAGACCGGCTTTCTTCATCCGTTCGATCCATCCCGGGCCACCGGTAATGGCAGCCTCTGTCTGAAAGCACGGGCGGGTGACCACACCTTTGAG
>USIA01000072.1 GCA_900554535.1 uncultured Oscillospiraceae bacterium | reverse complement strand
ATGTAGAGAACCGTGCCCCCTTTCGTTTTCCCCTTCCCCCCCCCCCAGCCGATAGACCATCATCGCCAGGAGAATGACAAAAATGACGGCCATAACGACAATGAATTGGGTGCGGCCTGTCGGAGTGAGAATGGTTTCCTGGTCCAAAAACCGGAGCCACCATTCGCTGCAGGCGATGTACAGGAAGGAAGCCAGGATGCTGCCGGAGATGGAGCCGATGCCGCCGATCACCACAATCAGCAGGATCTCATAGGTCATGGAAGACTTGAAGATGGCCGCCTGCACCGAGGTTTGATACATCGCCAGCAGTGCGCCGCCGATGCCGGCAAAAAACGAAGAAATGCAGAAGGAAAGCATTTTGTGCCGGGCCAAATTGATGCCCATGGCTTCTGCGGCGATCTCATCCTCCCGGATGGCCTTAAAGGCCCGCCCATAGGAGGAGTTGATCAGCAGCAGAATAATGGCCACACAGATGCCCACCACGATGAAATAGGCCAGGGTGGACTGGAATACCGGGAACTTCCGCAGCAGATTGGAGCCATTGGTCAAAGGACCCAGCACATTCCACTGGAACACAGCCCGGATGATCTCCGCAAAGCCCAGCGTGGCGATGGCCAAATAGTCGCTCTTGAGCCGCAGCACGGGCAGGCCGATGAGGAACGCAAAGATTGCCGCCACCAGACCCGCCAGAATCAGCGCAATCGGCACCGGCAGGGCAAACTGGACCACGCCACCGCCAAAATACTGATAGACCGAGGCGCGCTCTGCCACAGGAATGGTGAAAATGCCATAGGTGTAGGCGCCTATCAGCATGAAGCCCGCCTGGCCCAGAGAGAACAGGCCAGTAAAGCCATTCAGCAGGTTCATAGAGACGGCGATCAGCGTGTAAATCGCTCCCTTTTTCAGCACCATAAATAACATATTCCAGGAAGCAGGCGCCACCTTCTCCGCAATCCCAACAAACAAAAATACACCCAAAACAATGGCAGCAGTAATGAGGCGGCCACGCTTGGTTTCAAGATTCTTCATAGAGCACACCTCACACTTTCTCCGTGACCTTTTCCCCGAACAGGCCGGTGGGCTTGGCCACAAGGATAATAATGAGCAGCGCAAAGGTCACCGCATCCGAGAAGGTGGCAAGTCCCAGATTCAGGTTAATGCCAACCACACCCAGCATCGATTCCAGCCCTTTGACAATGTTCTCGCAGATGCCGATGATAAACGCGCCGATCACCGCTCCGGGTATGGAGCCAATGCCGCCAAAGACAGCTGCCACAAAAGCCTTCAGGCCAGGCATAGCGCCGGAAGTATACGTAACGGCCGTATAATTGGTGAAATAGAGCACCGAGCCCACCGCCGCCAGGAAGGAGCCGATGACAAAGGTCACACTGATAACCACATTGATGCGAATGCCCATCAGCTGGGCAGTGTCATAGTCCCTGGATACGGCACGCATGGCCATGCCGATCTTGGTATGGTTGAGCAGCAGAACCAGGGCGACCACAAGCGCAATCACCAGGAAGGGCGTTACCAGCGTAACCATCTTGGTGGTGGCAGGGCCGATGGTGACGGATTGAGAGATCAGTGGAATTGTGGGATATTGCTGTGCCAGGCCGCCGGTGATGTAAGCCGCCAGATTCTGGAGCAGATAGCTCACGCCGACGGCAGAGATCATGATAGACATACGGGGCGCCGAACGCAGCGGCTTATAGGCCACGCGCTCAATGACAAAGCCGATGACAGCCGTCAGGACTAGCACCAGCGGTATGGCAATGTACAAGGGCAGAGAGGCAGACAGATAGATCATCATGACGCCGGCCACCATGAATACATCGCCATGGGCAAAGTTAATCAGCCGCAGGATCCCGTAAACCATGGTATAGCCGATGGCAATCAACGCATACTGGCCGCCCACGGAGATTCCCGACAGCAAATAGGGAAGAACAACGCTCATGGATAAACCTCCTTAATCAAATTGAGCTGTCTCGAAAGGACCCATTGGCCGGTGCCTTTCGGGGCAGCCCAAACAAAATGTGGGGGAAATACCTCCAAGGGAAAGCCGGAAACCCCGCAGAGTCTCCGGCATCAATCCGAGATTCGCAGCTCAGCTTACCTTCTGCTCTGTCACGAAGTCCCAAGTACCGGTTTGAGTGTTGACCTTCTTGACATAAGCGGTGTCGCGCTTTGCATCGCCGGAGTCGTTGAAGGAGATCTCACCGGTGACGCCGCTATATTTGACCGAGGGGAGCGCAGCCTTTACGGCAGCAGCGTCCGTACTACCCGCAGACTTCAGCGCCTCCAATGCTACAAAGTAAGCATCATAGCCCATGGCAGACACAGCGGCCACCATGTCATTGCCGCCGTTGTTGGCCAGCGCGGTGGAATCGGAGTTCAGGTACGCCTTGAAGCCCTTATCGAAGTCTGCATTGCCGCCCTCCTGATAGAAGGTGTCGATGCAGATATTGACATTCTTGCCCTTGGCCGCATTCGTAATCACGTTGGAATCCCAAGTGTCGCCAGCCAAAATCGGCATGTTCAGCCCCTGTGCGGAAGCCTGCTCAATGATGTTGGCAGCGGCCTCCGTGGAGACAGGGGAGAAGAACACGTCGCAGCCCTGGTTTTTCGCACTGGTTACATAAGAGGTAAAGTCGGAGTTGCCTTCGGGGAAGGATTCCTCGATCACCTGACCGCCCAGTTTGGTGAAGGCTTGCTTAAAGTAGTTGCACAGGCCAGCAGAGTAGTCGTCGCCCAGCTTGGACAGGCAGTAGGCCTTCTTGACACCCAGCTTTGAGTAAGCATAGTTGGCAAGAACAGTGCCCTGGAAAGGATCCAGGAAGCAGATGCGGAAGTAGTGGTCGTTGCCTTCCGTGACCTGTGGGTTGGTGCAGGTAATGCCAATGGCAGCCACACCGCCGTTTTTAAAGACATCCGAAGCAGCGATAGAAACGCCGGAGCCATAAGAGCCAAGCACCACGGATACACCGTCAGAAACCAGCTGCTGTGCAGCAGAAGGGCCCTTATCGTTGGAGGACTGATTGTCCACGATATCGAGCTGAACCGTATAAGTCTCGCCGCCGATCTCTACAGTAGGCTGGGTCTTGTTGGCGTACTGGATGCCCAGGGTCTCCTGTTTGCCGCCGGCACCGTTGTCGCCGGAAGCGGGCTCATAAACACCGATCTTTACAACCTTGCCACCGGTCGCCGCAGCAGTGGAAGCGGCAGCCCCGCCCGGGGCGGGAGGAGTCGCGGGATCTGCACGCAAGCTGGTTTCCGGTGCTGGTAGTAGTCGCGGTATCGCAGCCTGTAAACATACACAACGCCATACCTGCGGCAAGCAGAGTGGCAAGCACTTTTTTGGATGTTTTCATAAATTTCTCCTACTCCTTCATTTGGAATTTCCATGTGTCAGCTGACACACGAATTTATGACATGAACATTATAGCACGTTAAACTTGCAAAAATCAACTGCCTTATCTATATAATCCGAGCTTTCATCAAAAAATTGCATAATGCATAAATAAAACTTGCGTGCATATTACCTAAAGCATGCATGAAAATAGCATTTTAATTTGAGAAAATTCATTGAAAATCAACAGAAAACGTTTCCATTTCAAGAAAATCCTGAAAAGCAGGCCACAGAATTTTTCCGGATCTGGATTCTTGCTGCCGGATTTATAGAACTGACCCGAAGAGACTTGGGTTCTGCATTTATCCTTGCCATGAGGGAATGGGGGATGGACCCATTTTCAAGATTTCCGCGGCAATATTTTAGGGGTATGATGCGGTGCTGGCCGAAAAACACGCGAGTGACTGCCCTTATAAAAAAATCGCCGGCTGCCTGTGTCCCGGATGGAGCAAGAAGGCTGACGAATTTTGCTTTTGGAAACCTGTGCAATCCATAAAAAAGCCCCGGCGCGTCGCGTGCCGGGGTTTTGTGTGTACTGCCTCGTTTGCGTCAGGCGGGAGAGGCTCAGCGGGAAGCGTTTGGAAGGAGGTTGAAGTTGCGATTGGGGCGTCTGCCCGGAATATAGAAATAGACAAATTTGATGGAAAAGAGATCGCAGACGATAAAATTTTGAACCTGGTCGTCGTACAGAGTGACATAATTGTTGCCGATGAAATAGAGGATCCCCTGTTTTCGCATGAGCTGGGCTGTACCGATCAGAAATTCGATGACCACATAGCTGCCGCGGTTTTGTTCCAGGATGCGTTGAATGGAACCGATCATTTCTTCCGAATCAAAGGTGCTCTGCGGCGGAGTCGAAAAGTCCCGCATCCGGCTGGAGCCGTCGGAAAATTCCTCATAGCCGTCCCTGGAATAGATCGGGACATTCTGGGAGCGGTTGTTTTGGCTGTTGGATTCAGGCATCATAAACCTCCGTAAGAATGAATTTTGGCGGTCAGGTTTGCGCGTAGTTTTCTGTCGGATTATAGAAGCAGTGATCGCCAATGCGCATCACAAACTGGCCGACCTCCGAGGGAAACTGAGGCCGGCATTGCTCGGTGAAGGGGTTAAAAAACCACAAAGCAAACCCCAGGTTCGTCAGCCGGTTTCCTGCGATCGCCCAATTCGCAATGTCGTAATGAACCTGCGTTGGGCGCATGTTGTAGAGATTTTGTGCATTGTAGGCGCCCCTGTCTACGGTGCGCGCGCAGGTGAATTGCCCTGTCTGGAAGACCACGTCCCGAATGGTGTGCAAGCGCCCGTATTCTCCATAGGTAATTTCCACCCGGTTCATCACAACGCAGCCGACTGCTTTCATGCCGTTTTCCCCTTCACCGCCGGCCTCACACTCTACAATGCGCGCCAGAAGTTCCAGTTCTGAAAAAGCGATGAGCCACCCCTCCTTTCCGTGCAGCACCGGATAGCCGGCGCTGTAACAAATCTTCTGCCTTTTACGTATATGTAACGGGCGCGCCTGATATGCAAAATAGGCGGATTTGCCAAGGCTGTTCAAAGCAGGGCGATGCAGAAGCATTTGATAAAGTCCTGTTTCCTGGCCCGGCGAAAGAGCTGGACGGTGACCGCCGCAGTTTTCTTTGGACTCGATGGGTTTCCATGGATTGTCCGCATCGTGGCGGGCTAACGATGAAGTCCATGAATGCCGCCTATTCTCTCCCATATCATATGATGCAGTTGTTTCTATATTTATGAAGGACCCGTTGTGTTTCTAGATTAAAAAGTTCCAAATTCCTAAGAATGAAGTCGTTTTTGCGGTAAATAAAGGAAGAGATTCCTTGTGAATTTTCAGAAAATTGTTTTTGGTGTATAAGGTTTACAATAACACTTCAAATTGCATATATATTTTTAAAATTTTCAAAAGCTTTTTACTATTTTCGATTGGCAAACAGGCAAATTTGCGGTATAATGAGGACCGTAGTCTCGGCTATATTGCTTTTTGATTCAGGCGCAAGTATAGCAAATCTATCACACAGAATCAGGAGGTTTCAGAAATGAATGTGCTTGTTTGTGTCAAGCAGGTGCCGGATACAACGGAAATCCGAATTGATCCGGTCACCAATACGCTGATTCGTGCCGGCGTCCCTTCCATCGTCAACCCATTTGACGGGTATGCCTTGGAAGCGGCCGCGCGTATCAAAGACGCGGATCCCAGCACCAAGATCGTCGTCGTTTCCATGGGCCCGCAGCAGGCCCAGGAAGCGCTGCGGACGTGCCTGGCCATGGCAGCGGATAAAGCCTATTTGGCTTCTGACCGCGCGTTTGGCGGCTCCGATACATTGGCAACCAGCTATATCATCTCGGAAGTGATCAAGAAGATTGAAGAGCTGGAAGGCAAGTTCGACGCGATTTTCTGCGGAAAACAGGCCATTGACGGCGATACCGCACAGGTCGGCCCGGAAATCGCCGAGCATCTGGGCTATCCGCAGGTCACCTATGGCTGGGAAGCTTCTGTTGATGGCGACACACTGAAGGTGAAAAAGGAAATCGACGAAGGCTTTGAGATCGTCGCTTGCAAGATGCCTTGCCTGGTCACCTTCACAAAGCCGTCCTGGGACCCCCGTTATCCCACATTGCGCCGGAAACTGGCGGCCAAAAAGGCGGAAATCACCACGCTGACAGCGGCAGACCTCCCGTCGATTGACCTGACAAGGGCGGGCCTGAAGGGCTCTCCGACCAAGGTCAAAAAGACCTTTGTGCCGCAGAAAAAGAAGAGCGGCGTGAAGATCAAGGAAGCAACCGCTGAGGAAACCGCAAAGAAACTCGCTGAGTTGCTCAGCGAAGCGCATGCAATCTAAGGGAGGGGGGATTCCAATGGAAGCAAAGACAAAGGACCTTTGGGTATTTATTGAGACCAACGAGGACGGCACTGCAAAAAATGTAGGGCTTGAGCTGCTGACGCCTGGCCGTATGCTTGCGGACAAGCAAAATGGCGCGTTGGTCGCCGTTGTGATCGGCAACCATGTGGACGCAGCCGTGCAGGCGGTCGGAGAATTGGGCGCTGATAAAATCATTGTGGTAGAAGGCGAGGAATACGAGCACTTCACGACCGATGCATATGCCATCGCGTTGTGCTCGCTGGTCGAAAAGTATGGCCCGACGAGCATGTTGATCGGCGCAACGCCGAATGGCCGCGATGTGGGACCGCGCGTTTCCAGCCGTCTGGGGACCGGTTTGACGGCTGACTGCACCGCGCTTGATATCGACGAAGAGACTGGCAATGTCGCATGGACGCGCCCGGCCTTTGGCGGCAACCTGATGGCGACGATTCTCTGCCCTGACCATCGTCCGCAGATCGGTACCGTGCGCCCCGGCGTGTTTAAGAAGGGCAAGCCCGGCGAGAATAAGGCCGAGGTCATTCGGGAGGATCTGCATGTCGCCCCGCAGGACATCCGTACCCAGGTTGTCGAAATCCTCAAAGAGGCTGGCGGCGAGAATGTCGATCTGGAGGGCGCAGATGTGATCGTTTCCGGTGGCCGCGGTGTTGGCGGACCGGAAGGATTTGAGCTCATTCAGCAGCTGGCCGATGCGCTGGGCGGCGTTGTTGGCGCTTCTCGTGCTGCGGTGGATGATGGCTGGATTGCACATGCACACCAGGTCGGCCAGACCGGCAAGACCATTGCGCCGAAGCTGTATATTACCTGCGGCATTTCCGGTGCGATTCAGCATGTGGCCGGCATCACGGGTTCGGACGTGATTGTCGCCATCAACAAAGACCCTGACGCTCCGATTTTCGATGTGGCGGATTATGGCGTCGTTGGCGATCTGTTTGAGATTCTGCCGGTCTTTATTGAAGAGGTCAAGAAGATCCGCGCCTGAAATATTTTTGAATAGATGAAAGGGCTCCTGCCGGTGATAAAACCGTCAGAAGCCCTTTTTATATGCCTATTTTCCGGGGAAATGATCCCTTTTGCTCGCCCATTACAGAGGCGACGCTCTTCTCCAGCGTTGTTATGCTTTTACAGAACCAGTGTGGGCGCTGCATAGACGCGGGCCGCCAGTTCCTGATCGAGCAGGTACAGCCCCTTAGGATCGGTACCAAACAGCTCCATCTTTTTGACCAGATCTTTGGCGGTTGTCTCCTCTTCACCCTGCTCTTTGACAAACCAGTCCAGGAACTGCATGGTCTGAAAGTCCTTTTCATCCGAAGCGGCGGCGTAGATCGTGTTGATCAGGCCCGTGACATACTGCTCATGCGCCAGCCCCACCTTCAGCGGATCGATCAGCTCCTGAATCTGCGCATCCGGCTTTTCGATGGCTTCCAACGTAACGGACACGTCGTTGTTTTGCAGATATTTCATCATCAGCATGGCGTGATCGCGCTCTTCCTGCGCCTGCACGTTGTACCAATTTGCAAACCCATTGAGGCCTTTGTCCACATAGAAATTGGAAAGATAAAGATACAAGTAAGCGGAATAAAATTCCTTATTGACCTGCGTATTCAGGAGATCAGCGACTTTTTCTTTTAACATACTCTAAAATCAGCCTTTCTAGAATGGAATGATTTGGGAAGGTTCCCTTTTAAAACGTATAAATTATACCACAAAGATATGAAAAAGTAAACGTTCCTTGTCCCTGTAGCTTGTGGGGTAAGCGGGGGTGTGTAGCGGCGCGTAGCGGGATTTTATAGGGCTAACTATTTTTTCGAAATAGGAGAAGGACCTAAAAAAGCCGCTACACCTCGCTACACACTTTCAGCAAGCCCGGATTCATGCGGCGGGCGCACCAGAAAAAGCCGGGCCGCGTCTTTGATAGTTGGTGCAAAGCTTACGGCTGTACAGAGACACATGCCGGATGTTTCGTTCAATGACATAAAAATCAAACACATTGATATTTTGCAATGGCAACGTAATGGGGAAGGCATGTTACTTTGTCTGGAATGTGTTATAGAGGTTTTTGCTAAGTAGAAGACAAAAGTGTCGAAAATACAATCTTGTTGCCAGCTTCCAGAACTGCTTTTCTGAGGCCGTTAAAAAAGTGGACGTTAGATGTTATATGGTTTGGGAATCACCAAGTGGTCGCAATGTGTTCCAGAGAAGGCAGCATATATGGTGTCCAATATTTTTCTAAATTCCATGCCCAATTTGGTCCTAAGTCAAGAATTAGCCCAAGTTAAAATGAGAGATTTATCCCCATCTTAACTCGCTTGAAGCAGGCCATCAGCCTGCGCATATAGCTTTTCAAAG
>USIA01000071.1 GCA_900554535.1 uncultured Oscillospiraceae bacterium | reverse complement strand
GAACGCTAGCCTGTCACGCTAGAGGTCGACGGTTCGATCCCGTTCCGAGTCGCCATTTTTGCTGCTATGGCTCAGTTGGCAGAGCACATCCTTGGTAAGGATGAGGTCACGCGTTCGAATCGCGTTAGCAGCTCCAGGAAAAAGTCCGGATAGCCTGCGGGTTATCCGGACTTTTTCCTTTGTCTAGCACACTGCGAACGCAAAAATGCCCCCGGAAACTCTTTTGCAGAGAAACCGGGGGCGTTTTTTGTGAAAAGCGCAAACGCGTTTTAGCCTTTGATGCCAGCTTGCGCCACACCTTCAATAAATTGTTTTTGGAAAATAAAGAAGAGAACAATAATGGGAATAACGGAGAGAACAGCGCCAGCCATTTGGCTCGGATAGTCGCCGGTATACTGTCCCTGCAACGCAGACAGCGCGGGGCCAAGGATCGTCTTTTCCAAAGAGGTATTGACAATCAGCGGCCACATAAAGTCATTCCACGCAAATTTCGCCGTGAAAATAACCAGGGAGATGATGCCTGGCTTGGCCAGTGGCAGCATCACCTTGCCGAAGATCTGGAATCGATTGCAACCATCCAGCCGCGCAGCCTCTTCGAGTTCTTTGGGCAAGGACATAAAGAACTGGCGCAGCAAAAACGTACCAAACGCACTGAACAGATTCGGCAGGAACAACGCCGGCAACGTGTCCAGCAAATTCATCTTCATGATGATCATGTACTGCGGCACCAGGAAAATCTGGCCTGGCACCATCAGCACCGAGAGCACCAGAAGGAACAAAATGTTTTTGCCTGGAAAATCAATGCGGCCAAATGCATAACCAGCCATCGAGCACAAAACAACCTGTCCAATCACTGTGACGATGGTCGATATGAAGGTGTTCAAATAAACCTGCACGAAGGGCAATTCCGTAAAGACGCTGATATAGCCCTCCAAGTTTAAATGGCTCGGGAAAATAATGGGCGGAACATGGATTGCTTCCGCTTCCGTCTTGAAGGAAGTCAAGATCATCCATATAAAGGGAAACACCACGATTACCAAGCCTAGCAGCAGGATTACATGAACAATGAAACGTCCTCTTTTTCTGAGCTTCATTTTTTCATTTCCTCCAATTTCTCGTAAAGTAACAGGCTTGAATCAATAGTTAACCCATTTTTTCTGCAGCTTCATCTGGATGACCGTGATAATCAAAATCACGACAAACAGGAAGACGGCAATCGCGGAAGCATAGCCCTTATAGGAATAATCGAACGCATTCCGATAATACAGCATCAAGATCGTCTGCGTGGCCTCATACGCCGGGCTGCCCTTGCCAATCATCATATAAATGATGTCAAAGACCTGGAAGCCGCTGATGATTGAAGTCAGCAGCACGAAAAACAGCGTCGGCGTCAAAAGCGGCAGCGTCACCTTGAAAAACTGCTGTCCAACATTCGCACCCTCAATGGCGGCCACTTCATAGTACGAGCTGGAAATCCCCTGCATACCGGCCAGCAGGATCACCATGTTATAACCAACACTGCTCCAAATGCCCACAATCATGACCATCCAGAAAGCAATCGACGGATCTGTCACCCAGTCGCGTGCCGGCAGTCCAAAAACGCCGAGAATCTGGTTGAGGACGCCAAACTGTCCGTTATAGATCCATTTCCAAACCATGGCAATGGCGGCCGGCATCGTCACCACTGGCAGGAAATAAAACGTGCGATAGCCCGATTTTCCTTTGATATTCATGTTCAGAAGCGTCGCGATGAACAGCGAAATCAAAATGCCAATCGGAACGGTCACAACGACCCACAGCAGCGTATTGCCAAAGGACGACCACATTTCCGGGTCCGAAAACATCTGCTTGTAATTGGCAAGGCCAATAAACGTGGCATTATTAAAGCTATCGATATCTGTAAAGCTGTAACAAATACTTTGAATGAAAGGAATAATATAGAAGATCAGCAATCCCACCAGGAGCGGTGCGATAAACAGATATCCGCACAGCCAACCACGACGCTCTTCCCTGCTATAATGCCGCCGCAGTTGTTGCGTCTGCCTCTCCGGTGCCTTCATGGCGCTCATCTCCTTTTATTTTTCCTTTGCAAGCAGTGTCTTGTTCTCAGCATCCAATTGCTTGCAGGCGTCCTCCAAGGACATCGTGCCTGCCCAAGCCTGCTTGAGGTACTTCGTCTCATTGTCCAGCATTTCGCTTGCCACTGTCACAGTCGGCAGCGGCTTTGCGTCCGCAACTGCATCCAGATAAACCTGCAGGTTCAGATTCGGCCGAGTCTTGACAAAATACTGCTGCGCATCGTTGCGTGCGGAGATAACAGCGCCCACTTCGCCCTGAATCTTCATAGCTTCTGCAGAGCCCATCCATGCCGCCAGCTTTTTCGCAGCTTCCTTCTGCTTGGACTTGGTGTAAACCGCATAGCCCAGGCCATTGATCACGTTGCCGCGCTTGCCGTTAAAGGTTGGAATGCGGACCAGGTTGATCTTGTCCTTCACAGTATCTGCGGCCATGTATTCCGCAATCATATAGTCAGCGCCATAGATCATTGCCACTTTACCAGACTCAAACAGGGTATCTGCGCTCGTATCCGTCAGCGTATTGATATCCGGAGAAACCTTATCTTTCTGAATCAGGTCGATCCACGGCTGAAGGCCGCCCATGGTCTTCGGGTCGCTGTACATGGTGGATTTTTGATCCTCCGACATAATGGAGCCGCCATTCGCAAAAATCGTGTTCCAATAGCAGGTCTGGAAGTCGAGCGGCGCCGCCATACCATAAATGCCTTTGGAGGTGTCGGTCAGCTTCTTTGCTGCAGCGACCATGTCGTCCCAAGTCCAGTCATCCGTCGGATACGCCACCCCGGCATTGTCGAAGATCTCCTTATTGTACCAGAGCGCATTGGTGTCAAAATCCTTCGGAATCGCATACAGCTTGTTATCAAATGTGTATGTCTGCACCAGAGCTTCCGGGAAATCCTTTGCCATGTCAAGGCCAGCATCCTTTGCCGCATCATCCAGCGGCTCCATCATGTTGCCCTCAACATACTTTTTGGCATGCAGGCAGTTGACCCAGAAAACATCGGGCGCTGTACCGCCGTTCATGGCAGCTTCCAGTTTGGTCCAATATTCACCGCCCTTATACGGCGTATACTGGAGGTTAATTTTCACATTCGGATTTTCTTTTTCATAGGCTTCCACCAGCTTCTGCATGGTTTCGCCCTGGTTCTTGCTGTCCCAGTAGCCCAAGTTCAGGGTGATTTGTCCCCCTGTAGCTCCTCCGCCGCTTCCAGTAGAACCCGTTTGACTGCTGTTGCCGCAAGCAGACAGCATGGACGCTGCCAAAACTGACGCACACGCCACGGCAGCAATCGACCGAATTGACTTTCTCATGTTTTTGCTAACTTCCTTTCTCCTAGTTTCACTGCTTTTGGGATTTATACAATACACGCGATTTGGCGTATATTCAACACGCTGTTTGGGCAAGTATTTCTTCGACCCGCCCGTTTTGTCCCCTAAATGAATTTTCTGCTATTTGCACTTTCATAGATTTTTATAAGCCTCTTTAAGTATACTAAATCCACCGAACGCATGTCTATATGAAGTTGTCCGAAATTCTATTAAAATTATCTTTTGCATTGCATCGGCTCAAATACACTGGAAAATACTTTTTATACAAAAAAGGAATATCCGCTCGGTACCTCACGTATTTTTATGAATTCTGCTATAATTTTTTCTTTTGAAAATAATGTACTACCATTTCTATTCCTTCAAACACAAGAAAAGGAAATAGGTTATTTGAATAACTTGGAATTTGTTCTTGCACAAATCAGCAATTTGATTCTCCAAAAGCATTATTCCGTATATAAAAAGCGGGCTGCCGCCATGCCTGAATGCATGACGGCAGTCCGCCTCAACCAAAGAAAGCCATCAAATCGAAATCTGATGCGCAATTTTGTAAAGCTCTTTATTGAAAGTGCGGGGCATAGCCAGTGCCTCCGTAATGTCAAGATCGACGATCTTGCCATTGCGCATCACGATCACCCGGTTGCTGTGCCCTTCCTTAAGCAGTTCAACTGCGCGATATCCCATTTCACTGGCAACGACGCGGTCGCGCAGTGTCGGGGAACCGCCGCGCTGCACATGCCCCAGAATCGTTGCACGTGTTTCGATGCCGGTGGTCCACTCAATGTGCTTGGACAGTTCTACCGTACCGCCGACGCCTTCCGCCACCATAATGATAAAATGGTGCTTGCCCGTCTTGAGCGCAAAATTCATCCGGTCGATGATGTCGCGCTGGAAGTCCCACTCGATTTCCGGCACCAGGATGGTTGTTGCACCAACCGCCACGCCGACCTGCAAGGCCAGGTCCCCACAACGACGCCCCATCACCTCGACCACGCTGCAGCGGTCGTGGGATTCGGCTGTGTCGCGGATGCGATCGATCATCTCGACCGCCGTGTTCATCGCGGTATCAAAACCAATCGTATATTCGCTTGCGGCAATGTCGTTGTCGATTGTGCCGGGCAGTCCGATGCAGGGAACGCCCGCCTGACTCAAATCCCGTGCGCCGCGGAAGGAACCGTCGCCGCCAATGACAACCACACCGACGACGCCGAGATCCGCGCACGTTTTCGCCGCTTTTTCCACGCCTTCCGGTGTATTGAACTCCGGGCTGCGCGCCGTATAAAGGATGGTGCCGCCGCGGCCGATGATGTCCGAAACGCTGCGCAGGTTCATGTCCACAACGTCGCCGCTGAGCAATCCGTTATACCCGCGTCGAACGCCCTTGACACCAAAGCCCATGGAAATCGCGGTGCGAACAACGGCACGCACCGCCGCATTCATGCCCGGCGCATCGCCGCCGCTTGTCAGAACTGCAATGGATTTTGTACTCATGCTAAACAAACCTCCCAATGTGGATAACCACCTGTGTGGGCAAGGAGCCCTACACAATTTTCCTTCTCAAACGCCTTCTTATACAGTTCGATACGCTTATTATTATAAAATATCTTTGCATGGACTACAAGTATCCGATATGGACAAATTCATCACGCCCATGGAGGATTATTGCACAAACGCAACATTTTCCGCACCAAGCAGACGCCTGAGTTCCCGCAAGAGCAATGGGTTGACGTCAACCCCCTCCGAACGCGGTGCACAGTACATCCGTTTCTCCTTGGTCAAGACAATATACAAGGGCGACGGGCCGTCGAAGACAGCCATATACTTGCGTGCGCGCTGCAAAGCGGGATCATCCCCGGTTGGCGCTTTCAAATATAAGCCCGGGCGGATCCGTTTCTTTTTGGGGGCAGGTTGCTGTGCAGGGGCCTGCGCCCGCAGCTGGGCGGCGTCCTGCACGTGATCGCACAGAATTTTCGGATCTTCGTCCTCGCGGGTACTCAGGCGGCCTGTGATACACAGCACCCGGCCCGTCTCCAAAAGCGGCCGGGCATCCGCGAACTGCTTGGGAAAGAGCAACACCTCTATGCTCCCATAAAAGTCCTCCAGTGTGAGGAAGGCCATTTCCGCATGGCTACGCGTGATCTTCGTCTGCACATGGTCCACCATACCCAAAAGCCGTACTGTGCTGCCATCCCGAAACCGCGGTGTGCCCTCCTTCCCGTCCGCGAGCAGATCGCCGATGTGCACGGCGCCGCATGCGCTATACAGGCCGGCATAGGCAGCCATCGGGTGCCCGGACAGATACATGCCCGTGACCTCTTTCTCCATCTCCAAAAGTGCCTGGGACGGCAGCTCCGGTTTGGGCGGGATTTGAATCTCACCCTGTGCCTGCTGCACGCCCGTGTCAAACAGGCCGAGCTGGCCCTCCACGTTGCGGCGCCTGTCCGATTCCAAAGCCTCCATCACCATGGGAATGGCGGAAAGCATCTCATTGCGGTTGTTGCCCAGGCCGTCGAATGCGCCGCACTTGACGAGGCTCTCCAGGGCACGGCGGTTATAGCGCCCAAAAAGCCGCTGGCAGAAGGAGGCAAACGAAGTAAATCGGCCGTCCTGTTCCCGCTCCCGCACGATGGCATCGATCAGCCCCCGCCCCAGGTTGCGCACCGCGACAAGACCAAAGCGAATCCCATCTTCCGCCACAGTAAAACCCGCCCCGCTTTCGTTGATCTGCGGCGGCAGTACGCGGATGTGCATCCGAGTGCACGCATCGATATAGCCGATGAGCTTCGATGTATTATCGAGCATGCTGGTCATCAGCGCCGCCATATAAGCGCGGGGGTAAAAGCATTTGAGATAAGCGGTTTGATAGGCCAGAAAAGCATAGGCGGCCGCGTGAGATTTATTGAACGCATAGGAGGCGAAACTCTCCATTTCGCCGTAGATGGCCTGCGCCGTCGCCTCGTCCACGCCGTTGCGCAGGCAGCCCGGCACTTCGACCTCGCCCTTTTTATTGACCAGGCCGTGCAGAAAAATTTCCTTTTCACGCTCCATCACATCGTGCTTTTTCTTGCTCATCGCGCGGCGCACAATATCTGCGCGTCCAAGGCTATAGCCCGCCAATGTTCGAAAAATCTGCATCACCTGCTCCTGGTAGACGATACAGCCATAGGTGACTTTTAAGATTGGCTCCAAAAGCGGATGACGGTAGGTGATTTTTTCCGGGTGATGGCGGTTTTCGATGTAGCGTGGAATCGACTCCATGGGGCCGGGTCGATATAGGGCGATCACGGCGATCAGATCCTCAATGCTCTCCGGTCGCAGCTGCATGATCACGTTGCGCATGCCCGCGGATTCAAACTGAAAAACGCCTTCCGTGCGGCCTTCTGTAAGCATCCGATACACTTCTGGCGCGTCAATCGGGACGTGTTCTGCCGAAAAATCCGGGTGTTTTTCGCGGATCATCTGCTCGGCGTCGTGAATGACCGAAAGGTTCCGCAGGCCCAAAAAGTCCATTTTCAAGAGCCCAAGTTCTTCGAGCGTGGTCATGGTATATTGGCAGACGACCGCGTCGCCGTTTTTGGCCAGAGGCACATACGCCGAGACCGGCTTGTCCGTAATGACGACGCCCGCCGCATGCGTGGAGGCGTTGCGCGGCATCCCCTCGAGCTTGCGCGCCATATCAATTAGATTTTTCACCTGCGGGTCGCTTTCGTACCGCCCGCGCAGGCTTTTGGAGGTTTGCAGCGCCTTGTCCAGCGTGATGTGCAGTTCGGACGGCACCATTTTGGAGACCGCATCCACAGCGGCATAGGGCAGCCCCATCACACGGCCCACATCGCGGATGGAGGCGCGCGCGGCCATGGTGCCGAAGGTGACAATCTGCGCCACATGATCCGCGCCGTATTTGCGCACCACATAGTCGATCATTTCCGAGCGCCGGTCATCGGCAAAATCGATGTCAAAATCCGGCATGCTGACGCGCTCCGGATTCAAAAAGCGCTCGAACAGCAGGTCGTAGCGGATCGGATCGATGCCGGTGATGCCGATGCAATACGCCGCGAGGCTCCCGGCGCCAGAACCGCGCCCCGGCCCGACCGGAATCCCCACCTCTTTCGCATAGCGGACAAAGTCATGGACAATCAGGTAGTAATTGACATATCCCATCTGCTCAATCGTAGAGAGTTCGTATTCCAGCCGGTCGACGATTGATTTGTCCGGATTCGGCCCATAATGCGCGTGCAGGCCCGCATAGCAGTGCTCTCGAAAATACGTCACGTTGTCCTGCCCATTCGGCGTCTCAAAGCGGGGCAGCTTTGTCTTGCCGAATTCAAATGTGACATTGCAGCGCTCGGCAATGCGCGCGGTGTTGTCCGCCGCCTCCGGATGGTCCGGGAACAAAGCACGCATTTCGTCTTCCGTTTTGTAATAAAATTCTTCGCTGGAAAACGCCAGTCCGCCCTCTTCCTCGAGTGTCTTGCCCGTCTGAATGCACAGCAGCACGTGGTGCATCTGGTGATCCGCCCGATCGATATAATGGCAGTCGTTCGTCACAACCAGCGGCAGGCCAGTCTCCCCGGCCAGTCGGATCAGCTGCGGATTGATGCGTTTCTGTTCCGGCAGTCCGTGGTCCTGAAGCTCCAGATAAAAATGGTCCGGCCCAAAGATTCCCGCATATCGCAAAGCCGCGGCCTTTGCGCCATCATAATCTCCGGCCGTCAGCGCGCGGGGAATCTCCCCGGCCAGGCAGGCAGACAGCGCAATCAATCCCTCATGATACTGCTCCAGCAGGTCCATATCCACACGCGGCTTGCTGTAAAAGCCCTCAGTCCACGCGCGGCTGACCAGCTGGATCAGATTCTGGTACCCCTGCTGGTTTTCACACAGCAGCACCAGGTGGCGGTTTTCACTGTCCAATTCGCGTGTGCGGTCAAAACGCGTGCGCTGCGCTACATAGACTTCGCAGCCGATAATGGGCTTGATTCCCCGCTTTTTGGCCGCCTTATAAAAATCGACGGCGCCATAAAGGACGCCGTGATCTGTGATGGCGACCGCCTTGTCCCCGCGCGCCTGAGCGGTATCGAGCAGCCGCTCAATGCGGCAGGCGCCGTCAAGGAGGCTATATTCGGTATGCAAATGCAGGTGGACAAACATGAAAGGCCTCCTCTAAAAAGTTGTTTCAAAGTTTCGCCATGAGATGCGGCCAGTCGCACTATTTTCGTTCCGCGTTACGGGGCAAGCCGTCCGGGCTTCACATGCGTTGTGTGTCTATCCGAAAATGACTATTTCTC
>USIA01000070.1 GCA_900554535.1 uncultured Oscillospiraceae bacterium | reverse complement strand
TCTGACGGGTGGTTTGTGGTTCGAAAAGGGCAACCGCCCCCCGCCATTGCCCAGCTGGATATAACCACCGTTGACCAGGCTCACAAAAACGCCCAGTGTCGCAGCAGAGATCACAAAGCAACCGACGATGCCCACCAAAATGCGGCCCCAGGCCGGGAACCCCTTTTTCGGGCCCTTCGCTTTCTTTTCCCGCCGGCGGCGTGGCGGCGTCGCCGGATTCTGATACTGTGGCGGCTGCCAGGTGTTCTGGTGCCAGACCGGCGGCTGCTGATCGGGCTGCTGACCCGCGCCTGACGGAGAATACGTCGAATACGTGCCATTGCCTGCGGCGTTGTTTTGCCATCCGCTGCCCGTGGCGTCTGTCCGCCTGGTTCCGGAGAAGCCAGCGTTGTCGTTGGGCAGACGCCCGGAGTGGTAGCTTTCGCCTTCCCAGACCGTGCCGCTTGCCGTTTCATTTGTAGCATTGGCAGTTTCCTGCGATTTATTCACTGCATCAGCGTCCGGGTTCCAATTTTTATCATTCGGATCATACATGATGCCTCATTCCTTTCTGCGGGGTATGTTTTTTATTGTTCCCCTTGACTGTCTATATTATCGCGTGCCTATGTGAATCCTATGTGATGAAAGGAATAAAATTGTTTGATCTTTTGTGAAAAAATTGAGAACAAAAGGCGCCCAACGCCTTACAGCGCTGGACGCCTTCTATCAGGAAAAAAATATAGGGTCTTTAGGATTCCACTCCAAAAGCGACTTATTCCTCAGCAGCCGCAATGTCCTTGGACAAAGCAACCAGATGCTCGTAATCCCGCTTTGCATCCGCTTCGGAAGCAGCGAACAGCTTCTCGGCGCGCTCCGGGAACGAACGGGTCAAGCTGTTGTAACGGACTTCGCCCATCAGGAAGTCGCGATACGAAGCCGTCGGAGCCTTGCTGTCGAGCTGGAACGGATTCTTGCCCTCAGCAGCACGGCGCGGATCGTAACGGAACAGCTTCCAGTAGCCAGCCTGCACAGCCTTCTTCTCCTCGGTCTGGGCAATGCTCATGCCGCCCTTGATGCCGTGGTTGATGCAAGGTGCGTAAGCGATGACAATGGACGGGCCATGATAGCTCTCTGCCTCATGCAGGGCCTTGATGCACTGGTTCATGTCAGCGCCCATCGCGATGTGTGCAACATACACATAGCCATAGGTCATTGCCATGCCGGGCAGGTCCTTCTTCTTCGTGGCCTTGCCGCGAGCAGCAAATTCAGCGACAGCGCCAGCCGGGGTGGACTTGGACGCCTGTCCGCCGGTGTTGGAGTAAACCTCCGTGTCGAACACCATGATGTTGACATCTTCACCGGAAGCGAGGACGTGGTCGACACCGCCGTAACCGATATCATAGCACCAACCGTCGCCGCCGAAGATCCACATGGACTTCTTTGCGAGGTAATCCTTGTCGGCCAGAACCTTCTTGGCTTCTTCGCAGCCAGCCTCAGCAGCCTTCTCCAGCTCGGGGATCAGAGCGTCCGTCGCCGGGCGGTTGTCAGTGGAGCTGTCCTTCGTGTCAAGATATGCCTTGCAGGCAGCCTTCAATTCAGCAGAGGACTTGTCGTTTGCCATGATGGCCTCGACGTCCTGAGCCAGACGACCGCGGATTGCATTCTGAGCCAGCGTCATGCCCAGGCCAAACTCTGCGTTGTCCTCGAACAGGGAGTTATCCCATGCCGGGCCAAAGCCGCGCTTGTTGCGGGTATAAGGCGTGCTCGGTGCGGAAGCGCCCCAAATGGAGGAGCAGCCCGTCGCATTCGCGACATACATACGATCGCCAAACAGCTGGGTAATCAGCTTTGCATACGGCGTCTCGCCGCAGCCTGCGCAAGCACCGGAGAACTCAAGCAACGGCTGCTTGAACTGGCTGCCCTTGACAGTGGTATCCTTGAACTTGGCCAGGACTTCCGGCTTCTCCGCATATGCAATGCCAGCGTCGAAACCTTCCTGAGAAGCCAGCTGGGTCTCCATCGGCTTCATGACCAGAGCCTTGTTGCCCTTCATGCCCGGGCAGACATTCGCGCAGCTGCCGCAGCCCTGGCAGTCATATGCGGAAACCGTAACGCCAAACTTCATGCCAGGCATACCGGTCATATCCTTGAGCTTCTGGCTCTTCGGGAAGTTTGCAGCTTCTTCAGCCGTCAGCGCAACCGGACGGATTGCAGCGTGCGGGCAGACATAAGAGCAGAAGTTGCACTGGATGCAGTTGTCGGGATCCCATTCCGGCACATCGATGGCCACGCCGCGCTTCTCGAAAGCAGCGGAGCCGGCCGGCACGGTGCCGTCTGCCATGTCCACAAATGCGGAAACAGGCAGCTGGTTGCCCTGATACTTGCTCGACGGAACCAGCACGGTGTTGACATACTTCTCGGTGTCCTTGTTCTCGCAGGTAACAGTTGCCTGCTTGGAATCATCGACAGCATTCTTCCAGCTCTCAGGAACATTGACCTTGTGATATTCCTTCGCGCCGCGCTCAATGGCAGCATGGTTCATGTCAACGATCTTCTGGCCCTTCTTGCTGTAGGACTTCGTCGCAGCGTCCTTCATGTACTGGATTGCCTGCTCACCCGGGATGATGTTGGCAATGGAGAAGAACGCGGACTGCAGAATCGTGTTGATGCGCTTGCCCAGGCCGATTTCCTTACCAAGCTTCACACCGTCGATGGTGTAGAAGTTGATGTTGTGATCAGCAATGTACTTCTTCATCTTGCCCGGCAGATACTTGTCGAGCTCTTCGTCCGTCCACTCGCAGTTGAGCAGGAAGCTGCCGCCGTCCTTCAGATCCTGCACCATGTCATACTCGTTGACATAGCTGGCCTTGTGGCAAGCAACGAAGTCAGCCTTGCTGATGTAGTAGGTGGACTTGATCGGGTTCGGGCCAAAACGCAGGTGGGAAACGGTCAGGCCGCCGGACTTCTTGGAGTCGTATGCAAAGTAGCCCTGTGCATACATGTCCGTGTGGTCGCCGATGATCTTGATGGAGTTCTTGTTCGCGCCGACGGTGCCGTCTGCGCCCAGGCCCCAGAACTTGCAGGAATGCGTGCCTGCAGGCGTGGTGTCCGGATTCTCCGTGACTTCCAGAGACAGGTTCGTCACGTCGTCGTTGATGCCGATCGTGAAGCGCTTCTTCGGAGCAGCAGCGTCCATGTTGCGGTAAACAGCAACCAGGTCGCCAGGCGTCGTGTCCTTGGAGCCCAAGCCATAACGGCCGGTGAAGAGCTCCACAGTGCCGAACGGCGTGCCGGACAGAGCAGCCAGCACATCCAGGTACAGCGGCTCGCCGATGGAGCCGGGCTCACGGGTGCGGTCGAGCACGCTGATCTTCTTGACAGTGCTGGGCAGCACGTCGGTCAGGTACTTCGGCACAAACGGACGATACAGGTGAACCTTCACAAGGCCAACCTTCTCGCCGGCAGCGCACAGGTAGTCCACAACTTCTTCAGCAGCCTCGCAGACAGAACCCATCGCGATGATGACTTTCTCTGCGTCCGGAGCGCCATAGTAGTTGAAGGGCTTGTAGTCGGTGCCGATCTTGGCGTTGACCTGGTTCATGTAGTCGACGACGATCTCCGGCAAAGCGTTATAATACTTGTTGGAAGCCTCGCTTGCCTGGAAGAAGATATCGTCGTTCTGTGCAGTACCGCGGGTGACCGGATGCTCCGGATTCAGCGCGCGGCGGCGGAATGCATTGACAGCATCCCAGTCGAGCATTTCGCCCAGATCCTTGTAATCCCAGACGTGGATCTTCTGGATCTCATGGGAGGTGCGGAAGCCGTCGAAGAAGTTCAGGAACGGCACACGGCCCTTGATAGCAGCCAGATGGGCCACAGCGCCCAGGTCCATGACCTCTTGAGGGCTGTTTTCGCACAGCATAGCAAAGCCGGTCTGACGGCATGCATACACGTCGCTGTGATCGCCGAAGATGCACAGTGCATGCGTAGCCACAGAACGGGCAGCGCAGTGAATGACGCCCGGGAGCAGCTCGCCGGCGATCTTATACATGTTCGGGATCATCAGCAAGAGGCCCTGGGAAGCGGTGTAGGTGGTGGTCAGTGCACCGGCTGCCAGAGAGCCGTGCACAGCGCCCGCGGCGCCTGCTTCGGACTGCATTTCGGTGATCTGCACCTGCTGGCCGAAGAGGTTTTCGCGGTTTGCGGCAGCGTACTTGTCGGTCTCGTCAGCCATCGGGGAAGACGGCGTGATCGGGTAGATGGCAGCAACGTCGGTGAACGCATAGGATACATGCGCCGCGGCGGTGTTGCCGTCCATGGTCTTCATTTTTCTGGAATCCATTGGATATTTTCCTCCTTTATTAGGATAGCCATATTCAAACGGACAGTCCTCCGACTGTCTATTACGATTTTAGCACCAATTTCACAATGTGTAAAGGGAAATTTACTAAGAAAACGCAAATTTTTATATTAAAATTTGTTTAGGCTTCCCTAAAACTCTTTTTTGCCGGGCCGCTTCATTTTGGTAAGGCCAAATAAAGCTTTTTAATGGTAGGACAAATTCCGGGTCAGGGCGTCCAAAAAGGCGGCGAGTTGACGGCTGTGCGGTTTCCTGATAAAATAATACTTGTAACGCAAGCGAGGGGGATTGCTTGCGTTCGCTTTTATATATTGGTAAGATTGGTACTAAAAAGAAAGGGGTTACATGTTTTATGGGTCCTGAACCCGACGGCACATCCGGTTTTCCATGGCTGAATGTGGTGCTGCTGGTCATACTGACCTTTATCAATGGCTTTTTCTCGGCATCGGAGATCGCGATCATCACGCTCAATGATGCAAAGATCAACAAAATGGCGGAGGATGGCGACAGGAAGGCGGCCAAGGTCCTCCGGCTGACGAAGAATTCCAACCGGTTTTTGTCCACGATCCAGATCTGCATTACGTTTTCCGGATTTCTCAACGCGGCCGCGGGCGCGCAGAGCTTTGCGGAGCCCATGGCCGCTGCGCTGGGGCGGATTTTGCCGGTTTCGCACAGCACGCTTTCCGGGGTTTCCTTTGTGGTCGTCACCATTCTGATTTCGTTTGTTTCCCTGGTGTTTGGGGAACTTTTGCCCAAGCAGATCGGCTTGCAGCGCGCCGAGCCCTTTGCGCTGCGCTACGCCGGTTTCCTCAACACCATGGCCACCATTTTTACGCCGTTTGTGAAGCTCTTGACCGCGAGCACAAACGGCGCCATGCGGCTGGCGGGCCTGCGCCCCGGCGCGGGAGATGAGGAAACCGTCACGGAGGAGGAGATCCGCCTGATGGTGGATGCGGGCGAGGAAAAGGGCGTCATCGAGGAGCAGGAGAAGGACATGATCTCGAATGTGCTCGACTTTGACGACGTGCCGGTGATCGAATGCATGACGCACCGCACGGACATCGCCGCCGTGGAGGACACCGACTCTGTGCAGGATGTGGTGAACCTTTCCATTGAAAAGGGCTTTTCCCGCATTCCGGTCTATCACGAGGATATCGACAACATCCTGGGCTTTATCTATGTCAAAGACCTGCTGCAATATATCGGAAAAGACGCGCGCAATGTGCGCCTAAGCGACCTGATGCGGCCGGCGGCCTTTGTGCCAGAGACGCAGAAATGCAGCGTGCTGTTCCGGCACATGACCGAGCAGCACCGCCAGATCGCGGTGATCGTCGATGAATACGGCGGCACAGAGGGGCTGGTCACGTTGGAGGATCTGCTCGAATGCATCGTGGGCAATATCCAGGACGAATACGACCAGGAAGAAGAAGAGATCCTCCAGGATGGGCCCAACCGCTGGAGCGTGGATGGCACGCTCTTCCTCGACGAAGTGGAGGACCTGACGGGCGTGGCGCTGCCGGAGGGGGAATACGACACGCTGGCCGGCTTTATGGTGGACCAGCTGGGGCGCATCCCAAAATCAGGCGAACACCCGACCGTGGCGTTTGGTCCGCTGACCCTGACTGTCTTGCGTGTTCGCGAGCGCCGCATCGAGCGGATCATGATTGCCAAGAAAGTCCCGCCCAAGCCGGACGACGATGCTCCCGACGGGCAAAAGGAAACCGGAAAAGCGAAAGCCAAAACAGGCAATGGGGAAAACGTGGAGCGCTGAACCTGATTTACATTCATTCTTTCATTCATTTTCTGGCCCGCAGCCTTTTTGCAAAGGCGGCGGGCTTTTTCTTGCAATTTTCTCCCAATACCATTATAATGAAAAATACACGCCGGTGGCGTGTGGTCCGTCGAAAGTTCCGGACCATAAATATTTACTAGGGCCGGCGGGTTCCGCGCGGCCTACAGGGGGAATTTCATATGTCCAAACAGAAGAAGCCTGTGCTGTTTCTGGCACAGGCGGGGTTGATTGCGGCCATTTACCTGGTGCTGACGTTTTTGGCAAACGCCCTGGGCATCGGCTCGATGGCCATCCAGTGCCGATTCAGTGAGTTCTCCGATGATCTGCCGGTCTTTACGCCGGCGGCAGTGCCGGGCCTTGTGGTGGGGTGCTTTCTGGGCAACCTCTTCACAAGCCCGCTCGGTCCGATCGACTGGTTCGTTGGCACGGCCGCGACGCTTTTGGCCGCGATCACCAGCCGCGCGCTGCGGAACGTTCGCTTCAAGGGCCTGCCTGTGGCGTCGAGCCTGATGCCGGTGCTGTTTAACGCCGTGCTGGTCGGGTTCGAGATCGCCTGCCTGGGCACGAACGGCGGCTTCTCGTTCGCCAATTTCCTGTGGCCGGCGTTCCTGATGAATATCCTGACCGTTGGCTTGGGCGAACTGATTATGTGCACGGGCTGCAGCCTGGTGCTGTTTGCCGTGCTGGAGAAAAAGCACGTAGCAAAGCGTCTGTTCGTGCAGTGAGGCTGAATCGATCAGGATCTGCTGCTCAAAAAATTCTGAGACCGCAACTTCCATAAAAAATCAATGTACGTACGAAAATACGCCTTGACTCGGCTTCTGCGGGCCGCATCAAGGCGTATTTTTTGTGCATTCGTTTATGAAGTTTTGAAAGGGCGATTGATTTTGCAGAACCGCGCTGTTATTCGCCCGCAATCAGGCTCTTGCCCGTCATTTCTTTCGGCTGCGGCAGGCCCATGATCTGCAGCATCGTGGGCGCAATATCCGCCAAGCATCCGCCTTCGCGCAGCTTGCACGGATACCCGACCACGCAGAACGGCACCGGGTTTGTCGTGTGCGCGGTGAAGGGCTTGCCGTTTTCGTCGACCATCTTGTCCGCGTTGCCGTGGTCCGCCGTAATCAGCGCCACGCCGCCCATTTCGGCGATGGCCTTCGTCACCTTGCCCACGCCGTCGTCGACCGCTTCCACAGCCTTGACCGCTGCGTCAAATACGCCCGTGTGGCCGACCATGTCGCAGTTCGCGTAGTTGAGAATAATCATGTCATATTTGCCGGAATGGATGGCGTCCACCAGCTTTTCCGTGACTTCCGGCTCGCTCATTTCAGGCTGCAAATCATACGTCGCAACCTTCGGGCTGTTGACCAGGATCCGGTCTTCATTCGGATACGGCTGCTCCACGCCGCCGTTGAAGAAGAAGGTCACGTGCGCGTATTTTTCGGTTTCCGCAATGCGCAGCTGGTGCAGGCCCAGGCCCGAAATATATTCGCCCAGCGTATTGACCAGCTTTTCCGGCGGATAGGCCACGGATACATTCGGCATGGTGGCGTCGTACTGCGTCATCGTGACGAACGTTACGGGGAAGAAGCCGTTGCGGCGTTCGAACCCGTCGAAGTCCGGATCCACAAAAGTGCGGGTGATCTGCCGCGCGCGGTCCGGGCGGAAGTTTGCGAAGATGATGGAATCGTTCGGCTTGACTGTGCCGGCCGGGTCAATGACTGCGGGGACGACGAATTCATCGGTCACATCCTGGTCGTAGGATGCCTGAACCGCCTCTTCAGCGGTTGCGGCGGTGTTGCCCTCGCCGTAGACGATCGCTGCATAGGCCTTTTCCTCGCGGTTCCAGTTTTTGTCGCGGTCCATCGCATAGTACCGGCCGGAGACAGTCGCGATCTTGCCCACGCCGATTTCCTGCAGCTTTTTGTCCATTTCCGCCAGATAGCCCTTGCCGGATTTCGGCGGCACATCGCGGCCATCGAGGAAGGCGTGATAATAGACCTTGGTCAGGCCGGCCTTTTTGGCCAGCTCAAACAGCGCATAGATGTGCGTATTGTGGCTGTGCACGCCGCCGTCCGAGCACAGACCGAAGACGTGCAGCGCGCTGTCGTGTGCCCGGCAGTTGTCGATGGCCTTTTGGAAAGCCGGATTTGTAAAGAAAGAGCCGTCCGCAATGTGGCGGGTGATGTTTGTCAATTCCTGATAAACGATGCGGCCTGCGCCCATGTTGGTGTGGCCGACTTCGCTGTTGCCCATCTGGCCGTCTGGCAGGCCGACATTCAGGCCGGAAGCGCCGATCTGAGTGACCGGGTTTTCGGCAAAAAGACGGTCGAGGTTCGGCTTTTTGGCAGCTGCGATGGCGTTGCCCTCCGGCGGCGCAATGCCGAAGCCGTCCATAATCATTAAAATAACCGGTTTTTTGGCCATAAAAATACCCCTTTGCTATACGGTTCATAAATCATTCTTGTGTGGTTCGGCGCTTTCTTTTGGCATCCTGATCTTCGTTGCACCCGGCCGGAAAGCGCCGGAAATCGGCCGGGCCGGCGGCAGCCTGCGAAAAGGGTATCTACCCCATCCGCCGCTTTTTATTCAAGTCTCCCT
>USIA01000069.1 GCA_900554535.1 uncultured Oscillospiraceae bacterium | reverse complement strand
CCGATGACAAATGGCAGCATGTGCGAGACACCGTTCATCAGGTCTTTATAGATCGTGCGTCCAACGCCCTCGTGGTTGCCGCTACTTGTACTGGCGCCAGAGGAGGAACCGGCTGCTGCATGATAAATGGGCGCGTCGCCGGAAAGCGCCCGTTCGATCAACTCCTGCGGCTTGTTGATGCCGTCAGAAACCTGCGTCTGCACCAGCGGTTTGCCATCGAAACGAGCCATCTCAACTTCGCGGTCAGCTGCCACAATGACAGCCTCGCAGGCTGCGATTTCCTCCGGCGTCAGGGCATTTTTCACGCCGCCAGAGCCGTCCGTTTCCACTTTGATGGAAATGCCCATTTCCTTGGCCTTATCAGCCAGGCCTTCTGCTGCCATGTATGTGTGTGCAATGCCTGTCGGGCAGGCGGTCACAGCCAAAAGCCGGTAGCCGGATTTCGGGGTTTCGGCCTGTTCGGCTGCATCCTTTTCCTTTTTGGCATTTTCGGCCTCATCGACCAGCTTGCAGAATTCCTCGACACTTTTGGCATGCATCAGACTTTGCCGGAAGTCATCGTCCATCAACAGCATGGAAAGTCGTCCAAGCACATCCAGATGGATGTTGTCCTCGGTGTCGGGGGCTGCGATCAGGAAGAACAGGTATGTCGGCTGGCCGTCCATGGCGTCGTAATCGCAACCGTCCCGCAAAATCATGCCCGCCAGGCCGGGCCGCAAAACGGCGGACGTCTTGGCGTGCGGGATGGCGACGCCCTCGCCAATGCCAGTCGTGCCTTCTTCCTCGCGCGCCTGTACGCATGCCCGATACTTCGCTTTATCAGCGATGTTGCCGGTCGCATACATCAGATCGACCAGGTGATCAATCGCCTCCGCCTTGGTGGAAACGTGAGCGTCCAGATCAAATCCTTTGGGGTTGAGTAAGTCTGTTATTTTCATATACAATCTCTCCTTTTGCAGAATCGTCAGTCCTCAACCAGATCGGGAAAGGCTGCACTCAGCTGCTCAATCTGCGATTTTGTGGCAAGCCAGAGCTGCATGGCGGTGGCGCTTCCACAAACAAGTCCCATCCGAAACGCTTCACGGTAATTTTGAGCGGTTATCCAGCCATAGAGAAAGCCGGCGACCATGCTGTCACCCGCGCCCACTGGGTTGACGGCCTTGACATTCGGCGCCCGGCTGGAGAGAATCTGGCCGTCCTCTGCGACAAGTAATGCACCTTGACCGCCCATGGAAACGAGCACATTGCGTGCACCTTGTTCCTGAAGCTTTTGTGCGCAGTCGACGATCTCTTCCTTCGTATGCAGCTCTTTGCCAAAAATCTCACCGAGTTCGTGATGGTTTGGTTTGATGAGGAAGGGATGGTATGGCAGCACGCGAGTCAAAAGCGAGCGGGTTGCGTCGACGACGGTGTGGATACCGCGGCCATCGAGCATTTGCAGAATGCGCTCATAGACATCCGGGGGAAGGGTGTTCGGAATGGAGCCTGCCAGCACAAGCCCATCTCCCGCCTGCAGTGCGTCAAGTTTATGGAACAGGGCTTCCTGTGCATCCTGTGGAATGGAAGGGCCCTGCCCGTTGATATCCGTCATGGAACCGTTTTTGATTTTGACATTGATACGTGTATTACCAGGAATTTCGATGAAGTCGGTGTGGCAACCATACTGCTCCAGCAGACGTTTCAGTTCCCGGCCAGTAAAGCCAGCGCAAAAGCCGAGCGCTGTGCTGGAAATACCCAGGTTCTGCAGCAGGATGGAGACGTTGATCCCTTTTCCACCCGGATAGATCTGCTCTTGTTGGGTACGGTTGACGCGGCCAAGGGACAGATCCTTCACCTCAATCAGATAATCGAGGGACGGGTTAAAGGTGACCGTATAAAACATGGAGAAACCTCCTTATTCCAGTTCAGAAATGTGTGCACGCAGACCCAGAATAGATGCCGGCGTAACGGAAAGCTCATCAATGCCCATGTTGACAAACGTCTCGGTCAATTGCTCGTCTGCGCCCAACTCACCGCAGATGCCGATCCAAATGCCGGCCTTATGGGCGTTTTGGGCAGCCAGCTTGATCAGGCGCAAAATGGCTTTGTGATGCGTATTGCAGAATGGTGCGATGCTTGCGTTTTGACGGTCGCAAGCCAGGGTGTACTGCGTCAGGTCGTTGGTGCCCACGCTGAAGAAATCCACTTCCTGTGCGAGTTCGTCGCTGATGACGGCTGCAGCCGGCGTTTCGATCATAATGCCCAATTCCACATCCGTAGCAAAGGGAACACCCTCTTGCGTCAATTCATTGCGCACCTCGGCGCAAAACTGCTTACACTGCCGGACTTCTTCGACCGATGTGATCATGGGGAACATAATCGCAACTTTCCCATAGGCCGAAGCGCGATATAAAGCGCGCAGCTGCGTTTTAAAGACCTCCGGCCGTGTCAGGCAGATGCGGATAGCGCGCAGACCCATGGCCGGGTTTTCTTCGTGCGGCAGCTGAAAATAATCCGCTTGCTTGTCGGCGCCGATGTCCAGTGTGCGGATGACAACACGCTTGCCGTCCATTTTTTCTGCCACCGTTCGGTAGGCTTCGAACTGTTCGTCTTCTGTGGGATAATCACTGTTTTCCAGATAGAGGAATTCGCTGCGGAAGAGCCCAATACCCTCCGCGTCATTTGCCAATACAGCAGACAGATCGGAAGGATTTCCAATGTTGGCGCAAAGCTCAATATGGCGGCCACTTTTGGTCTCGGTCTTCCGTCCGCGGTAAAGCGCGAGAAGTTTTTTGTGGGTGTCTTCGGCCTGCTTTTTCTCCGTCATTTGCTCGCGTGTCTGCTCATCGGCCTCCAAATAGACTTTGCCCGTGGAGCCGTCCACAATGACTTCTTTGCCTTCATATTCCGGCTTCAGGCTGTCCTGAAGGCCAATGACAGCGGGAATACCCATGGTGCGCGCAAAGATGGCAGTGTGTGCGTTTGAGGAGCCGCCAGCCGTCACAAAAGCAAGGGCTTTTGTCTTATCGAGCTGTGCTGTCTCGCTGGGGGCCAGGTCATCTGCCGCAATGATGCAGGGTCCTGCAGTCTGCAGCCCGCCGCCCGTGGGTTTGCCGCTGAGAATGGCAATTACGCGGTTGGAGACATCGCGAACATCCGCCGCCCGGCCGCGCATGTATGCGTCGTCCATGCTGGCAAACATATTGGCAAATTCCTCAGCCGTTTGCTGCACGGCGTATTCCGCGTTTACATGATCGTTTCGAATCTTCCCCAAGATCGCGTCTCCGTAATCGAGGTCCTCGAGCATCATCTGATGGATTTGGAACAGCAGGGAATTTTCCTCGCCCAATTCTTTTTTTGTTTTGGTATAAAGCGTTGCCAACTCGGCGACCGCTTTAGCGCGCGCATCCTCAAAGCGCCGAACCTCTGCCTCTGGATCCGTAACGGTTTTCCGCTCCACAGTGCCGCCGCCGCGCACAAAAAAGTGCAACTTTCCAAATGCGACGCCCTTGCTGACACCTTCGCCTTGTAAAGTAATCATGCTCGTATCCTTTCTCTTGATGCAGGTATGTTTGCGCAACCCAAGGGATTTGGTGCGCTTTATTGGAAATATTCTGATTAAAGATTTTCCTTGAAGAATGCCTCCAATGCAGTAGCGGCCTCTGCTTCGTCGGCGCCTTCGCAGGTCACGGTCACTTGTTCGTCTTTTTTGGCGGCAAGGCTCATCAGTGCAAAAATACGCTTGAGGTCCACTTTTTTGCCAGCTTTTTCAATCATAATCTGACTTTTGTACTTTCCTGCTTCCTTGACAAGAAGTCCGGCCGGACGTGCATGGATGCCTTCGCGATCGGTGATGGTGTAGGTAAATGTTTTCATAGCTCAATAACTCCTTTTAATTACTTATAGTTTTATACTGCTCCGCTTTGCGGTTGTATATTAGGTGGAAAATTCCGCTTTTTCGCCAGCCAGCAGAATGGTGGTAGTGTTGCGATACTGCGGGTCTGGCTGTTTGGTGGTCATGATCTCTGCTTCCGAGAGTTTTGCAAAGGAAACGGCAGAAAGTGCACCGAACTTGCTCGGGTCCGCCAGCACAATGCGCCGTTGACAATGAGAAAGCGCAGTCGATTTGACACGCGCTTCGGCGGGATCCGGCGTCGTGAAGCCCTCGTGGAGCGTAATGCCATTCGTCCCGAAAAAGCCAAGCGTGAAATTATAGCGCAACAGACTGATGTGTGTCTCCCCGCCAACAATTGCCTCGGTAACGTTTTTGATGCGCCCTGCGGGCACGTAGACCGTCAAACCATGCCGAGCCAGCTTGCGCGCAATCTGGATGCCGTTTGTCATGTAGACGGCGTCCGTACACGTGAGAAAATCCGTCATTCGCTCCGTCGTAGTGCCTGCGTCTATATACACCAAATCGCCCGGCTTGACCAACGCGGCCGCTTCCTTGGCAATGATAGCTTTTTCCTCTCGGTAAAGTTTATATCGAACCGCAACCTCATTTTCTTCTCGAGAAAACCGATTTTCCAGTGCTGTCGCACCGCCGCGCACTTTATGAAGAAGCCCCTGTGCATCCAGGGCGTTCAGGTCGCGCCGAATGGTAGAATCCGAGCTGTTCAGTAGGGCAGTCAGGTCTGTCACACTTATGGACCCCTTTTCCAGCAAAAGCTGTAAGATGGCGGCCTGCCTTTCCTGTGTCAGCATGGCTTTGTCTCCTTTCTCCCTTCATCATATCACCGAAATTGGCCAAAGTCAATCAAAATTGGAGAATAATATATGCACACAATGACGAAATATAGACAATGAAACTATTAGTTGAAACGAAAATTGGGTAATGATCAGTTAAAAACAAACAAAAGAAATATGCAAAATCAGCTAAATTCAATCAGAATCAGCCACCTATAGAGGCGAAGACCATTTTTGTAGAAATACATTAAGTTTGCGTTATAAATTTGTTAGAAACCTATACAGCACAACGGCTTTTCGCTAAACTAAAAGAAAAGAACCGTACCTTGATGTCAGGCTTTGAATTGGGTGCTGGTGGTTTCTAAAACATGTAAGAAAGGTGAGAGTACAATGGAGAGCTCGATTGGGGTAGAGGACCGCATCAAACGAATTTATGCAACGTTGCGGCCTTCCGAAAAAAAGGTGGCTGCTTGTGTGTTAGAGAATCTGGCGGAGACAGGCAACCTTTCGATCGTGGAGCTGGCGGAAAAATCGGGCGTCAGCCAGCCGACTGTGATTCGCTTTGCGCGGGCATTGGGATTTGGCGGCTATCGCGAGCTGCGCTATGTGTTGATGCGTATTGGAAAGCGCGGCGAGGATGGGCCGGAGTTCGACCCGCTGGGCGGTTTTGACCTGCACCCATGGGACCGAATTGAGGAAGTCCCCCTAAAAGCGATCAACGGCGCCAAGGCGATGTTGGACGACACGCTCAAGGCGCTGTCCTTGCAGGAGTTTCGGCGGGCCGTGATGCTGTTGGGTAAAGCGCGGATTATCGACATTTACAGTGTAGAAAATTCTGCGGTGCCGGCAAACGACCTGCTCAATAAGCTGACGTATTTGGGCCTGCGATGCCGGATGCACACGGATGCCTATTTGCAGCAGATTGCGGCGGGCCATCTGTCGGGAGAGGATGTGGCGCTGGCGTTTTCATATTCCGGCAGTTCCTCAGACACGATCAAAGCCCTGCGCTTGGCGCATAAGCAAGGGGCCAAGACTATCGCAGTGACCAATTTTTCCGGTGCGCCGCTGGCCGAGTGGGCAGACGTTTGCCTGTATGCAGGGTCGGGGCAATGTGTGATTTATGGCAACGCGATTTTTTCGCGCGTTTGTCACTGTTCGATTGTGGATATGCTGTACATGGGTGTGATCTTAAGCGATTATGAGCGGTACGCCGCGGCGCTCGACGCCAGCGGACGATACATCCGCGACCGCGGCTACCATGGGGCATAATAGGCCTGCATTTTTTGAAATTTGGGCGGAGCATGTAGGAAATCTACATGCTCTTTTTGTAGTTTTTTGAATATTTAATATTCATTTTACGCACATTTAAGAGGAGATTAATTGCTTATCTTGACCTTTCATGGGAAAATATAGACGCACCAGAAAACCGCGAACGTGTAGATTTCCAGATGCTTTTTTAAAAATTACGCAGGCAAATGAAAGAAAACCGTAATTTGCGAAAGGGGAACCCGCTGTATGCTGGAACTTAGAAACATCAAAAAATCGTACGGCGCCGCCAAGGTGCTCGACGGTATCAGCCTGTCCATCGACGACGGGCAGATCGTCTCCATCCTCGGCCCGTCTGGCGGCGGCAAAACGACGCTGCTGAATATTCTGTTAGGCATCACAGATGCCACAGAGGGACAGATCCTCTATAACGGTGAGGACATCACACACACGCCCATGGAAAAGCGTGGCTTCAACATTGTATTTCAGGATTATGCATTGTTCCCAAATCTGAATGCCTATAAAAATATCACCTATGGTCTGCGCAACAAGCCAGGACTTGCCACGAAAGAGGAAGTAAACGAGCTGATCGAGCTGCTCGGCTTGCGGGAGCATTTGAACAAAAGGATCGACCAGCTTTCCGGTGGGCAAAAGCAGCGAGTCGCGCTGGCACGCACACTCGTGATGAAGCCGCGCCTGCTGTTGCTCGATGAGCCTCTGAGCGCGCTTGACGGCGTGATCAAGGAATCCATCAAAGAAAAAATCAAACAAATCGTGGCGCAGTACCACCTGACAACCATCATCGTGACGCACGACCCGGAGGAGGCCCTGACCCTCTCGGACAAGGTGCTGATCCTCAACAAAGGAAAAATTTCGCAATATGCAGAACCGGAAGAAATCGTCAATGAGCCTAAGAACTCCTTTGTGCAGAAATTTATCTTAGACCAGCTCATCATCAAGCGCAATAACATCTATTCGCTGTTCAACGGCCCGCATAAAGGGCAGGTGGCCTGCCATGCATGAGGCAAAGCAGCCGCGCCAAAAGATGCGCGAAAAGGAGCTGCATGTGCTCCTGGCCGTGGTGGCGGCCGTGTTTGTAGTATTCCTCGCGGCGCCGATGGTGCTACTTTTGGCAAAGTCTTTTCAGACCGGGGATGGATCCCTGTCCTTTGCCAGTTACCTGGCTGTTTTTCAGAAGTTTGATTTTCTGGAAAGCATCGGCAACAGCCTAAAAGTTTCCGCTTGTGCGGGACTGGTGGCGGTGCTGCTGGCGTTCCTGCTGGCCTATACGGTCAACTGTACGAATCTCCCAAAGGGGCTAAAAAAGGCAATTACCCTCTTAACGCAGCTTCCCATGCTCCTGCCGACCATCACATACGGCTTTGCGATTCTTTATTCCTTTGGCCGGACTGGGCTGATTACCCGGATGCTGGGCGGCAAGCCGCTGTTTGACATTTACGGATTCAACGGTCTGCTGATCGGCTATGTCATCTATACCTTGCCCACTGCGTTCCTGCTCATTCACAACAGCTTTCAGTTTGTGGACAAAAAGTTCATGATCGTATCGCGCGTGATGGGGGACAGTAAGCTCTCCACCTTTCTGCGCACGATTGTGCGCCCTTTGGCTGGCACTATATGCGTAGCATTTGTCCAGTCCTTTTTCCTGAGCTTTACGGATTACGGCATTCCAACTTCGATCGGCGGCCAATACAATGTAATCGCAATGGAACTCTTCAACCAGATGCTCGGCTCCGTGCCGGACTTCAACAAGGGTGCAGTGGTGGCTGTCGTCATGCTGATTCCGTCGATCGTGAGCATCGTGGTTATGGCCGTGATCGAGCGGTATAACATCCGCTATAGCAAGGTCACCCCGATAGAGATCCCGCGCGGCCGCCTGCGCGACACGCTCTGCGGCGTTGGTTCCATCGTCGCGCTGGTGGCGGTGTTACAGGTATTTGTGATCATTTTGATTGTCCCCTTTGTGCAGATGTGGCCCTATCAACCGAACTTTACGCTCGACCACATCAAAAATCTTTTCACCTCGCCGGACCTCAACAGCGTGTTCTTTAATTCCCTGTTTGTGTCTGCGCTGACGGCGGTGTTTGGATGCCTTTTGAGCTATGCTGCGGCGCTGATTACCGCCCGCAGCCATCTGCCCAAGGCCGCTCGGCGCGGGGTGGATGCCGTCTCAAGTATCGTCAACACTGTGCCAGGCATGGTGCTGGGCATCGGCTTCCTCTTCGCCTTTACTGGTGGGCCGTTGCAGAGTACGTTCGCCATCCTGGTTATTTGCAACATCGTCCATTACTTTGCAACGCCCTATCAGATGATGAAAGATTCGCTGTCCAAGATGAATGCGTCTTGGGAAACGACGGCCAGGTTGATGGGCGACAACTGGCTAAAAACCATTGCACGCATTGTCACGCCCAATGCCGCGCCCACAATTCTACAGGTGTTCGGCTATTACTTTGTCAATGCCATGGTCACCATCAGTGCGGTTGTGTTCCTGACCGGGCCGTACACGATGGTCATGACGACCAAGATTTCATCTCTGCAACATCTGGGCAAATTTGACGACATCTTCGCGCTGTCCCTGTTGATTCTGGTTACAAACCTTGTGGTCAAGGGCATTGTCGCGTTGATTACCCATAAAAGGAAAGCAAAGGCCGAACAACCCGGCCGCAACAACCAACAACCTAATGTGATGAAGGAGAGAGCTACAAATGCAGTTTAAAAAGTTTTTGCGCGGAACAGCCGCACTCGTACTGACCGGTGCCATTGCGCTTGGCGTCACAGCCTGCGGCGGAAATTCCGCCAGCGG
>USIA01000068.1 GCA_900554535.1 uncultured Oscillospiraceae bacterium | reverse complement strand
CCTCTACCGCCGCATGGTGGAACTGCAGAATGAGAGCGCCCAGTGGCGGCTGAACGGCACAGGGGCGTGATTCTCTGACATAAACGAATAGGGATCACAGGCGGTCTGCAGTTTTGTGATTGAAACTGCGGACCGCCCTCTCAATGTATATCCGGGCCGTTTTCTTCGGCTAATGTGTTCTCGATAGTAATTCGTCAATATGTAGTTTTTCCTTAAACTGATATGTGCCCAATAAAACAGAAACACCAAAATATAGATGCACATTATAGGTGGACTCATGGAAAATAAAAATCAATTATCGGACTTCTTAGGAGAAACAATTAAGAGCGTTCCCCATGAAAATTTGCACTTCTGTTCTAATGATGGTATCAAGAGTGTTTATAAGATCCCATCTGCAACGGGGGCTATGACTTGCTATGATATATTTTCGGGGGTACAAATTTGTTTTAATGATTTACAGACAACACAATCATTACCAAGTCAAGACAGCAAATCGAATATTATGGAAATCAATTATTGTATTCGCGGGCGGCACGAATGTGAGTTTTCAGATGGAACCTGCTCCTTTATCGGAGAAGGCGACCTCTGCGTAAATATGTTTCACCATACGCCAAAAAACGCCAGATTTCCTCTTGGTTATTACGAAGGCATAGGGTTATTTCTGGACATGGAACGAGCGCCTTATGCTTTAGCTCACGCAATGAATGGCGTAGAGATCGACCTAAAGGCACTATGCCAAAAATTGCACCTTGGAACGGATTGTTTTTTCCTTCCGTCTAATCCGTCAATTTCTCATATTTTTTCAGACTTGTATGATGTTGATCCACAAATAAAAATTAGCTATTTCAAAATTAAGACATTGGAGTTGCTGTTGTTTCTTGGAAGTGACCGGGTGCTGGAGTCCAAGAGAGCACAGCGATACTATCCTCGGTTTACTGTGGACGCCGTAAAAGCGATTAAAGAAAAGATGACACAGGAATATCAAACACATTTTACTCTTGAAGAATTGGCCGCAGAACATGCTATTAGTTTATCCTCGCTAAAAAATTGTTTTCGTGACATTTATGGACAGACTCCTTATGCTTATCTAAAACAGTATCGAATCCAGCGCGCAGCAAAGTTGCTTTGCGAGGGGGGACATAGTATAGGCTGGATTGCAAATCATGTGGGTTATGGAGCTACAGGGAAATTTGCAGCAGCGTTTAAGTCTATAATGGGCTGTCCCCCTTCTGAGTATCGGAAAACTCATAGTCCGATTGGTATGTAACTTAACTTTTCGGTCAACATATGGCGAATTAAATGTGGTATGATAAATCTCGGTTAGCGATGTCTAACCACAGAGAAACAGAAGGAGGGTTATTTCCGTGAACGAAAAGAAACTAAAAGCGCGAGACTTCATTACTATTGGCATCTTTACCGCAATTTTGTGGGTTGTTCAGATGATTATTATGTATCTCGGCTTTCTGTCCCCGTTTATAGTTGCCGGTTACTCGGTGCTCATTCCAATCGCTACGGGCATTCCAATGATGCTTTATTACGCAAGAATTGAAAAATTCGGGATGCTTACTATTACGTCTATCATTGTTGCAATTTTGCTGTTTATCTTTGGCATGGGTTTCCTCGGCGCACCGATTTGCATTGTGTCAGGTATAATCGCAGATTTGATTGCCAAGTCCGGGAAGTATAAAAGTTGGAAGAAAACCGTTATTAGTTGCGGTGTATTTAATCTTTGGGTCAGTGCGAGTTACCTCCCACTTGTTTTTACAGCGGATTCATATCAACAGAGTCTACTTGAGGGAGGATATGATGCTGCTTTTGTAGACACTTTGTTTACGCTTGTAACTCCTGCTACATATCCAGTTATTATTTTGCTTTGCTTTGTGTGCGGGGTGATTGGCGCTTTCATTGGAAAAGCAGTTGTGCGGAAAAATTTTGAAAAGGCTGGAATTGTATAAATGGAAAAAAGAAAGGCATATAATATCCGGTTCCATTTTGATCCTCGGACAAAACTAATTTTGCTGATCTTATTTTCTGTTGTTGTGATGATCGATGTAACAGATGGCCCGGCCTATGTGGTCCGGGCCATCATGACCTATATCCCTGTGATACTGGTCTGCCTAGAAGGGAAACCCCATATCGGCGCACGATTTACCGTTCTTTTTATCTTTGCAACATGGCTTACAGAGGTTGCACAGGACAACATCGGAGGCGTAGCCGGTATGCTGATTTTATTCCTGTGCTTTATGATTACACAATTTGCCCCTACGATGATTATGGTTTGGTACTGCATTTCAACAACAAAAATCAGTGAATTTATGGCCGCTATGAACCGTATGCATTTACCCCAAGGGCTCACAATTTCTATTGCAGTGATGATGCGATTTTTCCCTACATTATCAGAAGAGTATCGGGCAATCCGCGACGCTATGCGCATGAGAGGAATCGCCTTGGGCGGAGGCAGAGTTACTAAAATGATTGAATACCGTCTAGTCCCTCTGCTCTTTTCTTGTATTAACATAGGGGATGAGTTGTCAGCAGCAGCCGTTACCAGGGGGCTTGGTGCTCCGGTAAAAAGAACGAATGTTTGTGAGATTGGTTTCCATGGCATGGATTATGTGGTAGTTGTGGTGACTCTTGCATTGGCGATTTTATATATTTATCTTTCGGGAGCGAATGGATTGGTATGATTGAAATAAAAAATGTGAATTTTCGTTATGCTGGATTAGATCAAGCGGGCCTTAATAATTTCAATCTATCTGTTGCGGATGGAGAGTGCGTTCTTTTATGCGGCGCTTCGGGTTGTGGAAAGACTACTGTAACTCGGTTAATCAATGGCCTCATTCCCCATTTCTTCAAAGGAGAATTATCTGGGGAAGTTTATGTAAATAACTTGGAGATCAAACAACAAGAACTTTATAATCTGGCCGGAATTGTTGGCTCAGTTTTTCAAAATCCCCGCAGTCAATTCTTTTCTGTAGACACAGACGGAGAAATAGTATTTGGCCCCGAAAATATTGGCCTAGAGAAGGGAGAAATCCTTTCCAGAAAGGAGCAAGTTGTCCGGGAATTAAATCTAAAGGGACTTTTGGAACGTAGCCTTTTCGATCTATCCGGTGGCGAAAAGCAAAAAATCGCTTGTGCATCCGTAGCGGCGCTTTTGCCAAATATTATCATTTTAGATGAACCTTCGTCAAATTTAGACTGGGCAGCAATTCGTGATTTGCGTGTTTCTATGCAGCTTTGGAAGTCTCAAGGAAAGACAATTATTATTTCTGAACATCGTTTATGGTATCTAAAAGATGTTATTGACAGAGCTGTATATATGGAAAAGGGCTGTATTATCAAACAGTGGACGAAGGATGAATTTTTCGCACTTACAGAGAACGAACTAAAAGCCTATGAGTTACGTCCTGTGTTGCTGGAAGAACGTTACATACAGCAGTTTTCTAATGATTCAATTCCGGCAGATACGGGGCCTATAAGCAGAGACATTCAGCCCGTACTAGATGATAGTAGCGAAGTGCTGGAGCTTTCCAATTTTTATTTTACTTATACGCCCCCAAAATATCTTTTCATAAAGAAAAAAATCACTCCAGAAGATGAAGAAATCTGTGATTTAAGGATACCAAGCCTTAAAATCCACCAAGGAAACATCGTGGGAGTGATTGGAAATAACGGATCAGGGAAATCCACTTTCCTACGATGCTTATGCGGATTGGAAAAAACTTGCATAGGCACTTTGAAAGTTTCAGGGAAAATTTACCGTGGGCGTCAATTAACAAAGGTTTGCTACATGGTGATGCAAGACGTTAATCACCAGCTATTTACGAACAGCGTCTTATCCGAGGTGTTATTGTCAATGGAGCATCCAGATGAAAATGAAGCTGAAAAAATTTTGATGAGCCTTGACTTGGATGAATACAAAGAAAAGCACCCCATGGCGTTATCGGGAGGACAGAAGCAACGAGTAGCGATTGCATCAGCTATTGCGGCAAAGGCGCAAATTTTACTTTTTGACGAACCAACATCCGGGTTAGATTACCGCCATATGTGTGAGGTAGCAGACCTTTTGAAGAAGTTAGCAATTGATGGTAAGACAATATTTGTGTCGACCCATGATCCTGAGCTGATTGCCTTATGCTGCGATAGAGTCATCCGAATTACTGATGGACATGTAACAGAAGTGATTTGATAGTATTCGGTATGATGCAACAGTCTTGAAAGGAGAAGCTATGGGACTTCATGCGTCCGGGGAGGACTATCTGGAGGCTATCCTTGTTCTACAAAAGAAAAAGGGCATGGTGCGCTCCGTGGATGTAGCCCGGCATATGGAGGTGTCAAAGCCCAGCGTGTGCCATGCGGTGGCGACCCTGCGTGAAGGGGGCTTCCTGACAATGGACAGCGACTATTTCCTGCATCTGACCGATGTGGGCCGGGAAGTGGCGGAGCAGATCTACGAAAAGCACCGCTTCTTTACCGACCGGCTGATCGAGGCCGGCGTAGACCCGGAAACGGCGGAAAGGGACGCCTGCCGGATGGAGCATGTCATCAGCCAGGAGTCCTTCGAGCGTCTGCGCGATGCCTATAAAACAAAAAATGAATAATCTGCCCGCATGGCAAACGGGTGAAACAGTAACGCGGCCGGGCACATCGAACCCGACCGCGTTACTCGTCTTTCTGGAAGGCTTCCGCCTGTTTGCAGAGCGCGATAAATTTTTCGATTTCTGCTTCGCTTTTCCCGGCAAAAAAGTCTACGACTGTTTTCGAGACTGTCTGATTTACCATTTCCGGGAAGATGGCGGCGTCCACGCTGATATTCAGTTCTTTGGCGACAAGGACCACCGTCTCAAATTTCGGATTACTCTTGCCAGTCTCCAAATCTATGATCGTGCGGGGGTTCATACCGAGGCGTTCAGCTAACTGCTTTTGCGTCAGATGCTGCCGCTTCCGTTCTGACCGCACCTTCCATGCAAATAGATCCAGCGGATTGTTCACTACACATCACCTCTACATCATTGTAGGGTGTGCTTCCGCTCATATAAATAACCATAGAACTCATGAAAGGTGAGTTATAACCCATATTTCGGAGTAAAGGGAGATATGGATGAGAGCGCCAACACAAAGGAGGTCAAAATAAGGCGGGGTTTACCGCTTATGCGGCGGACGCCCATGCCACTACGAAGAATATTCCTATAACGTAGCAACGAGCCGCGCTCATGGAAGTGAGTTGTGGCTCGTTTTTTATATACTGCGGCTCATATCCCATAAGGCACGTCCCTTTGACCGCCTGCGCCTGGGCGTGGGCTGCCGCTCCCCGCCCCGTTTCGTTCCGGCCTGTCAACCTGAACGAAACGAAAGGAGCTTATCTATGAGCGGCAAAAATTTTTTTCAGATAGATCCCGAAAACCGGCCAAACCGGACCACTCGTGAACGAGTAGTGAGCGAAAGGGGAAGAAAAGAACTGCCTCCCGGCACGAAGGGAGGTGAGAACTTGAAACCTGACCGCCACTACGAGCACAAGCAGTACGCCTTTGACAGCTACTGTAAGAAGGTGCTGAAATGCGAGGCGTGCAACGGCTATCGCCAGATCAGCCGCCGCCAGAAGCGTTTCACATCTTTGGAAGAACTGTCCGAGGCAGAAATGGCCCAGCTTGCGGTATATGACCGCTACCCGTGGGAATACACGACCTTCCCTGTGGGAGGGGCCGTAATCCTGATCGAGGACGACGGGCTGGCCGAGGCGCTTCTGGGGCTGTCCCAGGAGGACCGGGAAATCTTTATGATGCACTGGTTCCTGCGAATGACCGACGCACAGATCGCCAAGTACATGGACATGCCCCGCCGGACGGTCAATACCCGCAGGCATAAAGCCTATCGGCTGCTGAAGGAGCTGATGGGAGGTGAAGCGGATGACTAAATCTGCGTGCACGCGGGCATCGCTGATCCCTTACCCGGTGATCGCCGCCGCTGTCGGAGGCGACCCCGAAGCGGTGAACCGGGTAGTCCGGCATTACTCCGGCTACATCGCCGCGCTGTCTACACGGACGAGCTATGGCCCTGACGGCTATCCCCGTCCCCAGGTGGACGAAGATCTGCGCGGTCGGCTGGAAGCAAAGCTGATTATTTCCATCCTGGATTTTGACCTGAGCTGATCCAGGGCCGGGCGCTGCGTGTTCCCCTTTCCACGCGGCGTCCCGTTATAGCTCCTTGACAAAGAAAGCCCGGCGGGAGGCCTCCGGCGCAGCATAAGGCAGACGGATACGATCTGTCTGCGTGGAGCCGGTCGGCCGGTGCGCCATGACCCTGTTGCAAGTCCGCAGGACGGGACCCCTGCTAAACAGGAGAGCGACAAAACCGGGCCGTAAAACAGGTGTGGCAGCCTGTGGGCGATGATATGCAGGCAGGATAATGAGACTCGCGCATTGGACGCCCGCAAAGCATCGTGCGCCGCACCCATCAGCATGGGCCGGGGTGAAATTCCCGTGGAGCTGTGCCAGCAGCCATCCGTTTTCTGCCTCTTTCGTATGGATCTTTCTTGCGAAAGGGGGGCATTCTATGCAAGAAAAAACTGCTGTCGGCAAGACCGGCACATCCAATAAATCATTAGATGAAAAGACGACCTATCGCTTCGGCAATAGGTCATTTGTCGTTGAACCTGTTTTTCGGCAAGATGGCCCGGACACCCTGGGCAGCATCCTTCTGCGGCTGATGAAGTCCGAGAGCGAAGCAAAGTAAATCTCCCGGACCCGGCTGACAGGGACGGCGGATGGCGGTATAATGAACATAGACAAGTTATATTTGCTATTCGGCTGTCCCGGAGGAAGGAGGACTGAATGAGACAGTCGAACAACCGTAAATCCCGTGATGTGACCGCGTTCCTCTATGAGCGGCTTTCCCGCGATGACAACCTGGAGGGCGAGAGTTACAGCATCGGCAACCAAAAGAAATTGCTGACCAAGGTGGCGAAGGAAAAAGGATACACCAACCTGGTCCACTTCCTGGACGACGGTATCTCTGGCGTCACGATGGACCGCCCCGGTTTCAACGACATGATGGAGCAGCTTGCCGCCGGCAAGGCTGCTGCCGTGTTTGTGAAGGATCTGTCCCGGCTGGGCCGCAACTACATTGAGGTGGGGCGGCTGACCGAGGAGTTTTTCCCGGAGCACGATATTCGCCTGGTGGCGGTTTCGGACAACATCGACACCGCCGAAGGCGAGAATGAGCTGGCGCCCATCCGCAACCTGTTCAATGAGTGGTACGCCCGTGACATCAGCAAGAAGCGCCGGATCAGCAATAAGATCAAGGGCAATGCGGGCGAGCCGATGGGGCAGCCTCCCTACGGCTATATCAAGGACCCTGACAATCCCAAACGGTGGATTGTGGATGAGGAGGCCGCCCAGGTGGTTCGTCGGATTTATCGTATGACCTTGGATGGTTATGGAACAGAGCAGATTGCAGCAAGTCTTGAACAAGACGGTATCCTGACGCCCCGCGCCTACTGGCTCAAAAAAGGCATTAAACGGCCCGGCAAAGGAAAGGAGCAGGCTCCGACAAAGTGGAACAGCTCCAGTGTTACCAAAATACTGTCTTTGCAAGAGTATTGCGGCGACATCCTTAATTTCAAAACCTACTCCAAGTCGTACAAGAACAAAAAGCGGATTGAAAATGACCGGGAGAACTGGGTTATCTTTAAGGACGTCCACGAACCTATCATTGAGCGGGCGGTCTTTGAGCAGGTCCAGCAGAAGCGCGGCAAGATCCGCAAGCGCCGTACCCACGAAGGGGAACGCAATATGTTTTCCGGCCTGCTGGTCTGCGCTGATTGCGGACACAACCTGCACTTTCATTTCAATCAGGGCAACCCCGACATCAAGTATTTCAACTGCTCCAACTACAAGGGCAACCGTGGGAGCTGCACTTCCACCCATTATGTTCGCGTGGACTTCCTGGAGCAGGTGGTGCTGGGCGAGATCCGGCGGCTGACCAAGTTTGCCAGTCAGTTTGAGGATGAGTTTGTGAAGGCCGTGATCGGCCATTCCCAGCAGGCAGAGGCCACTGGCCGAAAGCTGAAGGAGAAGGAGCTGAAAGCCCTGCAAGCCCGCGATGAGGAGCTGGACGGCCTGTTTGAGCGGATCTACGAGGACAATGTCTCTGGCAGGCTCTCGGATGACCGCTTTGCCCGTATGTCGAGGCGGTACGAGGAGGAGCAAAAGGAACTGGCGGAGAAGATCAAGGCGCTCCGCGCTGAGATCGACAAGCAGAACAGCCAATCCATGACCACGGATATGTTCATCTCTCTGGTCCGCAAATACACTCGCGCCCGCAAGCTGACGCCCCGGATGCTCAACGAACTCATCGAGAAGATCGAGGTATTCAACGCTGAGAAGGTAGACGGAGTGTGGGAGCAACGGCTCCGTATCCACTACAACTGCGTGGGTGCCATCGAGATCCCCGACCTCATCCCGCTACCCGCCCCGGAGGTGTCCGTAAATACAAGAAAGGGCGTAGTCGTCAACTACGCCCCATCCACCATCGCCGGATGAAAACAATAAAAAAACGAGTGTTCTTACAGCGTTTCAAATGCTATAAGAACACTCGCCATGGTGCGGGTAACAGGATTTGAACCTGCACGCTTGCGCACCAGAACCTAAATCTGGCGTGTCTGCCAATTCCACCATACCCGCATAAAAGGCAGTCTGAGCGACTGCCTGTCTATCATACCAAAAAGTACGCGAAAGCGCAAGTTATTTGCCGAGAATTTTGCAATCCAGCATCGACTGGGCAGCCAGCATCGCGCCGAGCCGGCC